>MNES01000084.1:77363-105632 GCA_001917815.1 Chloroflexi bacterium 13_1_40CM_65_17 | reverse complement strand
CCATGGGGGCCCTCCACGCCGGGCACATGAGCCTGGTCGATCGGGCGCGTCGAGAGAACGACAAGGTCATCGTCAGCGTGTTCGTGAACCCCATCCAGTTCGGCGCGGGCGAGGACCTCGCGCGTTACCCGCAGAGCACCGAGCGCGACATGTCGTGGCTTCGAGCGGCGGGCGTCGATGTGATCTACAAGCCGGCCGTGGCCGACATGTACCCGCCGGGCACAAGCACGCGCGTGACCGTCCATGGAGTCTCCGACACCTTGGAGGGGGCGGCCCGGCCGGGTCATTTCGAGGGCGTGGCGACGGTCGTCGTTAAGCTGCTCACCGTCACTTCCGCGGACCGTGCGTATTTTGGCCAGAAGGACGCTCAGCAAGTGGCGGTGGTGAAGCGTCTGACATCCGATCTCGACATCGGGGTCGAAATCCGGGTCTGTCCGACCGTCCGAGAAGCAGATGGGCTGGCCCTGAGCTCGCGAAACGCGTATCTGAATGCGGCGGAGCGGAGGGCGGCGGTTTGCCTGAGCCGGGCCCTCGGCATGGCCGCGGAAGCGTACGCCAGTGGGGAGTACGACCCGGGCCGGCTGCAGGTGATCCTGCGGGAGCCGATCGAAGCCGAGCCGCTGGCCAAGCTGGATTACGCGGCGATGGTCGACCCTGAGACGTTTGCGACGCCCGGGAGCCTAGCGGTGTTAGCAGTCTGGATCGGCAAAACCCGGCTCATCGACAACCACGATCTGAAGCTGCCGTATCCTGGATAAAGTCGAGTTCTGGCGTACAATTGCACTCCGTTTGGCGTAGGCCGTATATGACGACCAAGACCACACCAATAATCCTTAGGGGGTATACGTTTTGTCCACAGAGTCCGGTGTCGTCCTGAAAGAACAAGAGGAGGCGACCGAAAGGGACTCATCTGCGGCGATGACCATGGAGGACTACCTCCACTACGAGGCGGAGGCCTTCAAGACCCCCAACCATGGGGATATCGTGGATGGCATCGTCGTACGCGTCGACCCCGACGAGGTGCTGGTAGACATCGGCGCCAAGGCGGAAGGGGTCATCTCGAGCAAGGAGCTCGGCCTTCGCGGCGAGGTCGAATCGATCGGCCTGGAGCCCGGAGATCTGATCAAGGTATACGTCCTCCAGCCCGAGAACGAAGAAGGCAACGTCGTCCTGAGCCTGCGGCGCGCCCGCGCCGAGACCACCTGGCTGGTGGCCGCCGAGAAGCAGGCCGACGGTTCGGTGATCGAAGCCGACGTCCGCGAGCAGAACAAGGGCGGCCTGATCGTCAACGTGCTCGGGCTCCGTGGCTTCCTGCCCTCGAGCCAGGTGGCGCGCGCCTACGCCGGCAGCCTCGAGTCGCTGGTCGGCCAGCGGATCCCCGTCAAGATCCTCGAGGTCAACCGCAAGCGCAACCGGCTGATCGTCAGCCAGAAGGCGGCGGAGGACGAGGATCGCGCACGCAAGCGTGAGGAGCTGTTCAGCCGCCTGCAGATGGGAACCACCGTGAAGGGCACGGTGTCCGGAATCACCAGCTACGGCGCATTCGTCGACATCGGGGGCGCCGATGGCCTGATCCACATTTCCGAGCTCTCGTGGGACCGCGTGTCCAAGGTCACCGACGTTCTGCAGCTCGGAGACGAGGTGACCGTGAAGGTCATCAAGCTCGACCCCGAGCAGACCAGGATCTCGCTCTCACTGCGCCAGCTGCAGCAGGACCCGTGGGAGAAGCTGGTGCAGTCGATGCCGATCGGGTCGATCGTAGAGGGCCAGGTCACCAAGACCAAGAAGTACGGGGCGTTCCTGCAGATCATGGCCGGGATCGAGGGCCTGCTGCACATCTCGGAGCTCTCGTGGGATCACGTGGAGCGGACCGAGGACGTGCTGAAGGTCGGGGAGACGCTGCAGGTGAAGGTGATCGGGATCGACACCGCGCGGCGGCGTATCTCGCTGAGCCTCAAGCAGCTGTCGGCTCCACCGGCGAACCTGGTCGCGAGCCGGGGTGACCGTCGGCACGACGAGTACGACGACATGAGGGACGAGTCCTAGCGATCGGACGTCAGCGGCTCCTGTCTCGGCGTCTTCCTTAACAGGTTGGGTTCTCGCCTGACCTGACCGGTGATTTACTCACGCTCGGTCAGGTTGGTCAGGCTCGAGGGAGGGCCCGGCAAGGGCACTTCTTTAGGCGCCGAGGCTCCCCAGTCGCTGCTGCGCCGGCTCGAAAAATGGATCGATGACGAGCGCCAACTGGTAGGCGCGGCGAGCCGACGCCGAGTTGCCGAGCTTCCTTTCAGCGTCGCCAAGATCGACATATGCCTGAGGCTCGGTTTCGCCGAGGTTCGCGGCGCGCCGCAACTCGACCACCCCAGCGCCAGCATCTCCTGACTCGACCAGGTTGTGGCCGCGAATCCAGTGATAGTGCGCCTGCAGCGGATCGACAACGACCGAAAGGTCGAGGCGCCCTTGCGAGTACCAGGCGTCGGCCAGAACCGGCATCGCACCCAACCAGACCCCGATCAGGGCCAGCCCCACCGCGGCCGCCGACCGCGCCACGCCAGGCGAGTGCGAGCGATCGGTAGCCACGACCGCTTCTGGGAGTGGTCCTGATTCTGCTGCCCGTACCGCAGACCACGCCGTGCCGGCAAGCAACCAGAACGCACCCGTCGCCGGTGCCCAATCGAAGTTGAACAGGACCCAGGCGGTGTATCCGAAGCACGCAGCGCCGAGCGCCGGCGCGGAATCGGTGAATCGAAACCGCCAGATACCGCGAAACAGCACGACAAGAACCCAGCCCAGCGCGACCGTGCCGAGGATTCCCTGCGTGGCGGCGATCTCGAGGAGGCCGGAGTGGGTGCGGTCATAGATGACGCCGGGCGCCCAGTTCGCACTGAGAAACCGACCCAGCGCCAATCCGGTCGCATCCTCGCCCCAACCTGTGATCGGTCTCGCGGCGATCATGCGCAGCGCATCGGGCCAAAGCTGAAAGCGACTTCGCGCCGGATCGTTGTTCAACAGTCCCAAGGGGCCGAAGACAATCAGCCACAACGCGACCGCCATGACGGCGCCGGATGCGATCGCGGACGCCACCACCATGCGCCTGTCTCGAAGCGCAAAAACCACCAGGGCAAGGCAGCCCGCGAAGGCTCCGAACCCACCGCTTCGAGAGGTCGATACAAGCAGCCCACCCACCATGACAGCGGCGCCTAGCCACCAGGCGACGAAGAACCGATCGCGCCGGAAGCCGCAGGCGACGGTCATCGGCAACGCCATTGCAATCAGAGCGCCCAGGAGATTGGCATTCCCGACGTTGCCGTCCGGTCGGAAGGTGACCGCGGACGCAGCCTGCATCAATGCCTCGAGGCTGGCGATCGAAGTTCCAAAAACGAATCCCGCAACGACCCACTCGCGGGAGATCTCGTTTCGAAGAAGCCAGACCGGAACGGCAAGCAGCGCAAGGTAGCCAAGCCGTATCGGAAGAGACTCGTATCGTGTGTAGGCACCGGCCAGGCTGAGAGGCCAGGACGCGGAGAACGCAAAGGCAAGCAGGGCGGCGGCGCCGGCGGCCAGGAGAGGTAAGCGGAGGTTCCCCAGACCGGGCCGCCGGGGCAGGAGGAGGGCCAGGCCAGCTCCAAGACAGGCTCCGATGATCACGATCGCGGCCCGCGGCAGGATGAATGAATCGACCAGGTTGGGTATAAAGGCGGTCGGCAGCGCGAAGGCGATGGCCGCCGGCAGATAGGTGCCTAGGCGCTCAAGAGTCGGTCTCACAGCGCCTCCGCGATAAGGAAATCCGACGGCTGAGTAGGACGTTATATTAGAAGCGAGGTTGCCATCAGGCGCCCGACCAACAGATCGAGGAGGTGCTGGCCCCACCTAGGTAGTCCAGAGTCCAGGAGGAAGGATCTTGTATCCGTTTGAGAGATTTACTGAGCGAGCGAAAAAGGTTCTGACGCTCGCCCAAGAAGAAGCAGAACGATCGCACCACAGCTATATCGGAACTGAACATCTGCTCCTGGGCCTGCTCCGCGAAGGTGAAGGCCTGGCGGCCAAGGTACTCAACAACCTTGGCGTGGAGATCGGCAAGGTTCGCCAGACGATCGAGTCTGTGCTCGGTCGGAACGAGCGGATCATCATCCAGCAGATCATCCCGACGTCTCGGGTCAAGAAGGTCATCGAGATCTCCTTCGAAGAGGCACGCCGGATGGGCCACAACTATGTGGGCACCGAGCACCTGTTGCTCGGTCTCCTCATCGAAGGCGAGGGCATCGCGGCCCACGTGCTCGAAGACCTCGGCGCCACCCTGGAAAAGGTGCGGTCCGAGATCGAACGGTTGCTGCACGACTCTAGCGCCGAAACCGAGGCCGAGCCCGCCCCCAAGAAGCCGTCCAAGACTCCGCTGCTCGACCAGTTCGGCCGGGACCTGACCGAGCTTGCGCGGCGGAATCAGCTCGACCCGGTGATTGGGCGGGAGACCGAGATCGAACGCGTGATCCAGATCCTCAGCCGGCGCACCAAGAACAACCCGGCTCTGATCGGCGAGCCTGGCGTTGGCAAGACGGCGATCGCCGAAGGGCTCGCGCAGCAGATCAACCTCGGCAACGTGCCCGAGTCGCTTCAGCACAAGCGGGTGCTTACGCTCGACATGGGTGCCCTGGTCGCCGGAACGAAATACCGCGGCGAGTTCGAGGAGCGCCTCAAGAAGATCCTCGACGAGATCCGCTCGAGCCGCGAGGTCGTGCTGTTCATCGACGAGCTGCACACGCTGGTCGGCGCGGGTGCTGCGGAAGGCGCCATCGACGCGGCCAACATCTTGAAGCCTGCACTGGCACGTGGTGAGATCCAGTGCATCGGGGCGACCACACTCAACGAGTACCGCAAGTACATCGAGAAGGACGCAGCGCTCGAGCGCCGCTTCCAGCCGGTCTATGTCGACCAGCCGACACTCGCCGAAACGATCGACATTCTCAACGGCGTGAAATCGCTCTACGAGAAGCACCACCGGGTGACCATCACCGACTCTGCGGTGCACTCGGCGGCGGTGCTCAGCGACCGCTATGTCAGCGACCGCGCTCTGCCCGACAAGGCAATCGATCTGATCGATGAAGCGTCGGCGCGCGTCCGCATGAAGCTGACGACGACTCCGGACGATCTCAAAGAGCTCCAAAAGGAGATCAAGAAGCATCGGTCTGACCAGGACGAGTCGGTCAACAAGCAGGACTTCGAGGCAGCCGCGAGCGTTCGCGACAAGGTCAAGAAGCTGCAGGACAAGCTGGCCCTCAAAGAGGCTGCCTGGCGGGACAAGCTCGGGGAGACCGTCCCTGAAGTAGGCGAGGAGGACATCGCGCAGATCGTGGCCGCCTGGACAGGCGTGCCCGTATCGCGACTGGTCGAAGAGGAGACCTCGCGTCTACTCCGCATGGAGGACGAGCTCCACAACCGGATGGTCGGCCAGGACGAGGCGATCAAAACCGTTTCACAGGCGGTGCGACGGGCGCGCGCAGGACTCAAGGACCCGCGACGGCCCATCGGCTCGTTCATCTTCCTGGGGCCCACTGGCATTGGAAAGACTGAGCTGGCCCGCGCCCTGGCCGAGTACCTGTTCGACTCAGAAGACAACCTGATCAAGCTCGACATGTCCGAGTTCATGGAGCGACACACGACCGCACGCCTTGTCGGCTCACCTCCGGGCTACGTCGGCTACGACGAGGGCGGTCAGCTTACTGAGGCGGTTAGGCGCCGGCCTTATTCGGTGATCCTCTTCGACGAGATCGAGAAGGCGCATCCCGAGGTGTTCAACATGCTGTTGCAGATCCTCGAGGATGGGAGGCTTAGCGACGCGAAGGGCAAGGTCGTCAACTTCGCCAACACCGTGATCATCATGACCTCGAACCTGGGCATCCGCGATGTCAACCAGGCGGGAACATCGCTCGGCTTCCAGCCTGCGGTTGTGGACGAGTCGGACGAGGTCGAGCGTCGCCACAAGAACACCAAGGAAAAGATCGACGAGGAGCTGAAGAGGATGTTTCGGCCCGAGTTCCTGAACCGGGTCGACGCCGTTGTGGTCTTCAAGAGCCTGACCACCGGGCAGATCCGCCAGATCGTCGACCTGCAGCTCGCGAAGCTCGGCAAGCATCTCGTGGAGCAGCAGATCACGATCGAGGTGACCGACGCGGCGAAGGACCTCCTCGCGAAAGAGGGCTACGACCGGATCTACGGAGCGCGTCCGTTGAGGCGCGTGATCACGAGCCGCATCGAAGACCAGCTGTCGGAGCACCTGCTCCGCGGCAAGATCGCCCGTGGCGACACGGTGCAGATCGACGTCGAAGGCGAGGACGCGCTCAAGTTCACGCCGGTGAAGCACCGCCACAAGGAGCCCGCCGGCACCGGAGCCTCCGCCAAGCCGTAACGTCTGCGAGCTAGACCCTCGGTCTTTACAACCAGGGTTGGTGAGGGTTGGCGCCCGAAGTACGCTGGTCGGGCCAGGTCGGTTGGGCCCGGGGAGGGGAGGGGCCCCGGCAGGGGCCGCTAGTCCTTCAGCCAGGTTTCCAGACCGCGCGAAAGATGCGCGGGAGTGGTCTGGGTCTTGATCAGGTAATCGAGCGCCCCCAGGTTCAGCCCGCGCTCGACGAGCTGCCTCTCGCTGTAGTTCGACAGGATCACGACCGGCACTTGTCGGGTTCTCGAATCCTTTCGCAGCGCCTCCAGCACGCCAAACCCATCCAGCTTGGGAAGGCGGATGTCCAGAAAGATGATCTCCGGCGGGCGGTCCTGGGCGATCGCAAGCGCATTTTCCCCGTCGGAAGCAACCTCGACGTCGTATCCATCGAGCTCGAGCTTCAACTTGTACATCTGAGCCACAGAGGGATCGTCTTCTACGAACAGCACGCGCACCCGTTCCCGACCCGCGCGGGACTCATTGCTCACCACGATTCCCAAACTGAGCGTACGCCTGCAGCAATAGGTGCGCCACTTCAGAATATGGGGTCACAGTGAGCGCCCCGGCTCCCCTTCGTCTGCGCCCGCTGGAAGTCGGCGATCTGTTGGATGAAACCTTTCGCATCTACCGCCGTCACTTCTTGCTCTTCGCAGGCACCTCGGTGATCCTGGCCATCCCCTCGGCCGGACTCCAGGGCTACAGCTTCTTCACTCTGTTCGGCAGCTTTCTCCAGTCGACGACAAGCGGGCAGAACTTCGACTTCAACAGCCTGCTGCCGTCCCTGGTCGTGATTGCCGTCGGCTACGTGGTCAGCGTGCTGCTGTCGCCTTACAGCTACGGAGCCGTGATATACGCGGCTTGCGAATCCGCACTTGGGCGCCCGGTCAGCGTGTGGGACGCGCTGCGCGGAGTCACCCGGCGATACTTCCCGATTCTGGGGTACCTGCTTCTCGTCGCGCTGATGGGTGTGATGTTCTGCCTCCTGCCGCTGTGGATATGGATCTGGGTGGGTTGGGTCGCGGTGCTGCCGGTGATGTTCGTGGAGAACATCGGACTGGGGGCGGCGATGGGCCGCAGCTGGCAGCTGGTGCAGGGCCGGTGGTGGCGCACCTTTCTCATCCTGCTGCTGGTCGTCCTGGTGTGGTATTTCGCGCGCATCGCGCTGGAGGCTTTCATCGCGCTGGCCAATGGCTTGATCGGAGTCGTGGTGTCCGCGTACATCGTGCTTGCCATTACGCAGGCCGCCGCGATCATCGTGGCCGCGCTCGTCAACCCCGTTCTACAGATCGCGATCGTGCTGATCTACTTCGACCTTCGGGTCCGGCGGGAGGCTCTGGATCTCTTCCAGCTCGCCCAGCACGTGTCTGCCTCTCAACCCGCGTGAAAGCCACCTGACAACCCGTATCGCCGTCAAGGCGCTGCTGCCGCTGCTCGTATCGGCCATCGGCCTCGCCTGGCCGATAGCCGTATCCGCTGATCCCCCACCGCCCCCGACCTACCGCCAGGCGGTCGAAGACGCGATCAGCATCGTCAGCAGCGCAAGCGACGGCGACTCAGTGGCGGCCCAAAAGGCGCTGAAGGCGCTCGAGGCCGGCACGGGTTACAGCCAGCCCGAGATCATCGCGGACCTCCAGATGAAACCACCAGATCTCGCGAACGCAAATATCCGCCTGCACTGGCTGCTCGATGCCTTGACCTCCCCGGCGAGCACGGCTGACGCCGCCCAAGCCCAGCAGCGCCTCAAGGACGTGCTGTCGATGCATCGATACGACGCGCTGCATCAGCCCCCCAACCTTCTCGACCGTCTTGGCCAGTGGATTCGCGATCGCATCACGGACCTGCTCCGACTCCTTTTCGGAGGCGGCGGGAACGGTCTGTCGATCCCCGTCGTCTACTTCTACCTTCTCGGAGCGATCGCCGTGGTTGTGGGGGCGGTGGTGATATTTCGGTCTACTCGTGGTCACCTCGATGAAGGTGCGTTCGCGCGCGGTCCAACTGGGCCGCGCGCCCCGGCGGACTACTTCGCCGAGGCCGACCGCCTCGCTGCGGCGGAGGATCGCGTGGGCGCTATCCGGGCGCTGTGCGCAGGGGTCGCCGCAACGCTCGCCGGAGAGCGGACATGGGAGGGAAGCCCGCTCACGGTGCGCGAGATCTTCCAACACGCGAACGATCCGGCACGGTTGCGTCCTCTCCTGCTTCCATTCGAGGCCGCGGTGTATGGAGGCCGGGATGTCGATGCCGAGACCTACAAGCGAGCGGAGCTCGCCGCCGCTCCCTTCAGGAAACCGGCGCAAGAGGCAGCGGCGTGAGAGGTCTACGCGGTTGGGTGCTTGCGCTCGTCCTCGCCGTGCTGATCGGAGGCTTTGCGTATGTCGCGCAGCCGCGACAGGACTCGCCGGAGCACAGCTCCAACAGCGACGCCGCCAACGGAACATCTGCCGCGCGGCTTTTCGCGCAGGCGCTGGGTCATCCGACGAGCACGATCGAGGGGAACTTCTCGCCGCCGGAGCAGGACGGCCTGATGTTCGTGTTCACTCCGACCAGCCCGTTCACCGCCGATCATGCAAACCAGACAGCCGAATGGGTTCGCCTTGGCGGTGTGCTCGTGTACGCGTCCGAGCGTGGGGACGCGGAGCTCGATCGAGCGCTGTCGGTCACCAGGCTGAACGGTTTCGTACCGAGCCAGAAGCAATTGGGCAATCCGGTGCTAGACGGCGTGACGACGACATCGGGCGGTGACTTCACGATCCCGCTCGACGCGTCCCCGACGCAGGTGCCGATCCTCCGCACCGATGGAGGTTTTCCGGTCGGATACATCCAGAAGCTTGGATTGGGAAAAGTCGTAGTCCTGGCCGACCCGCTCGTGTTGTGCAACGGCTACCTCGACAAAGCCGACAACGGCCGTTTCTTATCAGATCTTCTTGGGCTTGTTGGTACAGGCACCGCGGTCGGCTTCGACGAATACCACCACGGCCTCATCATCAGCGACTTCGCGCCGCAGGCATGGGTGGCGACGCCATGGGGGGCCGCCATTCTTTGGTTCCTGGTGGCGGTGTTCGCGGGCTTGCTGCTGCGCGGCCGCCGCTTCGGGCCCCTGGTTCCGCGTCCGCCAGAGGTGGCGCGTGCCGACGTGGAGTGGGCGGTCGCGGTGGGCGAGCTGCTGCGCCGCTCGGGGGCCCGCGCCCTCACGCTCGGCATGCTCGCAACGGCGAGCGAACGCGCCGTCGCCACGCGCACCGGTTTGACCGCACTGCCGCGCGACCGGTTCTGGAATGCTTTGTACGCGCGCGCGCCAGAGCTGGCTGCCGAGCTGGCCGATGCGGAACGCGCGCTTTATGGCTCGGCCGGCGGCGATGCGGAAGTCCTGAGTGCGGCGCAGAGGCTGCATCGCATCGCGTATCCGCCGGCTCGCGATCGTCCCCGTAGACCAACCACCGAGGAGGCTCGATGACCGGATCGACCACGATGACCGCCCCCGATTTCTATGCCCGGTTCCGCGAACAGCTGGTCAAGGCCGTCGTCGGGCAAGAGGAGGCGATCCGGCTCTGCGCGGTGGCGCTCGTGGCGCAGGGCCACATCCTGCTCGAAGGAGTGCCGGGAACCGGCAAGACGCTGCTGGCCAAGGCGATCGCGCGCTCGCTCGCACTCGAGTACGGCCGCGTTCAGTTCACGCCGGACCTCATGCCGGCTGACATAGTCGGGACCGCCATCTACGACCTCGTCAACCGCACCTTCACGCTGCGCCGCGGTCCGATCTTCACCAACGTGCTCCTCGCCGATGAAGTCAACCGCGCCCCCGCGAAGGTGCAGTCCGCGCTGCTGGAAGCGATGGAGGAACGAGGAGTGACCCTCGAGGGGCAGCAGACGCCGCTCCCCGCGCCATTCTTCGTCCTCGCCACGCAGAACCCGGTCGAGTACGAGGGCACCTACCCGCTACCGGAAGCCCAGCAAGACAGGTTCCTCTTCAAGGTCCGCCTCGACTACCCGGTGCCCGCCGACGAGCTCGAGGTGCTGAGGCGCTGGGAGGCCGGCATCGAGCTTCGCGATCCCATCAAGGCCGGGGTCGAGCCTGTGCTTGGCGCTGCCGACATCGAGGCCTGCCGTCAGCAGGTCGCCAAGGTGGTGCTCGACGAGAAGATCCGCCGCTACATCGTCGACCTCGCGTTGGCCACGCGGACCGCGCCGGAGATTGCACTCGGGGCCAGCACGCGGGCCGAAGTCCTGTTGATGCTGGCCGCCCGCGCGCTGGCCGCATTCGAGGGTTCCGAGTTCGTGACCCCGGACCACGTCAAGGCGCTGCTCGCGCCGGCTTTCAGGCACCGGCTCGTGCTGAGGCCGGAAGCCGAGGTTGGCGGCCAGACGCCCGACAGCGTGCTCGAAGCGGTTGCAAGCCGCGTCGTTCCGCCGCGCTGATGCAGGCGTCGTCGACGTGACCCTGATCCGCGGGCTTGCGCCCCAGCCTCGCCTGCTCTGGGCGATCGCGATCGGAGCCGCCCTGATCGCGCTCACGATCGTGTCGCCGGTCCTCATCGTCCTGGCGATCGCCTACCACGCGGGCCTGGTGCTCATCCTTGCGCGCGACCTCGCGTTGCTGCCGGGTCGCGACGGGTATCGCGTGCAGCGGATGATGCCAGAGCCGTTCTCACTTGGCGAACATGAAGACGTCAGGGTCGTGATCGAGAATCCCGCCGCCGCGGGTTTGCTCGCGAGGATCGCCGACCACGCACCCTCCGACCTCAAGCCCAATCCGCGCGAGATCGCGGGCTCGTTCGACCGCAAGGGCCGGATCGAGCTGGCCTATACCACGTCCTCACCGAGACGCGGCGCTTACCGGTTTGGCGCGATCGACCTCCAGGTCTCCAGGCGCGATGGGTGGTGGCGGCGCCAGGTATCTCTGAAGCAACCGAACGAGGTGGCGGTCTTCCCGAACGTAGTCGCGATCAAGCGCATACAGCTCACGCTGCGACGTGGTCTGCGCGCGATGGCAGGCTTGAGAAGAGCGCGACCACCCGGTGCATCGACCGCGTTTGCCGGCCTGCGGGACTATGTCCGCGGCGATGACATCCGGCGAGTGAGCTGGACGGCGACCGCACGACGGGACCATCCGGTGGTGGTCGAGGTGGAGGCCGAGCGCGGTCAGCAGGTGATGATCGCCCTCGACTGCGGGCGCCTGATGACCGCACCTGCGGGCGAGCTGGACAAGCTGGACCACGCCGTCAATGCGGCGCTGATGCTCGCGTGGGTTGCGCAGGCTTATGGCGACCGGGTTGGGCTCATGACATTCGACGATCGCGTGACCAGCTTCATCAAGCCGGAGCGCGGCAGCATTCAGCTGCGCCGGATCACCGAGGCGCTGTATGCCATCAAAGCCGAATACGTGGAGCCCGATTTCGGCCACGCGCTCACACATCTTTCGCTTCGCCTTGGCAGGCGCTCGATGGTGGTGGTCCTGACCGACGTCCAGGACCCCGAGGCCTCGAAGGAGCTTGTCGCTCACTGCTTGCGGCTCGCCGCTCGCCACCTGGTACTGGTCGTGGCGATGTCAGATCCCGCGGTACTGAGTGCTCGCCTGGCGCCGATCGCGACGTCGTCCAGGGCTTATGAATGGGCGGCCGCCGAGGAGTTCGTGGCCAGCCGGCGCGAGAGCTTCGAGGTGCTTCGCCGTGGCGGTGTGCTCGGGCTTGACGTGGTGGCGGGCAGTCTCAGTCCGGCCCTGGTCGAACGCTACCTGGAGCTCAAGGAGCGAGCGCTGCTCTAGACGCTCCTCGGCGGCGGCCGGCGAACAGAAGGTACGTGTAGAGAAGCAGTCCCGTGGTGAGGCCGATTGTGAGCTTGACGGCAAAGGGCGCATCGGAGGGAGAGATGTTGCCCTCGATCGTCCCCGCGACCACGAGCAGTGGCGCCAGCCCGAGCAGGAGTGTGAATGCCCGCCGCGTGGCTATGACCAGCGCGTCGACCCGCTTGCGATTGCCGGGCGAGATGAGGGCCCAGCCCATCATCAGCCCCCCGGCTCCCTGCGCGATCACGATCGAGAGCTCCAGGATGCCATGGCCGATGACGAACTCGAAGAGCCCGCCACTCACGCCATAGGCCTGCGTGAGCCCGAACAGCCCGCCCAGGCTGATGCCATTGGTGAGCAGGACGTAGATCACCGGGAGGCCGAAGAAGACGCCGAAGGCGAACGCGATCATAGACACGTAGATGTTGTTGACCATGATCAACCCGGCTACCTGGATTCGAAGTTCGGGCGGGATGTTGGTCCAGAGCTGGTGGTGATGAACCCTGTCGATCAGCTGTGGCGACGCGATTCCATACGCCGCATCGGGATTGGCCAGCACCACGAAGTAGCTGACGATCGCGGGCACGAACAGGAGTGCGGCCGAAGCCACGACGTACGGCCACGACTGGCGGTACGTGGCCGGGAGAGTCTCGGCGTAGAACGTGCGTATCCTCCGCCACACCTGCCCTCCGCGGCGGTACACAACCCCGTGGCCGCGGGCCACCAGCCCGTTGAGATATCGGTGCACCGGGTCGCCGGGCCAGTCGCGCTGCGCGCGGGCGAGGTCGGCGGTGGCGCGACGGTAGAGCGCGGTCATGGTGAGGACCTGGGCGGGAGCGAGGCTGTTGAGCTTGCCGGCCCCGGCGCGAGCGATCAGGTCCTCCAGGCGGTTCCAGTCATCTCGCCGCCGCGCAACGAACTCCTCACTACGCATCTACAGCCAAAATAGCCGAATGGAGCAGCCGCTCCCCGACACGGACCTCGTGGTTTCCACGCCGGAGCGCGTCAAGTTCGACTACCAGGTCGCAGGACTGGGCACCAGGGGCATCGCGCAGATCCTCGACCTGCTCATCGTCTCGGGCATCCTGATCGTTGTGGTCTTCTTCGGCGCGGCCGTGGCCGCGGCCACCCAATCCGACACCGCCGCCGCGCTGATCGAGATCTTCGGCAGCTTCGTGGTCGTCTTCGGGTACTTCTGGATCAGCGAGGCGCTTTTCTCGGGGCAGACCCTCGGCAAGAGGGCATTCCGACTTCGGGTGGTGGGCGATCGTGGCGAGCCGCTGACGTGGGTGCAGGCGGGCGTCCGCAACGTGATCCGTATCGTGGACTTCCTGCCTTATGGGTATGGCGTGGGAGTGGTCGTCCTCTTCATCAACGGGCGCGGCAAACGACTGGGCGACCTCGCGGCCGGAACGATCGTGGTCAAGGATTCGGATCACGTGTGGCTGTGGCAGCTCGGGCGCCCCGCAACCGCGGCCCCACCGCAACCACCGCCGCCACCGCCGCCGGGGGTCGCGTACCAGTACCCTGCCGCCCCGCCACCACCGCCCACAGGCTATGCACCTGCTTCCCAGGCGGAGCTCATCCTGCGCCGGCTCGACCCCGAGCTGCGGCGCTTCGTGAGCTCGTATGCACGCCGCCGCCAGCAGCTGTCCCTCGAGCTGCGCGTCCAGCTGGCAAGCACGGTGCAGTCCAGCCTGCGCAGCGCGCTTCCGGATGTGTTCACGCAGCGCGGCCCGCTGGCGGCACTCGATTACCTGGCCGACCTGGAGAGTCAGTAGAGCCACATTCGGAGCTGCTCGTCGGTCACGTTTCCGCCGGTGAGCGGCACAGCCACGCGCTTGCCCGAAAGCTCGTTTCGCCGCTTCGCCACTGCGGCGACGCCGGCGGCTCCGGCGGGTTCGACGACTACGCCGGCATCGCGATGCAGCCAGCGCATGGCCTCGACGATCTCATCGTCAGTCACCAGCATCATGTCGTCCACGGTGCCGGGCATGATGTCGAGCGCCTCCTGCACCGGCACACGCACGGCGATCCCGTCGGCGATGGTGTCCATCGTGGGGGTGCTCACCGCCTTGCCGGCGCGCCATGACATCTCCATCGCCGGCGCACCCGCTGGACAGACCGCGATCACCCTCGCGGTGGGCGAAAAGCGCTTGATCCACGTGCCCATCCCGTTGATGAGCGCCCCGTTGCCGAGGGGGACGACGTACACATCGATTGTCTTCTCCATGCGACCGAGCTCGACCGCGACCGTACCGGCACCCTCGGAGATCGGCCCCAGAAGGCCATCTTCGACGTAGAACGCGCCACTTTGCGCGGCGTGCCGCACAGCACTCTCTTTCGCCTCATCGAAATCTTTCCCCTCGAGAATCACTTCCGCGCCTAGCGCGCGCATGCGATCGACCTTGAGCGGATTGGCGGTCAGCGCAGCGAAAACCGTCATCCGCACGCCTCGCTTGCGCGCGGCGTAGGCCATGCCCTGGCCGAAGTTTCCGGCCGACGCGCACACCAACCCCGCCGGCTGCCGGCCCAGCCGGTCGAGCAGGTAGTCGGTGCCGCGTCCCTTGAACGAGCGGATGGGGTTGATGCACTCCACCTTCAGCACGACGGCCACGCCAAATCGGTCGCTCAGTGGCTCGCATAGAAATTGCGGGGTGTCAAGAAAGACTGGGTCGATCACCTCGGCCGCTTCCGCAATGCGGTCGAGGGAGATCGAAGCGTCCACCCGCAGAGGATATGAGACGCCGAGCTTCTCGCTCATAGAACCGTGACGCCGCCCCGGGGGTAGTCAGGGCGGCGCCTTGTTGAACAAGGAGCGGGGGTGTGGGGTCCCAGCGCTCTACTAAATAGAACGATTGAGCCTGTAAAAGGCTACGTATCGGAGTTGTAAAAACCCGATCATGGGTGGAGAGTCATCCCATGCCCAAGTCGACTTTGACCTTCATGTGCTCCGAATGTGGCGGCGAGAGCCTGCGCTGGGCCGGCCAGTGCCCTCACTGCCGGGCCTGGAACACGCTCCAGGAGTTCCAGGTGCGAAAAGCGCCTTCCGGAGCGCGTGCCTCCTCTTCCGCCCGCGGCCCGGCAGCCCTTGCGGGCGGCCGCCGGCCGGTACCGCTGAATGAGATCGAACCGGACGCCGACCCGCGCCGCCCCCTGGCCTGGGGGGAGCTCAACCGGGTGCTGGGCGGGGGGATCGTCCCCGGCAGCCTGGTCCTGGTCGGAGGCGAGCCGGGGGTCGGCAAGTCCACACTGCTCATGCACGCGGCCCAGCAGATCGCCGCCTCCGGCGGCCGGATCCTGTACGCCTCGGGCGAGGAGTCGCCACAGCAGGTTCGGCTCCGTGCAGCCCGGCTCGGCCCGCTCTCGCCCGGCATCCTGCTTCTGGCGGAGAACGATCTCGACACGATCTGCGAGGCGATCCGCGCCGAGGCGCCGCAGCTGGCCATCGTCGACTCGATCCAGACCGTCACAGACGCGGGCTTCGAAGGCGGCGCGGGAAGCGTTACCCAGGTGCGCGAATCGGCAGCCCGGCTGATGCGCCTGGCCAAGGAGATCGGAGTTCCAGTGTTCCTGGTCGGCCATGTCACGAAAGAGGGCGCGATCGCCGGACCGAGGGTCCTCGAGCATATCGTTGACACCGTGCTCTACCTGGAAGGCGACCGCCGGCAGGAGCTGCGAATCCTCCGCGCGACCAAGAACCGGTTCGGTTCGGCCGACGAGATCGGCGTGTTCGCCATGGGCGAGGCCGGCTTGGAGGAGGTGCCCGACCCCTCGGCGGCCCTGCTCGGTAACGCTGCCGTCGCGTCACCGGGCACGGCGGTGGTCGTCGTCCTGGAGGGGACTCGGCCGCTGCTCATCGAGATCCAGAGCCTCGTCAACAAGATCGATAGCAACTACCCCCCGCGCCGGATCGCCAGTGGCATCGACATCAATCGCGTTCTGATGCTCGTCGCCGTGGTCGAGAAGCGCGCAAACATCGCGCTTGGAAAGTCGGACATCTTCGTCAACGTGGCGGGCGGCATCCGCATCACGGAACCTGCCGCCGACCTTGGTCTCGCCCTGTCCATCTACAGCAACACGAGAGACAGGCCCCTGCCGGACGGCCTGGTCGCGATCGGGGAGCTGGGATTGGCGGGCGAGGTGCGACGCGTGGGCCAGCTCGATCGCCGCCTCCAGGAGGCGGCGCGACACGGCCTGACGCGCGCTTTGATTCCGGCTGGCGCTCGGGCCGTCCGGCCGTCCGGCCTCGACGTCGTCGAGGTTCGGTCATTGGCGGAGGCGATCTCCGCCGCCTTTCCTTCACACATGAGGTCCGGCGCATTCATAGAGGAGGCCGAGGTATCGGTCCCCTGAGGAGGTAATCCGTGAAGCGTTCCGATGCCCTCGCCCGATGGCTCGGGGTGGGGATCGGAGTCGTCGGTGGGTTTTTCCTGGGTTACGCGCTCGTCCGCCTGTCGGGGATCAGCCACCAGGGTTGGGTGCTCATCAGCCTGACCACGCTGGAGGGATTGATCTTCGCGTACCTGGGCACGCCTTACGTGCTCGGGGGCTGGCGAGGGTTCAACCTGCGCCTCACATCGACTCCGCTGCCTGACCTGATCAGTGGCCTGCTGGGCATGATCGTCGGCCTCGTCGTCGCCGTGCTCATCGGCGTTTTCGTGCGCGACCTCCCCTACGGCATCGCCTTGTCGTTCGTGCTCGCGCTCCTTCTCGCGTTGCTTGGCGCGTCGGTCGGCATCACGCGGCGCGTGGAGCTGTCGGCTCTTCTCTTCGGGGGGGCGCAGGGGGAAGAGAGCAACCGCCTGAGCGCGGTCCTCCTCGACACGTCAGTCATCATCGACGGCCGGATCCTCGACATCGCCAAGACCGGATTCGTCGACATGCCGCTCATGGTTCTCAGCTCGGTCCTGCGCGAGCTGCAGCTCGTCGCGGATTCGGCCGATGCCACCCGCCGGCGCCGGGGGCGTCGCGGGCTCGACGTCCTCACCGAGATGCAGAAGGATTCCTCGATCAAGCTGGAAGTGGTCGACGACGACGTCTCCCCGAGCACGGAGATCGACGCCCATCTCGTGCGCACCGCGAAGCGCAGGAGTTGGGGGATCATGACGAACGACTTCAACCTCAACCGCATCGCGCGGCTCGAGGGCGTGTCCGTTCTCAACCTCAACGAGCTGGCGCAAGCGATGAGACCGGTCGCGATCCCGGGCGAAGAGATCGTGGTGATGATCGCCCGTGAGGGCAAGGAACCTGGTCAAGGAGTGGGCAGTCTTGACGACGGTACGATGGTCGTCGTCCAGAACGGGCGGCGCCTCATGAACCAGACCATCACCGCGGTCGTGACGTCGGTGATCCAGACCTCGGCGGGCCGCATGATCTTCGCCGAGCCCGCCGGCCAGGACGGCCGGCGCACCAGCCGGGCCAAGCGGGAAGAGGAGAAGGATTAGGGTTGGCTCCATCGGTCGGCGCCATCGTCGCCGCCGCGGGCTCGGGCTCGCGCCTCGGCCGCGGCAGCAAGGCCCTCGTCCGACTGAACGGGCGCACGACGCTGGCGCGCGTGCTGCAAATGTTCCTGGCGCTCGACGAGGTGGATCGGATCGTGGTTGTAGGTCCACCGAGCCGGCTCGAGAACGCCGAACGCGAGGTCGAGTCGGTTTCGCCTCGCAAGCCGGTCACTCTGCTCGCCGGCGGCGAAAGCCGCCAGGCATCGGTTCGCGCCGGCCTCGCCGCGCTCGGCGAGTGCGATTTCGTGTTGGTGCACGACGCCGCGCGGCCCCTGGCGACGGCATCCCTCGTCAGACGAGTGCTGGCGGCGGCCATGGAGTCGGGCGCTGCCTTCCCGGCCATCTCGCCGCGCGACGCGGTCAAGAGGGTGGAGGGCAACCGGCTGGTGGAAAGCCTCGACCGCTCCCGCATCGTGCTCGCGCAGACGCCACAGGCCTTCTCGTACGAGCTGCTCGCGCGTGCTCACCGAGAAGCAGCCGACGCCGGCCTGGTCGGAGATGACGACGCGCAGCTGGTGGCTGCGACTGGCCATGAGGTCACCGTCGTGGAGGGAGAGCCCGCGAACATCAAGCTCACGACGCCGGAGGATTTCGGCGTGGTCGAGGCGCTGATCAAAGAGCAGGAAGCCGCCGCCAATTGAGGGTCGGCGCGGGCCACGACGTCCATCCGCTAAAGGCGGGCCGCGCGCTGGTCATCGGCGGGGTGAGGATCGAGCATCCCGTTGGGCTCGACGGTCATTCCGACGCCGACGTGCTGTCCCACGCGGTGATCGACGCGCTGCTGGGTGCGGCCGCGCTTGGCGACATCGGTGAGCACTTTCCTGCCGGCGACCCGATGTTCAAGGACGCCTCGAGCCTTGACCTGCTGTCGGCGACCGCGGACATGGTGCTCGCCGCGGGTTACCGCATCGTCAACATCGACAGCACCGTGATCGCTCAGGAGCCTCGCTTGCAGTCGCACCTGAAGGCGATGAAGCAAAACCTAGCGGTACGCGTGGGGATCGACATCGGTCGCGTCAGCGTCAAGGCAACGTCCCCCGAAGGGTTGGGCGCACTGGGGCAGGGGGCGGGTATCGCGGCGCACGCCATCGCGCTGATCGAAGAAGCGTGACGCTAAAGCTCCACAACACTCTCACCGGGACCAAGGACGTCTTCGAGCCACTCCAGCCCGGACACGTGGGCATGTACACGTGCGGTCCGACCGTGTGGAACTTCGCCCACGTCGGCAACTTGCGTGCCTTCTTGTTCTATGACCTGCTGCGCCGCCAGCTGCTGGCAAGCGGATATCAGATCACGCACGTGATGAATGTGACCGACATCGACGACCGGATCCTCGACCAGGCGATGCACGCTGGGACGACCATCCTCGAGTACGTCAAGCCGTTCGTCGCGGCCTTCTTCGAAGACATGCGAGCGCTGCGGACCCAGCCGGTGGAGCACTATCCGCGGGCGACCGAGCACATCCCCGAGATGATCGCGATGATCACGACGCTGATCAAGCGGGGAAACGCGTACGTCGCCGACGGCGACGTGTACTTTCGCATCGACAGCTTCCCGCGCTACGGCGCCCTGTCGCATCTCGATCGGAGCGGCCTTCGCGCGGGCGCTCGAGTGGCGGCCGACAAATACGACAAGGAATCCGTGAGCGACTTCGCGCTGTGGAAGAAGGCGCAGCCGGGAGACGAGGAGGTGGGCGCGGCGTGGGACGCGCCATTCGGGCGCGGCCGTCCTGGCTGGCACATCGAGTGCTCAGCGATGAGCAAGCGCTACCTGGGCGAAACGTTCGACATCCATAGCGGCGGCGTCGACCTGATGTTTCCGCACCACGAGAACGAGATCGCACAGTCGGAAGCGGCCAACGGGAAACCGTTCGCTCGCGTGTGGCTCCACTCGGAGTTCTTGTCGGATGCCACCGGCGAGAAGATGTCCAAGAGCGCCGGTGGGTTTACAACGTTGCGGGACCTGGTTGGGGCCGGCCACGATCCCGTGGCGGTTCGCTTCTTCCTCATCGCCAACGCGCACTACCGCCAGCGCCTCCGCCTGAGCACCGAGGCACTTCATTCGGCGGCCGAGCAGGTCCGGCGCGTGCGTGAATTTGCGGAACGCGTGCAGCGAGCGCGGCCGGCCGAAGGGGAGGACGGGGAGCTGATCCGACGTGTAGGTGAGGTTCGTGCAGCTTACCGACAGGCCCTGGACGACGACCTCAACCTGCCGCAGGGCGTCGGTCATGTGTTCGAGCTCATCCGAGAGGCGAACGCCGCGCTGGACGAGGACAGGGTTGGAGTGAACGGGCGGCAGGCGCTGCTGGATCTCATCGAAGAGGTCGACGGACACCTCGA
This sequence comes from Chloroflexi bacterium 13_1_40CM_65_17, assembly GCA_001917815.1. Lineage (GTDB taxonomy): Bacteria > Chloroflexota > Dormibacteria > Dormibacterales > Dormibacteraceae > UBA10449. The sequence goes on along the minus strand of MNES01000084.1, from coordinate 85,577 downwards.
CGTGATGGGCGGAGGAGAACCGGGCCTCGCGGAAGAGGTGGAGCGGTTGATCGCCGAGAGAGAAGACGCGCGAAAGGCCAGGGATTTCGCAAGGGCAGATCGAATACGTGAGGAGCTGAGGCAGCGCGGCATCGCGCTCGAGGATTCGCGCGAGGGCGTTCGCTGGCGCCGGGTCACACCCGGGTGAGCGACCGAAGGCGCCGCTATCAGCGTCCTGCGCCAGCCCCGGCCGCTCTGATTCACGGCCGCAACGCGGTGCTCGAGGCGGCTCGCGCGGGCAAGGTGGTCAAGGTCTTCCAGGCTTCGGGCCTGGGCCATGACCCGCGCCTCGACGAGCTCGCCAGGCTGGCGCCCATCGAGGTCGTGCCTCCCGAACGGCTCGAAGCCATCGCCGCGGGCGTCCATCAGGGTGTGGCGGCTGAGCTCAAGCCGCGGCGTGCCTGGACCTTGAAGGAGCTCCTCGACACAAGCCCTACGCTTCTGGTGGCGCTGGACGGGATCATGGACCCGCAGAACCTGGGTGCCATCCTTCGCAGCGCCGAGGTGGCCGGCGCCGACGGCGCGATCCTTCCCGAGCATCGCAGCGCGCCCCTGTCACCCGCGGCGGTCAAGGCGAGCTCTGGCGCCAGCGAGCTGCTGCGCATCGCGCATGTCTCCGGTATCCCGTCCGCGATCGCCGAGGTCAAGCGAGCGGGAATCTGGTGCGCCGCGCTCGACGTGCGCGGCGAGATTGAGCCGTGGGATTTCGACCTCACGCAACCGGTCTGCATCGTCGTCGGCAGCGAGGGCGAGGGCGTGCACCGGCTCGTGCGTGAGCGATGCGATGTGCGCCTCCGCCTCCCGGTCGCCGGGCACGTCGCGAGCTTCAATGCATCTGCCGCCGCGGCTGCATTGCTCTATGAGGTGCTGCGCCAAAGGAAAGGGCCCGGACGTAGCCCCAACTAGACTTCGATCTGTGAGCGATGCGACCGCGGAGCTCGATAGAGCCGCCGCCGACATCCCCCTCAACCGTGACGCTCGCGAGGTCCTCGAACGCGCCACGGCGCTGGCTTCGCAACGGGCAGCCTCACAGGCTGGACCAGTCGACGTGCTGAACGCAGTGCTTGCCGACCGCGGCTCTTCCGCGTACGACGCCCTCAGCCAGCTGGGAGCCGACCCCAAGGCAATCGACACCGCTACGACCATCACAGACGGGTCCGAAACCTTGCCCCTGCGGCAGCTTCTGGTCAACGCGAATCGAGAGGCGCAGGTCTTAGGCCACTACCAGGTGGACTCGATCCACCTATTGCTGGCGCTCATGTACAGCGACTCACGCGCCACCTCGGCAGCCCTTCAGAAGGCGGGCCTGACTCTTTACGACCTGAGGCGCCATCTGCAGACCGGCGCCGGGCCGAATGTCTCGATCCCAGCCGGCGCGCATTCGCCCCAGGACCGCGCACTGCGGCGAAAGCCGCTCCTGTCGCTGCGCGGCGTACTCGGCATCAGTCCCACCTTCCTCGGGCTGGTGGCGATCACAGCCGTCAGCGGCGCCCTGCTGTGGTTCGACGTCGTGCCTTCAGCGATCTCAGTCGTGACGATCGTTTTCGTAACGGCCGGTTGGATCACTTCGGTGTGCATCCACGAATTCGGCCATGCGGTGGTCGCGTACCTGGGCGGCGACCGCTCGGTCAGGGCGTCGGGATACCTGACCCTCGACCCGCTTCGCTATACCAACCTGTTGATGAGCATCATCTTCCCGGTCGTGTTCCTGCTGTTGGGTGGAATCGGGCTGCCCGGCGGCGCCGTGTACATCGACCACTCTGCGATCCGCAGCCGGATCTGGGACTCGGCGGTATCGCTGGCGGGTCCAATCGGCACCCTTCTCTGTGCGGTGCTGGTCGCGGCTCCATTCCTCGTTCCCGGCAATGCCGCATGGGTCACGCAGTCGAATGTCGGATTCTTCGCGGCGCTGGCGTACCTGGGCTTCATCGAGGTGATCGCTCTGATCCTCAATCTGGTTCCCGTTCCTGGACTGGACGGCTTCGGCATCCTGCGGCCCTGGCTGCCCTACTCGTGGCAGTCGCTTGCGATCCGCTTCTCGCAGCTGTCGATCATCGCGGTGTTCATCGTGCTGTGGAACGTCGCGCCTGCGCGCGCTGTCTTCTATGGGACGGCGCTGCAGATCACAGCGGCACTGGGAATAGACCAAGGCCTGATTGCTCTCGGTCTGTCGGCCATGCGATTCGGTTGAGATGGAGCGGGTAATCGTCGACGGCTACAACGTCATCCACGCATGGCCATCGCTCAAGCGATTGCTGGATGTGTCACTGGAGGCGGCGCGCGACAAGCTCGTCGAGCGGCTTTCCGTTTACGGCCTAGTCACAGGATCAGACGTGACGGTCGTCTTCGACGCGCACCACTCGCCGGCACGTTCCAACGCGGAGGAGATGGTGGAGGGTGTGCATGTGATCTTCACGCGCAAAGGACACTCGGCGGACCACGCCATCGAGCGCATCGCCTACGGGGCATCAGGGGCCGGCGACGCGATCACGGTCGCGACGTCCGACCGGTTTCAGCGCGATCTCGTGCGCGGAATGGGGGGCGCGGTCATCAGTGCGCCCGAGTTCGAACGGAGGGTGATCGAGGCTGAAGACGAGCTTGGCCGGCGCGTCAAGAAATACGCCAGGTGATCAGGCGCACACGCATCGTCTGCACCATCGGGCCGTCGAGCTCATCGCCCAGCATCCTGCGGACGATGGTGCAGTCGGGCATGGATGTGGCCCGTCTCAACTTCTCCCACGGCGACCATGCGACTCATGGGGAGGCCGCCGAGAACGTGCGCGCGGCAGCCGAGTCGGTGGGGCGACCGGTGGCGCTCCTCGGCGATCTCCAGGGACCGAAGATCCGGACCGGACCTCTCGATTCGTCATTCATGCGCCTGGCGCGAGGCCGGATGGTGGCGCTGGTAGGGGGTCCCCGCAGCGGCGCCGACGAGATCGAGGTCAGCCATCCCGAGCTGGTGGATGCGCTGCGCCCCGGCGATCGCGTGTTGATCGACGACGGCCGCATCGAGCTCGTCGTCCGGTCCGTTTCGAAGGGCCGAGCCGAATGCTCGGTGGTTCGCGGCGGACTTCTGGGCGAGAGGAAGGGAGTCAGCGTGCCTGGACGGCCGCTGCCACTGCCTGCGCTGACGGATAAAGACCTCGAGGACCTGAAGTTCGCGGTTCAGCTCGGGGTCGACTACCTCGCGCTGTCTTTCGTGCGCCATGCCGAGGACCTGCTGCTGTGCCAGGAGCACCTCTCAGCTCTAGGACGACGCGTGCCCGTGATCGCCAAGCTCGAGAAGCTCGAGGCGATCCGCAACCTGGATAAGATCCTCGAGGTCGCGGATGCGGTGATGGTGGCGCGCGGTGACCTCGGCGTGGAGCTGAAGCTCGGCGAGCTGCCCGCGGTTCAGAAAGAGGTCATCGACCGCGCCAACCGGGCGGGGGTGCCCGTCATCACCGCGACCGAGATGCTCGAGTCGATGGTCACCTCCAATCGGCCGACTCGCGCGGAGACCTCGGACGTGGCCAACGCAATCTGGGACGGCACCGACGCGGTGATGCTGTCGCAGGAGACCTCTGTTGGCGCGCACCCCGTGGAAGCGGTGCGCGCCATGGCCCGCATCTGCCTATCGACGCAGCGCCATCCGGCGTTCGGGCGCGAGCGCCAAATCTGGCGCGAGCCCGGCGAGGTGGGGAGCGCGATCGCGCATGCGGCCGCGGCGAGCGCGGACGAGCTCCACGCTCGGGTCATTATCGCCTTCACCGAGTCCGGCACGACCGCGCTGCGATGCAGCAAGGCGCGTCCGCACGTGCCCGTCATCGCCGCCAGCCCGCATCCCGAGGTGCTGCGCAAGACAGCCCTCTACGCGGGCGTCATTCCGCTGCTGGTCAGCCCGGGACGGGATACGGACCAGATGGTCGCCAACGCAACGGAGGCGGCGGCGCGCAGCGGGCTGGTGCGCTCGGGAGATCGCGTGGTCGTCGTGGCCGGGGTGCCAGTCGGGCGACCGGGCCAGACAAACCTGCTGAAGGTCGAGATCGTCTAAGCCGGCTGCCGAGGCGGCAGGCGATAGGCGCATGGGCGGTTGCCGCCACTAAGCTGTCTGAACCGATGCCCGCCAGCAACAGCCTCCTGGGCCGGATCTTGCGTGCCAATGAGGAAGCCTCTCGGCGATTCGGTGAGAACACCGCCGAGGTGGATGCCTTCATCCATGCGACGACCCAGCTGACGCCCTGGCAGTGGCGACAGGTCCTGACCGCCCGCCGGCTGGTTTCGACGGTCACCAAAGAGGACGCGGCTCAGGCGACAGAGTCGCTGGTCGCGATCAAGGCCGCCATCGGCAGCAGCGAGCGCCGGGTTTCCGAGCCAATGGCAAAGGCAGGCGAGGCGCTGTTAGCGGCGCTCGAAAAGCGCAGCGACGACAAGGTCGCGGCGGCATGGCAGGCGCTGTCCGCGCTCGTGATGCGGCAGCAGCTGTCCACATTGAAGTTTGCCGCGCACTATGCCCCGTTCATCACCCTGATCCCGGTGTCAGGATTCGATGGGCTGGACCCCACCACCATGCGCTTTCTCGCCGCGGTGCAGTCCCTGACGCGAGAGAAGTGCGAACTCCTCGCCCGCCGCTGGCGCCTCGACCACGAGGCTTCGAGGGCGCTCATACAGGCCGTCACCAAGACTGAGCATCTGAAGGCGGAGGAAGCGGGGGCCCTCGTGGCTCTGAGGACGATCCCCGCTCAGCTCACCGGTGACCTCGGGTGGGCAGCCGTCAAAACTATCGTGCACGGCGGAAGGGTCCTCGCTTCGCGCGCCGACCTGAGCGGCGAGCAAGTCGCGGTCCTGTGGGCGCCCCTTGAGCCCGCTATCGAACTCGCCTCGATGTTGGAGCCGGCGGCCAAGCCGGTGCGATCGCGCGTCCGCGCCCGCGCCCCCGCATCAAGGGCGCAAGGTCCATACGGGCCCAACAGCACCGAGGTCTCGAACTTCATCAAGTCAGTGGTGGCGCTCTCGCCCATCCAGTGGCTCCGGATCCTCGACCGCCGGAAGCTGGTCGCAAGCGTGACGCGCCAGGGCGGCGCGGAGCCCGCGGGCGTCGTGCGGTCGCTGCTCGCCGCCATCAAAGGCACCGGCGATCTGGACATGCTCACCCGATGCCGCGCGTTTTCGGCCGTCGACCGCGCCGCGGGCACCATCGCGGCGAAAGCCGAGCTGACACACGAGGAATCGATGCGCGGGTATGGCGCTTTCGGCGACCTCGCGCAGATGGACTACGTCGGAGTGGACGGGTTCGCGAAGCTGGTTGGTCGGCTCGCCACGGGCGACTGGGTGAAGATCGCGGACTCGGTTCCCGCGGTCAACCAGGATGTCGTGGGGCCGCTGGTCAGCGCCGGTTCTGGGCTGTACGACTTTCTCGAGAGCCGGTCGGACGAGGAGGCGGTCGCGGCGTGGGAGGCTGCATCGGCGCTCGTCCGCCGCCTACATCTGACGCCCATAAAGTTCGCGGCTTCGTATGCACCGTTCGCATCCGCGATCCCGGCCACGAACCCGAAGTCTCTGAGCGCTCCAGTGCTCCGTTATGTCAGCGCCGTCAGCCGGCTCAGCACAAACCAGTGCGCTGTGCTGGCGCAGCCCTGGCACGTGGCCGATGACCTCTCGAGCGCGCTCACAAGGGCCGCGGCCGATGTTGGCGCGAGGACGGCGGAAGAGGCTGCCGCGCTGGCGGCGGTCGTAACGGTGCCGATGCGTGTGAGCGGAAGCGAGGGTTGGGCGGCCGCGAAGACCGCCGCGTTCGGGGGCCGCGTGCTCGGGTCGCGTTCGCGGTTGAGCCTCGAGCACCTCGAGGTGCTCTGGCGGCCGATCCAAGCGGCCATCCCGCTCGCTTCGTTGGTCGCGGTCGCGAAGTCGCGGCGCTAGATCGCTTAACCTCAAAGACGTGGCGAAGAAAAAGAAAGTCGCGAGCAGGTCCGCAGCGCGGAGTGATGGGAAAGCCCCGAAGTTCGATCGGGTGCTGGTCGTGTCTGCGCATCCCGACGACCCAGAGTTCAGCGCGGGCGGATCGGTCGCGAGGCTGGCGAAGGGCGGCGCGAAGGTCACCTACGTCATCGTCACCGACGGCTCGCAAGGCGGAGAGGACCCGAAGCAGAAAGATTCTGAGCTCGCCGCGATTCGCCAGAAGGAGCAGCGCGCTGCGGCGAAGGTTCTCGGCGTCAAGAAGGTCGAGTTCCTGGACTACAAGGATGGTCACCTCGCGCCCGACCTGAGGCTTCGACGCGACATCGTCCGAATGATCCGCAAGCACAAGCCTGACCTGGTGATCACACACCTGCCCGGCCGGGTGATCGATGCGCCGATGGGCGCCTCCCACCCCGATCACCTGGCTGTGGGCGAGGCCACGATGGCTGCCGTCTACCCGGATTCACGCAACCCGCGTGCTTTCCGAAGCCTCCTCAAGGAGGGCTACCAACCCCACGTCGTGAAGGAGGTCTGGATTCCTTTCTGGAAGTCGGGCGACTACCTGGTCGACATCACCCCCACGCTCGACCTGAAGATGGAGGCCCTGAAGAAGCACAAGAGCCAGGTCGCCAAACCAGGACAGGAGTGGGACTTCGAGAAGTTCATGCGTAAGCGGCACCGAGAGGTGGGGAAGAAGGGGGGGTACCGCTACGCCGAATCGTTCAAGCGCATCACGATTTAGCCGAGCTCCAGGATTCCCGCACCGCTACCCAGATCACGTCCGCCCAGGCGGCGTACTGCATATCGCCTGGATGCAGGCGGTCTTCTGAGATCCAGCCGTCGGCGCCACTTTTGGAGGAGCTGACCTCCGTGATGTCGACCCAGGTGAAGCCGCGGCTGCCGGCCTCCTCTTTCGCGATGCCGTTGAACGTCTCTGTGGCGCGGCGAAGCCTGTCGGGCTCGCCGAAGTCACGCGCCGCGGGGACCACCGACCAGTCGGGGATGGAGATCGCGGCCACGAGACCGGTCCGCAGCCCAAGGCCGGCGACGGCGTCGTAGATTCGCTCCAGCGAGGCGCGGTACTGCTCGGGGGTGCGGCCCTGGACCAGGTCGTTGACGCCGATGAGGACGCTGACCAACTGTGGCCTGATGCTCCTCACGTAGCCGAGCTCATGTTCGATCAGGTCGGTCGTCGTGAAGCCGTTGATGGCGGGGTTGGTGAGGTCGACCTGGCGCCCGGTTGCTTTGGCAACGCGTCCGGCGATGATCGAAGGGTAGTTTTGCGAATCGTCGGAGGCTCCGGTCCCGATGGTGTACGAGTCCCCGAGCGCGAGATACCTGATCCGTTCAGCGCTCAACGTCGGCGAGAGCGCTCCAGACATCGATCTTCGTGCGCACTCGGCGGATGACCTCGTCCGCGAACTCGGTGGTAGAGGCCTGTCCGCCGAGGTCGGGAGTGCGGATGCCGTCGGACACCGTCTCGAGCGCCGCTTCGTAAATGGAGCGCGAGGCCCGGCGCGGCTGGTCACCTTTCATGTACCCGAGCAGCGACGCAACAGCGAGGATCATCGCCATCGGGTTGGCGATGTTTTTGCCCTGCAGCGAGGGAGCGGTCCCGTGGGGCGCCTCGGTCATCGCGACCGACACGTTGCCTGAGTCGTCGAACGCCAGGAGCACCGACTCAGCGCCGGCGATCGTGCCGAACATCTGCATTACCAGGTCCGACAGCGTGTCGCCGTCGCGGTTGAGCGCCGGGATGACGAGCGACTCGCCGGTCGTGGCGAGGAGGAGCGCGTAAGTCGCATCAATCAGCTGCGGCTCGTAGCGCACGTCGGGATGGCGCTGGGCGGCCGCGTCGAGCTCTTCTTTGAACATGCCCTCGTATACGGGGCTGACGGTGTATTTCGGACCGCCGAACACTTTGGCGTCGATCCGCTTGGCATGCGTGAATGCGTACTCGGCCACGATCCGGGACGTGCGCCGGCTGATCTTCTCGGTGCGATACGCCCACTCGTCCAGGTCGTGGCCCTCGCGCCATTCCTTGGCGCCGTAGGCGTCGTCCACGGCCATCCGGATCACCGAGATGGGGGAGTGGACCCCGGCCAGCGGCCGCACGCCGGGAATCCGCCGGCCCGTGCGGACGATCACCCGCCCATCGATCTGCTTGCGCAGGATGGCGTTGGGGCTGCCGACGTCGCCAGCCCCTTCGGGCGTGATGGTCGCTGCCTTGAGGCCATA
>MNES01000084.1:4496-77284 GCA_001917815.1 Chloroflexi bacterium 13_1_40CM_65_17 | reverse complement strand
CAGCAGCTCCTCACCCGTCTGGTCACCGTGAAGCACCGCGACGATCGGTCCAGGCATCGACCGAATGATATGGCCCGGTCCACGGTGAACCGGGCAAGGGTGGTTAGCTCAGCAGCGGGCAGAGGTCCTTGACGCCACCGGTATGACTGGCGATAGTGCCGTGTATCGCGTCGACGACGACGTGCCCGCTCTTCCGGTCGACCGGATCTGGCCCGGCCCCCGGGCTCCCTATACGCTGTGTGGGTCAAAGGTCAAGGCCGGCGGAAACTGTCTGCTACTATTGACAGCGCCTAGGTAACCTAGGCTTTTTCTTTCTCAGGCCCAGGAATTCTTGACTATGGAAGACATCATCACCCTCGCCTGCGGCGTCTGTAAGCGCCGCAATTACACCACCGTGAAGAACAAGAAGAACGATCCAGACCGTCTGGAGCTCAGCAAATACTGCCGGTGGTGTCACAAACACACCCCGCACAAGGAGACCAAATAAGTCGTGGCCGTAACCGCACGAAAGCGTTCCGAACCGACCGCCGAAGGCGGCGTCGGTCGTTTCCTGCGCGAGGTCTTCGACGAGCTGCGCAAAGTAGTGTGGCCGACGTGGGGTGAGCTCTACCGGTACACGCTGGTGGTGATCTTCACGGTCATCGTGCTGGGCATTTTCATCGGCGGCACGGACTACCTACTGAGCGAAACGGCGCGACGCTTCCTCTACCCGGCAGGCCACTGATGGCAGTCGAGAAGACGACCGGCTCCCCGGAGCAAGAAGCCCAGTGGTACGTCGTCCACGCCTACTCGGGCCACGAAGAGAAGGTCAAGAAGAACCTCGAGAAGAGGATCGAGTCCATGGACATGCAGGACAAGATCCTTCAAGTGCTCGTCCCGATGGAAGACGAGATCGAGATCAAGGACGGCAAACGGCGCCACGTCCAGAAGCGCATCTTCCCGGGCTACATCCTGGTTCGCATGGTGATGTCCAACGACTCGTGGTTCGTGGTGCGCAACACCCCGGGCGTGACCAGCTTCGTCGGCTCGGCCAACAGCCCGGTCCCGCTTCAAGAGAAAGAGGTCCGGGCCATCCAGAAGCAGATGAAGCAGGAAGCGCCGAAGATCCGCGTTGAGTTCCAGGTCGGCGAGTCCGTGCGGGTGGTCGACGGGCCGTTCACCGACTTCCATGGCAAGGTCGACGAGATCAACCCGGAGAAGGGCAAGCTCAAGGTGCTGGTCAACATGTTCGGCCGTGAGACACCGGTCGAGCTGGACCTGCTACAGGTCGAGAAGGTCCACTAGTGGGCAAGAAGAAAGTTCGCGCCATCTTGAAGCTCGAGCTGCAGGCCGGAAGGGCGACGCCCGCACCGCCGGTAGGCACGGCGCTCGGGCCTCACGGCATCAACATCATGGAGTTCACCAAGGCGTACAACGAGCGCACGGCCGCGCAGGCCGGCGACGTCGTACCCGCCGAGATCACGATCTTCGAGGACCGGACCTTCACGTTCGTCCTCAAGACCCCGCCCACGGTGAACCTGCTCAAGCGCGCGGCCGGCGTCGACAAGGGATCTCCCAAGCCGAACCGCGAGAAGATCGGCCGCGTCACTCGGCAGCAGGTCCGGCAGATCGTCGAGACCAAGCGCAAGGACCTCAACGCTTATGAGACCGAGGCAGCCATGAAGATGATCGAGGGCACCGCGCGATCGATGGGCCTGGAGGTCATCGAGTAGCGATGTCGAAGCGGCACGGCAAGAAGTACATCGAGGCGGCGAAGAAGGTCGAGGCGGCTGTGGCCGCCAACGGCAACGGCGGCCTCGACCCCGAACAAGCCGTCGCGCTCGCCAAGGAGACGTCGATCTCCAAGTTCGACGCCACTGTGGAGGCACACATTCGCCTCGGCGTCGATCCGCGCCATGCTGAGCAGATGGTGCGCGGGTCGGTCGTCCTGCCCAACGGGACCGGAAAGAAGGTTCGCGTGGCTGTCTTCGCAGTAGGCGACAAGGCTCGTGAGGCGCAGGAGGCGGGCGCGGATTTCGTCGGTGGCGAGGACCTTGTCAAGCGGGTGTCCGAGGGCTGGACCGACTTCGACGCCGCGGTCGCGACTCCGGACATGATGTCTCGGGTCGGGCCGTTGGGCAAGATTCTCGGCCCCCGAGGTCTGATGCCCAACCCCAAGTCGGGCACGGTCACTCAAGACGTGGCGCGCGCGGTGCGCGAGGTGAAGGGCGGGAAGGTGGAGTTCCGGACCGACAAGTTCGGGATCGTCCATGCGCCAATCGGAAAGGTGTCCTTCGACCGTACGCAGCTGCACCAGAACCTCAGCGCGCTGGTGGACGCCCTGATCCGCAACAAGCCGTCCACGTCGAAAGGGCAGTACTTGCGCACGTTCTACCTGGCCGCCACCCAGGGACCATCGGTCCCCGTCGACGTCAAGGAAGCAGCGAAGCTCCACACCTCGAGCTGAGCCGACTCCGTATAATTCGCGACCTGCCCTAGACCGTAGGTGCCCTGTCGCAAGGCAGGCTTAATTTCCTACCGAGGCGATCAGAAGTGAAGGACATCCGATCCTTCGTGCCTCTGTGTGGGCAGGGAGGATTTTCTTTTTGCCAAAGGCCGGGAAAGAACAGAAAGCCGAGCAGGTCGAGCTTCTGATGGAGAAGCTGAAGAAGGCGAAGGTGGCCGTGCTCACCGACTACCGCGGGCTGACCGTCAGCCAGATGCAAGACCTTCGGGGAAAGCTGCGGACAGGGAATGTCGAGTACCGCGTGGTGAAGAACACGCTCGCGCGGCGCGCTGCGGACGCGGCCGGGTATCCCGCGCTCGAGTCCGAGCTCAAAGGCCCGGTCGCGATTGCGTTCGGCTACGAAGACATGAGCCTCCCGCCGCGGCTCATCAACGAGTTCGTCCGGACCACCCGGCTGAAGCTCGAGGTGGTCGGCGGTCTCGTCGAGGGCCGGGTCGTCGACCGCGACCAGATCAAGCAGCTGGCGGATCTTCCGTCCCGCGAAGTTCTCCTCGCCCAGCTGCTGGGCACGCTTCAATCGCCCGTCGCGCAGCTCGTCGGAATCATGCAAACCCCTGTTCAGCAGCTCATCGGGGTGCTGAACGCATACAAATCGAAATTGGAGGCAGCGTAGGTAGAGATGGCAACAAAGGTCACACCGAAGGATTTCGTAGAGGCGCTCAAGGACTGGACGATCCTCGACGTCGTCGAGGCCGTCAAGGCGATCGAAGACGAGTTCGGCATCAAGGCCGCGGCTCCAGTCGCGGCGGTGGCCGCCGCCCCCGCCGCGGGCGGTTCGGCTGACGGCGCCGCGGAAGAGGAAAAGACCGAATTCACGGTCAACCTGGCCGCGGTGGGCGAGAGCAAGATCAACGTGATCAAAGCCGTCCGGGAGCTGACCCAGCTCGGCCTGAAAGAGGCCAAGGACCTGGTCGACGCCGCGCCGAAGCCCGTGCTCGAGAACGTAAGCAAGGCGGACGCGGAGAAGGCGGTGGCGAGGTTGAAGGAAGCAGGGGCGACCGCCGAGATCAAGTAAGCGTCGCGGCGGCCAGTTGCTCGAGGACCATATCCATCCCGCGCTCGAGCTCGGATTCGGTCACGCACCAATGAGGTGAGAGGCGCACGCGGTGTGGTCGCGAATCGACGATCACGCCGGCCTTGTGGAGAGCCTGCTCCACTTCCTCGGGGTGGGCCGACTCGAGGGTCACGATCCCGCAGCGCCGCTCCCGCTCCCGGGGCGTAAAAGTTTTGACCCCGGCGGCCTCGCAGCGTTCCAAGATGCGATCGGTGAGGTCGCGCAGCCGCTCCTGGATGTGTTCGACGCCGACCTCGAGGATGAGCTCCAATCCGGCCAGGCCGGCGTAGTGGCAGGCCATCGCCCACGTACCGGTCTCCAGCCGCCGGGCATCGTCGGCGAAATCAAGCTCGCTCAGGGTGAACGAGAACGGATCGCGGGTGGCGAACCAGCCGGTTCCGTGAGGCCTGACGTCTGGGATCAGCTCCGGCCTCACGTAAAGGAAGGCGGTGCCCGGACCGCCGGAAAGCCACTTGAGGCACCCGCCGACGAAGGCGTCGCAACCCATGGCGTCCACGTCGATGGGCACGCAGCCGCAGGTCTGGTAGCCGTCGATGAGACAGAGGGCGCCCGCCGTGTGGGCGGCGTCCGCGATCGCCCGGACGTCCTGCAGGTAGCCGGTCGTGTAGAAGAGGTGGGTCGTCGCCACGAGGGCGGTCCGCCGGTCGATGCGTTCGGCGAAAGCCTCCGGGGGGATGGTCATGCCGTCGGCGCTGGGCACGAACTCGACCTCGAATTCGGGGCGCGACAGCCACTGGTGGCCGATCGTGGGGAAGTCGAGCTCGCCGATCAGGACCTTGTTGCGACCAGGCGGGAGCGGCAGGCCTGAGGCGAGCGTCGTGAGGGCAACCGACACGGATGGCGCGATCGCCGTCGACCCCCGGGGCGCGTTCAGCAGCGCGCCGACCCGGGTGCGGAGCCGTTCCAGGAGCGGGAGCCAGTCGGAGTACCAGACCGGCGTGCCCTTCGTATCCCAATCGTTGGCGTAGCGCTCGAGGGCGGCCCGGCCGCGCCGGGGGAGAGGACCGAGCGAACAGGCGTTCAGGTAGATATAGCGGTCGAGGAGTGGGAACTGGTGGCGGAAGGCCTTCCAGTCGGGCATTGGTTAAACGTACCTCCCCACCGGCTGGCGCCTGCGGCGGCAGCCACCTCCCCACGTGTGGGGAGGAATGCTATAGTGCCCGCACTTCGGTCAGGAGGGGTCCTCCTAGCCTCGATTTCGCGTTCCCACAACGGGGTCGTGACGTCGTATACTGGCGTTTCGTGCACGCCCGGCCGCTCATCTTGCCTATTTCCTGAGCGCGCCCTTTTTCCCTTTTAAGGAGTCCTGAATGATCTCAGAGATGAGAACGCCCTCGCGTCTTTCTTATGGCCGCATTCCGAACCTGGTCGAGCTGAAGGACCTTATCGCGACACAGGTGGAGTCGTTCAACTGGTTCAAGACCGAGGGTCTGCGGGAGCTTTTCGACGAGATCAACCCGATCACCGACTACACCGGCAAAAACTTCGAGCTGAAGTTCCTGGACTACGAGTTCGGCCAGCCGAAGTTCTCGGTCGAAGAGTGCCGCAACCGCGACATGACCTACGCCGCGCCGCTCCGCATCAAGACCCGCCTCACCATCAAGGAGACGGGCGAGATCAAAGAGTCCGAGGTCTACATGGGCGACTTCGCCATGATGACCAGCGAGGGCACGTTCATCGTCAACGGCACCGAGCGCGTGGTGGTGTCGCAGCTGGTCCGCTCGCCCGGCGTTTACTTCACCGCCGCCGAGGACCCCAACACGGGCCGCAAGCTGTTCGGCGCGAAGCTCATCCCCAACCGCGGTGCGTGGCTGGAGATCGAGACCTCGGCCAAGGACCTGCTCACGGTCAAGATCGACCGCAAGCGCAAGGTCCCGGTGACCGTGCTGCTCAAGGCCCTTGAGCTGCCGCAACTGAAGGGGACCGAGAACGACCGCGAGGCGCAGAAGCGCGCCCTCATGGAGATGTTCGGAGACGTCGACAACAACCCCGAGCACCACTACATGGAGTCGACCCTCGACAAGGACACCACGAACAAAACCGAGGACGCCCTGCTCGAGCTCTACCGCCGCGTCCGGCCGGGTGACCCCCCCTCGGTCGACAATGCGCGCAACCTGCTGCAGAGCCTGTTCTTCAACCCGCGCCGCTTCGACCTCGGCCGCGTCGGCCGCTACAAGGTCGACAAGCGCCTGGGCCGCGACGAGGAGGACATCCTCGAGCGCGTGCGCCGCCGCGAGCTGCGCATCCTCGAGAAGGGTGACTTCATCGCCTTCCTGCGCAAGCTGATCGAGCTCAACAACTCGCCGCGTGAGAAGCAGATCCCCGACGACATCGACCACCTCGGCAACCGCCGCGTGCGCGCGGTGGGCGAGCTGCTCCAGAACCAGTTCCGGATGGGCCTCATCCGAATGGAACGGATCATCAAGGAGCGCATGACGATCAGTGACCCGCACACGGTCACGTCGGCGTCGTTGATCAACGCGCGTCCGGTCGTCGCCGCGATCAAGGAGTTCTTCGGCTCCAGCCAGCTTTCGCAGTTCATGGACCAGCACAACCCGCTGTCCGAGCTGACGCACAAGCGCCGGCTGTCGGCTCTCGGTCCCGGCGGGCTCTCCCGCGAGCGGGCCGGCTTCGACGTGCGTGACGTCCACCACAGCCACTACGGACGTATCTGCCCGATCGAGACCCCCGAGGGTCCGAACATCGGGCTCATCGGCAACCTCGCGACCTACGCAAAGGTCAACGAGTTCGGGTTTGTCGAGACGCCGTTCCGGCGCGTCTACAACCGCATGTCGGTGAGCGAGGACAGCGCCGAGAAGCTCGTCGGGCGCACGTTGCGCCGAGCGGCCGCCGACACCAAGGGCAAGGAAGTGCTGCCGGTCCAGGAGAAGCTCGACGACAAGGCCGTGCAGAAGCTGATCAAGGGCAAGGTGCCCGCGGTCGAGATCGTGCCGTGGGTCTCGACCGAGGTCGAGTATCTGTCCGCCGACGAGGAGGACATGTTCGGAATCGCCCAGGCGAACGCGGCCCTCACGCCCGAAAGCACATTTGTAGACGCGCGCGTGCCGGCGCGGGCTCGTGGTGACTTCAAGATCGAGGATGTCGGGAACATCCAGTACATGGACGTCTCGCCGAAGCAGATCGTCTCGGTGGCGACGGCCATGATCCCGTTCCTCGAGCATGACGACGCGGGCCGGGCGCTGATGGGCGCCAACATGCAGCGCCAGGCCGTGCCGCTGCTGGTCACGGACGCGCCGCTGGTCGGCACCGGCGTCGAGTACTACGCCGCCAAGGACTCCGGCGAGATGATCGTCGCGGACGTCGCGGGAACGGTCGTCGACGTCGCGCATCCCAAGGATCTCAAGGCAGTTCACGCCACGCCGGTCTTCGAGATCGTCGTCAAGCCGGACGGTGGCGGTCCGGATCGGCACTACCCGCTGCAGAAGTTCGCGCGCTCCAACCAGGGCACGTGCCTCAACCACCGCGCCAAGGTCAAGCCGGGCCAGCACGTCGACAAGGGCGACATCCTCGCCGACGGGCCCGCCATCGACGACGGCGAGATGGCATTGGGCCGCAACGTCCTGGTGGCCTTCATGCCCTGGGAGGGCTACAACTTCGAGGACGCGATCCTTCTTTCCGAGCGTGTGGTCAAAGAGGACATGTACACCTCGATCCACATCGAGGAGCACGAGTCCGAGGCCCGCGAGACGAAGCTCGGTCCGGAAGAGATCACCCGCGACATCCCCAACGTCGCCGACGACGCTCTGCGCAACCTCGACGAGCGCGGGATCGTGTACATCGGCGCCGAGGTGCAGCAGGGCGACATCCTGGTCGGCAAGATCACGCCAAAGGGCGAGACCGAGCTGTCGGCTGAGGAGCGGCTGCTGCGCGCGATCTTCGGTGAGAAGGCGCGCGAAGTCCGCGACTCGAGCCTGCGCGTACCGCACGGCGAGCGCGGAATCGTGGTCGACGTCAAGGTCTTCTCGCGCGAGAACAAGGACGAGCTCGGCCCGGGCATCAACGAGATGGTCCGCGTCTACCTCGCCCAGAAGCGGAAGATCTCGGCCGGTGACAAGATGGCCGGCCGGCACGGCAACAAGGGAGTCGTCGCCCGGATCATGCCGGCCGAGGACATGCCCTACCTCCCCGATGGAACCCCGGTCGACATCGTGCTCAACCCGCTCGGCGTGCCAAGCCGTATGAACCTTGGTCAGGTGCTGGAAACCCACCTCGGGTGGGTCGCGTCTACGCTCGGAATCAAGATCGCGACTCCGGTTTTCGACGGCGCGCCGATGGAGACGATCGTCGCCGAGCTGGCCAGGGCCGGCCTGCCGGCGGATGGCAAGGTCCGGCTGCGCGACGGCCGCACCGGCGAAGAGTTTGATGAGCCGGTGACCGTGGGCATGATCTACATGCTCAAGCTGGCGCACCTTGTCGAAGACAAGATCCACGCCCGCTCGACCGGCCCATACAGCCTCGTCACCCAGCAGCCGCTGGGCGGCAAGGCGCAGTTCGGTGGCCAGCGGTTCGGTGAGATGGAGGTCTGGGCGCTCGAGGCTTACGGCGCGGCGCACGTGCTCCAGGAGATCCTGACCGTCAAGTCGGACGACATCGTCGGCCGCGTCAAGGCCTACGAGGCGATCGTGAAGGGCGACAACACGCTCGAAGCCGGCATCCCGGAGTCGTTCCGCGTGCTGGTCAAGGAGCTGGAAGGGCTCGCGCTCGGGGTCGAGATCCTGAGCGAGGACGAGCGCCAGATCGTCCTGAGCGAAGAAGACATCCCGGAGATTCCGCTTGACCTTGGAATCAGTCTCGAGCGTGAGGAGCTCGGGGAGGACTCGGCCGAATGAAGATGTCTTCTTCGCGGCATTCAATAAGACACGGGGTCCCCGCGAAATCGCAGATTTCGTGGGGTTCCGACATCCCCGAGATCCCGCTGGACCTCGGTATCAGCCTCGAGCGCGAAGAGCTCGGGGAAGACTCGGCGGAATAGTAGGAGAAGAGGGACAACTTGCTGAAGCTCGAAAACTTCGATGCACTAAAGCTCTCGCTGGCTTCGCCGGAGACGATCATGTCGTGGTCGCACGGCGAGGTGACCAAGCCGGAGACGATCAACTACCGGACCCTGCGGCCTGAGCGCGACGGCCTTTTCTGCGAACGCATCTTCGGTCCGACTCGGGACTGGGAGTGCCACTGCGGAAAGTACAAGCGCTACCGCTACAAGGGCATCATCTGCGACAAGTGCGGCGTCGAGGTGACGCGCTCCAAGGTGCGCCGCGAGCGCATGGGGCACATCAAGCTCGCGTCGCCGGTGAGCCACGTCTGGTACTTCAAGGGCATTCCAAGCCGCATGGGCTTGCTGCTCGACATGTCTCCGCGCAACCTCGAGAAGATCCTCTACTTCGCCAACTACATCGTCACCGACATCCACGAGGAGGCGCGCGCGGACATGCTCGCCGCCCTCAACATGGATAAGGACGAGCGCGCGATCCGGCTCCGCGCCGACATCGACGCCAAGTCCAAGGAGCTGCGCGCCGAGCACGAGGGCAAGACCAAGAAGCTCAAGGGCGAGGTCGACGCGGAGGTCGCCCGGCTCGAGGAGGAGCTCCAGGAGTCGGTCGACGCTCTGACCACTCAGGGCAAGAAGATCACCGAGACGATCAAGGCCGGTACCGGCACCAAGGCTCGCCGCGATTACTCGGTGGGCGCGGACGGCGACGAAGAGGTCGTCGTCGAGAAGGGAGAGACCTTCGCGCGCGAGATGTCACGTGCCGTCCTGGGCAAGGTCCAGGAGAAGATCGAGAAGCTGGAGGCCAACACCAAGGCCGCGCAGAAGCGCGCCAAGGACCGGCTGGACGCGGACAAGAAGGCGCTCGAGGCGCAGATCGAAGCCGCGACCAAGACCCAGCGCGACGCCATCCAGGGAGAGCTGGAGGCGCTGCAGCAGGAGATCGAGGCCACCCGGACAGACCTCGAGGCGCTGCACCCCAAGCAGATCCTCACCGACACCCAGTACCGCGACTACTCGGAGCGCTTCGGCCGGGCGTTCCGCGCCGGCATCGGCGCGGAGGCGGTCCGCGACCTCCTGTCGCGCATCGAGCTGCAGGGCGAGATGTACAGGCTGCGCGAGGAGTCGAAGTCTTCGAGCGGCCAGCGCAAGCAGAAGGCCATCAAGCGCCTGAAAGTCGTCGAGGACTTCCGGAAGTCGAACGCCAGCCCGACCTGGATGGTGCTGGAGGTGCTGCCGGTCATTCCGCCCGAGCTGCGCCCGATGGTCCAGCTGGACGGCGGCCGGTTCGCCACGTCCGACCTCAATGACCTCTACCGCCGCGTGATCAACCGCAATAACCGGTTGAAGAGGCTGCTCGAGCTCGGCGCGCCCGAGATCATCGTGCGCAACGAGAAGCGAATGCTCCAGGAGGCGGTCGATGCCCTGATCGACAACGGCCGCCGCGGCCGCGCCATCACCGGCACCGGCAACCGCAAGCTGAAGTCGCTGTCCGACATGCTGAAGGGCAAGCAGGGCCGGTTCCGCCAGAACCTGCTCGGCAAGCGCGTGGACTACTCGGGTCGCTCCGTCATCGTGGTCGGCCCCGAGCTGAAGCTGCACGAATGCGGCCTGCCCAAGAAGATGGCGCTCGAGCTGTTCAAGCCGTTCGTGATGCGCGAGCTCGTCAACAAGGGCTACACGACCAACATCAAGTCCGCCAAGCGCATGGTCGAGCGCAGCCGTACCGAGGTGTGGGACGTCCTCGACGAGGTCATCCGCGACCACCCGGTGCTGCTCAACCGCGCCCCGACCCTGCACCGCCTGGGCATCCAGGCGTTTATGCCGGTCCTGGTCGAGGGGTCTGCTATCCAGATCCACCCGCTCGTTTGCGCCGCGTTCAACGCGGACTTCGACGGCGACCAGATGGCCGTGCACGTCCCGCTGTTCAGCGGGGCGATCGCCGAGGCCAAGAACCTGATGATGTCGTCGCAGAACATCCTGTCCGCGGCGGACGGCCACCCTGTGGTGGCACCGACGCAGGACGTCGTCCTCGGCTGCTATTGGCTGACTGCGACCCGCGGCGTGCAGCCGAGCGGCGAAGCGGTCAACAAGCTCCGCATCTTCAGCTCGGAGAACGAGGTTCTCCACGCTCTCGAGAGCAAGGTTGTCAAGCTCCAGGACTGGATCCGCGTACAGAGCAACGGGGATCGCGTTGTCACCACGCCTGGGCGCGTGGTCTTCAACCAGCCCTTGCCCGTTGGCAAGGAGCCGGTCGAGAAGACCATGAAGCCGCTGACGTTCCAGAACGCGCACTACGACCGCAAGCTGCTGCGCACCCTGGTGGCCGAGATCTACCGCCTGTACGGGAGCGAGACCACAGCGAGCGTTGTCAACGACATCAAGCGGCTCGGATTCCGCTATGCGACCCAGGCCGGGATCACCGTCTCCGCGATGGACATCCCGCACCCCGAGTCGAAGTGGCAGATCATCCACAGCACAGAGAAGGAAGTCGCCGAGGTCGAGCGGATGTACCGCCGCGGCGTCATGACCGATGACGAGCGCTACCGCAAGGTCATCGAGCTCTGGCAGCGCGCCTATGAAGAGGTCGGCAACGCGACCGAGCATGCCTTCGACAAGTTCAGCCCGATCTGGATGATGATGGGCTCGGGTGCCCGCGGCAACATCCAGCAGATCCGCCAGCTCGCGGGCATGCGTGGCCTGATGGCCGACCCGACCGGCCGGATCATCGACCTGCCGATCATGGCCAACTTCACCGAGGGGCTGACCGTGCTCGAGTACTTCATCTCGACCCACGGCACGCGCAAGGGATTGGCTGACACGGCCCTCCGCACCGCCGACTCCGGTTATCTGACGCGGCGTCTCGTCGACGTGGCGCAGGACGTAATCGTGCGTGTAGAGGACTGCGGCACCACCAACGGCATCTGGCTCCGCGACATCACCCCTGAGCGGGCGAAGAACGAGCCGATCTTCGAGAAGATCGCAGGACGGGTGGCGGCTGAGGACGTGAGCGTCGGCAGCAAGGTGCTGGTTCCGGCCGGCACTGCGATCAGCGACGAGGCCGCGCGCAAGATCATCGAAGCGAGCGTCCCCGTCAAGATGCGTTCCGTGCTCGTGTGCGAGGCTCGCGAGGGCGTCTGCCGCACGTGCTACGGGCGCAACCTGGCGACCGGCAAGGTCGTCGAGATCGGTGAGGCGGTGGGCGTGATCGCCGCGCAATCGATCGGCGAACCGGGTACTCAGCTGACCATGCGCACGTTCCACACCGGCGGTGTCGCCGGCGTGGACATCACGCAGGGTCTGCCTCGTGTAGAAGAGCTGTTCGAAGCTCGCATCCCCAAGGGCAAGGCGATCATCTCCGAGATCGACGGGGAGCTCGAGATCATCAGGGCTGAGGGCACGCGCAAGGTGCGTGTGATCTCCAGGGAGGAGTTCGAGGTCTCCTACCCGCTCGAGGCCAAGATGGCACCGATCGTCAAGAGCAAGGATGACGTGATGGAAGGCCAGGAGCTGGCTCGTGACGCCAAGGGCAACGCCGTCCGGACCCGGCACGCCGGGAAGGTGACGGTGTCGGCCAAGGAGATCACGGTGCGGACCCTCGACGAAGAGATTCGCGAGTACACCATCCCGCACCAGGTCCGAATCCGGCCCGAGCTCGACCGCCGCGACGGCCAGAAGGTGACCATCAAGGCGGGTCAGCAGATCACCGAGGGGTCTATCTCACCTCAGGAGCTGCTGCACATCCTCGGCAAGGAGGCGGTTCAGACATTCCTGGTCGACGAAGTCCAGAAGGTCTACCGCAGCCAAGGCGTCGACATCAACGACAAGCACATCGAGGTCATCGTCCGCCAGATGATGCGGAAGGTCCGCGTCGACTCGGCGGGCGACACCGGCCTGCTGCCGGGCGAGATCGTCTCGCAGTGGGAGTACGAAGAAGGCAACGCGAAGGCGCTGGCGGAGGGCGGCGAGCCCGCCACCGCGCAGACCGTGCTGCTCGGCCTGATCAAGGCCGCGCTCAACACCACCTCGTGGCTCTCCGCAGCGTCCTTCCAGGAGACCACCCGCGTGCTCACCGAGGCCGCGATCAGCGGCAAGGTGGACCGGCTGCGTGGGCTGAAGGAGAACGTGATCATCGGCAAGCTCATCCCTGCGGGGACCGGGCTCGACTACTACAAGAAGCAGCGCGAGCAGGCGGCTCGGATCCTCGAAGAGGAGCCGATAGACCTGGAGACGCTGTCGGTTTAGAAACGATTGGGGAGAGGCTGTACGTGCGGTCTCTCCCTTTTTTTGACCGACACAATTGCGTTGTTTTGGGTTAGAGTCAGCGTACGTGCACAGGGGGCGCCCGCCAGGGTTGCCCCTTTGTTTTTGCCAGTACCAACAATGGGATGATTGAAGCGTGACCCCAAGCTCGAGGCTGCTTCGCGCCGCTGCGCTGGCCGTCCTCGCATCGGCCATCGCCACAGCCTGCAACGCACCCACGGCGCCGCTTACCCAGGGCCCTCGCTTGGCCAAGGACCAAACGCTGCGAGTGCAGCTCGACGATCAGCCGGCGACGCTCGACCCGGGTCAGACTCAATACCCATACGAAACCGCGGTGCTGCGGACGATCTCTGAACCCCTCCTGAAACCCACTGCGGATCTCAATGGTTTGATGCCCGCGGCTGCGCAGAGCTACGACGTGGCCAACAACGGGACGGTCTACGTCTTTCACCTACGCAAGACGGCGCAGTATTGGGACAGCACTCCGGTCAAGGCGCAGGACTTCGTGTATGCGTGGCGGCGCTTGATCGACCCGCGCCTCGCCGCGCCCAATGAAACATTCTTCTCCAGCGCGATCCTCAATGGGGAGGCGGTCGCGGTGCTCGACCCGCAGCGCGACGCCTCGCGCATCGAGGGCGCGCTCGACGCGATTGGGCTGAAGGCGTTGGACGACTCCACGTTCCAGGTCACGCTTTCGCATCCCAACCCGGCGTTCGTGTGGATCGCCGCCATGCCCGCCGGCGCGCCGATCAGGCAGGACGTGGTGACGAAGAACGGAGACAAGTGGGCAACCACACCGGAATCGCTCGCGACCAACGGACCATTCCGAGTCAGCGAGCTGGTCGTCCACGATCACATCACGGTCGTCCCGAACACGCATTACTGGGGTGCGAAGCCGAAGCTGACCGCCATCACCTTCGTCGTTGTCAATGACGGTGCAGTCGCGCTCACCAAGTTCAAGAATGGCGAGCTGGACTCCATAGACGTGCAGCCGGCGCAGGCGGCCGGCGTGGCTGGCGATGCGCAGCTGAAGCAGTATCTCGTCAAGACGCCCGCGCTGACGGTGTTCTGGATCACGTTTCGCATCAACGCAGCGCCCCTGAACAACCCGAAGGTGCGACAGGCGATCGCGACCGCGATCGATCGCGACGCGTTCATCGCGCAGATCTTCCAGGGCCAGGGCATGCCGTCCCAGACGTTCATCCCTAAAGGCATGCATGGCTACGCTCCTGACCTCGGCTCGACGCTGACATTCGACGTCGCGCAGGCGCGCGCGCTACTGGCGGCGTCGGGTGTGACCGCCAAGCAGCTTTCGGGCGTGAAGTTTTCGTACGACCAGACGTCTGATTTCGGCAAGGCCACGGCCAAGTTCATCCACGACCAGCTCAAGGCCAACCTTGACGTCGACTTGACGCTGGAAGCGCTCGATGGCAACACTCTCAGTTCGCGTCTCTATTCGGGTGACTTTCAAATTGCCGGACCCCTGGGCTGGATGGCCGACTATCCCGATCCATCTGACTGGTTCGGCATCTTCCTCACCACCAGCTCGAACAACTTCGCCCTCTACCAGAACAAGCAGTACGACAATTTCGTGAAGTCAGCCGCCTCAGACCTTCAGCCCGACCGCCGCGACCAGGAGTACAGGCAGGCCCAGAAGCTGCTGGCGACGGACCTGCCCGTGGCGGTTCTGGCCCAGTCGGTGACCTGGAGCCTGGTGCGGCCGTACGTGCGCGCTGTGACTCCGACTTCCGTCGACGTCTGGCCCGGCGCACTCTTTCCTGCGGATATTTACATCGCTGCACACTGAGTGCCCAAACAGACGTTCGACCATGTCACCTCCTATCTGACTTGACACTCAGAGGTGGGTCACAACAGAATTCATTTCGTAGCCGAAGAGGCTGTGTGAGTAAGACCTGCTGCCGGCGCACTCTCGCCCCGTGAGACGGCTAACGGGAAGAAGGCTGCAGGATCAGAACCTGAGAGGTAAGACGCGTATGCAGTTAGGCAACCACCTTCGAGCGACGGCGCTCGTGTCGGTGGCGGTAGTGGTTGCGGCTTGCGGTGGAAGCAACGCCCCGAGCCTGAACCTCGCCCCCGCCGACCAGCAGATACTTCGCGCCAACAACGGCGTGGAGCCGAACAGCTTCGACCCGACCCAGCAGACATATACGTATGAGCGAGCCGTTGGCATTCAGACATTCGACAGCCTTTTCCGGGCGAAGGCAGACTCGAGCGACGTCGAGCCGCTGGGCGCGACGAGCTACGACGTTTCTTCGGATGGCCTGACGTACACGTTCCACCTGCGAACGAACGAGAAATGGAGCGACGGCAAGCCGGTGGTCGCCAGTGACTGGGTCTACGGATGGAAGCACTTCCTCAACCCCGCGCTGGCCGCCGGCTACGTTGACCCATTTTTCGACCTCACGATCAAGGGTGCAGGCACCTACGGCAGCGTCGACGTTAGCAGCGCCAGCGCTATCGACGCGTACCTCAATGGCCTAGGACTGTCCGCGCCAGACGACAAGACATTCGTAGTCGCCCTCGACCATCCGGCCGCCTACTTCAAGTGGGTGGCGACGCTCTGGATGGCTGTCCCGCTGCGCAAGGACATCATCGAGCAGGCCGCCGGCGGTTCGTTCGCGTCGACCGACGCAACGAAGGCCGAGGCCTGGGCAAACAATGCATCGACCATCATCGGCAACGGGCCATACAAGATCAAAGAGATCGCGTCCAAGGACCACGTGACGCTGGTGCCGAACCCGAACTACTGGGCCCCGGCGCCGCACCTCCAGCAGATCGTCCTTTACGAGATCTCGGACGGCAACACGGCCTACTCGCAGTACCAGACCGGCGCGCTTGACATCATCGGCGTACCGCTCGCCGACGTCACCGTCGTGCGCAACGATCCCAAGCTGAGCAAGGAAGCGAAGCTGATCCCAACCCTCAGCCAGTACTGGATCTCGTACAACTCGACGCGAGCGCCACTTGACGACAAGAACGTGCGCATGGCGCTGTCCAAGTCGATCGACCGCGACAAGCTCGTCAACGACATCGAGCACGGCAACGGTAAGTCCCTCGGGACGTTCATCCCCAAGGGCATGAACGGATACGACACATCAGATAACGCACAGAGTTTCGACCCCGCGGCGGCCAAGAAGTTGCTCGCCGACTCGGGCAAGGCGGCACAGCTGGCGAAGATGAAGTTGATTACCCGCAACTCGACAGCTAGCAAGACGCTGAACCAGTTCCTCGCCGACCAATGGAGCACCAACCTCGGCGTCACCATCCAATTGGATGTCATCGACAGCAAGACTGTGACCAGGAACATCCGCAAGGGCCAGTTCGACATCTATGGCCTCGACGGATGGATCAGCGACTACCCGGACCAGCAGGACTGGTTTGACATCTTCGTGACCGGCTCGTGCCACAGCCTCAACTGGGGCTGTGTCAGCGATACCTCTTACGATGATCTGGTGAACAAGGCAGACGCGGAGTCCGACAAGACGAAGCGCGCCCAGGGGTACTCCCAGGCCCAGAAGAAGCTCATCGACAACGCGGTCGTTGGTTTCATGTACCAGCCTTACGAGTACGACCTGATCAAGCCTTATGTGCAGGGCCTGACCGTCACCACTACGGACGACCAGAACCTGCCTGGCGACGGCAGGTATAACCAGGCGTACATCACGCAGCACTAGGAAAACAACCGAATTGGCAGTAACAGCAGGGCGTCCCACGCGGGGCGCCCTGCTGCCTTCCCAGCTGTCGGCGATCACGAGCACCAGAACAGGCAGCCTCGCCATCTTCATCGTCAGACGAATCCTCTGGATGGCGCCGATCCTGTTCTTCGTGATCCTCATCACCTTCACGCTCATGCACCTGGCGCCGGGAAGTCCCTGGGACAAGGCGGGCGGCCGTCAGCTCTCTGACACCGTGATCAACAACCTGAACATCAGGTACGGCCTGAACAAGCCTGTGACACAGCAGTTCGTCCTTTACCTCTGGAGCGTCATCCACTTCGACTTCGGGCTTTCGTACCAGTACCAGAACAAGACCGTGTCGGGGCTTCTGCTCGAGAGCTGGCCTTACACCGCCACGATCGGGGTGCTTGCGTTCTTGTTGATCATCCCGGTGGGAGTCGGCCTGGGGGTCCTCGCGGCGCTCCGGCAGAACACGCGGATCGACTACATCACGATGGGTTTTGCCACCGTCGCCGCCTCGTTTCCAAACTTTGTGATCGGCGCCCTGATGGTGGTCGTGTTCGGGGTCCTGTCCTATAGGGCAACCGGGGGTAACTTCTTTCTCCCGACCGCGGGATTTGCTCTCGACGATCACTTGATCATGCCAGTGCTCACGCTCGCCTTGCTTCCGATCGCCTACACGGCTCGGCTCACACGCGCCAGCACGCTCGAGGCGATCCGGCAGGATTTCGTGCGCACGGCCTGGGCAAAGGGGCTGCCAGAGCGGCTTGTAGTCACCAGGCACGTGCTGAAGAACTCGCTGATTCCCGTCGTAACCACCCTCGGTCCGACATTCGCGTTCCTTGTCACCGGGTCGGTGATCGTCGAGACCGTCTTCAGCATCCCCGGGATCGGCCGCGCGTTCGTCGTCGCGATCGAATCGCGGGACTACCCGATGATCCTCGGCACCACGGTGCTCTTCTCACTGGTGATCGCGGTGGCGAACCTCGTCGTAGACGTTGCCTACGTGTTCATCGATCCTCGGGTGAGGCTGACCTAGGTGGCCCTTCCCGCAGCGACCATTGAGCAGCTGGGACAGTGGGAGGTCCCCGAGCAGCAGATCGGCCTCTGGAGCGACGCGCTGCAGCGTTTTCGGCGCAACCGGCTAGCGATTGCCGGCGCCGCCGTAGTCCTTCTCCTCGTCCTGATCGCATTCGGCTCGCCCCTCCTTGTGCAACTCCACCTCATTGCGGACCCGCTGAAGCAGCATGTCGAATTCATCGAGGCGGCTCCCGGCCAGAATGGATACGCCTTCGGCGCTGACGAGCTCGGCCGCGACACTCTGAGCCGTTTGCTTTTCGGCAGTAGGGTCTCGCTCGCTGTCGGCATCTTTGTGCAGGCCATCATCCTGCCCATCGGTCTCGCCATCGGCTTGACGGCGGGTTACTTCGGCGGCCGGATCGACAACCTGCTGATGCGCTTCACGGACATCTGGTATGCATTCCCCGACCTGCTGTTTGTCCTGGTGGTGGTCTCGGTCTTCGGACCGAGCCTTCTGACCATCTTCGGCGCGATCGCATTGGTGAACTGGGTCGGCCTTGCCCGGCTGGTCCGCGGCCAGGTCCTGTCCATCAAAGAAAAGGAGTTCATCGAGGCCGCCCGGTCGTCGGGATCGGCACCGGCGAAGTTGATCCTCAAGCACCTGCTGCCCAACTCGTTGGGGCCGATCATCGTGACGCTCACGTTCGGCATCCCGCAGGCGATCTTCCTCGAGGCCGTACTCAGCTTTCTGGGCGTAGGCATCCAGCCACCCACGCCGACCTGGGGCCAGATGGTGTTCGACGGCTATGAGAATATCTACGCTAACCCGACCTCGGTTGTCTTCCCCGCGCTGGCCATCGGCTTCACCCTGCTTGCCTTCTCCTTCGTCGGTGACGGCTTGCGCGACGCTCTCGACCCCCGTATGAAGCGCTAAAGCTAAAGTACCGTTCAGTGGCTCAAACGCTGCTGCAGGTCGAGGATCTGCACACCCAGTTCTTCACGCGACGCGGAGTGGTGCGCGCGGTGGATGGGGTGAGCCTGCATATCGACGCCGGCGAGACCCTGGGCGTGGTCGGCGAGTCAGGATGCGGCAAGACCATGACGGCGCTCTCCGTCCTCCGGCTGGTGCCGGATCCAGGCCGGATCACGTCGGGGCGGATCTTGTTCCGGGGCCGAGATGTCACGAAGATGACCGACGACGAGATCAGGGACTTCCGGGGCAACGACGTCGCGATGATCTTCCAGGACCCTATGACGTCGCTGAACCCGGTCACGAAGATCGGCTCGCAAATCGAAGAGGCGATGACGGCCCATAAGCGCTTTTCGCCGCAGGAAGCGGGGGTACGGGGGATCCAGCTGCTCAAGCGGGTTCGCGTACCGGCTGCTGAGCGCCGCGTCAGCGACTACCCGCACCAGTTCTCAGGAGGAATGCGCCAGCGCGCCATGATCGCCATGGGTCTTGCCAACGAACCCTCGCTCCTGATCGCCGACGAGCCGACGACCGCGCTCGACGTCACCGTCCAGGCCCAGATCATCGACCTCCTGAAGCAGCTCAATCGTGAGCTCGGCACCGCCATGATGCTCATCACCCACAACATGGCGCTTGTCGCGAGCCTCTGCGAGCGCGTCGTCGTCATGTACGCCGGCCGGGTGGTGGAAGAGGGCCCGGTGGAGCGGATCTTCAAGAGCCCGCAGCACCCCTATACATGGTCGCTGCTGCGCTCGGTACCCAGGGTCGACGAGCTGCGCAAGGATCGGCTCGTCAGCATCAAGGGCTTGCCGCCTGACCTGTCGAATGCGCCCCCCGGTTGCAAGTTCCACCCACGCTGCCCGTTTGTCATCGACCGCTGCAAGCGCGAGGAGCCGGAGCTGGCGGAGGTCGCTCCGAACCAGGTCGCCCGATGCTGGGTGCTGATGCGCAACGTGCCTGAAGAGGCTGCTGAGGTGACCAAGCAGGTCGTCATTTCAGAAGAGGCGGCGAAGAAGCTGCAGGAGATTCCCGGTGCAGGCAGCTGAGCGTCAGGCCGCGACGGTCGCCAAGACCGACCCGATCATCCTCCGCGTCGAGGGGGCGTACAAGTACTTTCCGGTCGGTGGACTGGGGGGGCTGTCCGTGCGCGCGGTCGACGGGGTCGACCTGGAGATCCGGCGGGGCGAGACGATGGGGCTGGTGGGGGAATCCGGTTGCGGTAAGTCGACGCTTGCTCGCTTGATCACCGCGCTGCTGCCGGTGACCGGCGGCAAGATCACCTTCGAGGGCCAGACCATCTCGACGCTGCGGGGTCGGTCCCTGCGCCGGATCCGGCGCAAGATCCAGATGATCTTCCAGGACCCCTTCGCATCCCTCGATCCGCGTATGACTGTGGGCGACATCATCGCCGAGCCGCTCGACAACTTCAACATCGGCAACCACAAGCAGCGGATGGCTCGTGTCCAGGAGCTGCTGCGCCTGGTCGGCCTCAATCCGAACTTCACGAACCGCTACCCGCACGAGTTCTCCGGCGGCCAGCGTCAGCGAATCGGGATCGCGCGGGCGCTCGCCGTGAACCCGTCATTCATCGTGTGCGACGAGGCGGTGTCGGCCCTGGACGTGTCGATTCAGGCGCAGATCATCAACCTGCTCCAGGACCTGCAGCGCGAGTTCCACCTGACCTACCTCTTCATCGCGCACGACCTGGCCGTGGTGCGGCACCTGTCGGATCGCATCGCGGTCATGTACCTCGGCAAGGTGGTCGAGACGGCGGATCGGCGGAGCATCTACGAGGCGCCACAGCACCCGTACACGCGTGCTCTCCTGTCCTCGATACCCGTGCCCGATCCCGGCATCGAGCGGAACCGCGCGCCGATAACGCTGAAGGGGGAGATCCCATCGCCGGTAAACCCGCCCTCCGGATGCCGGTTCCACCCGCGCTGCCCGATCGCCCGCGCGCCGGGGATCTGCTCAGACCAGGAGCCGCCGCTGGAACCGCACGGCCATGCGGGCCAGCTGGCGGCTTGCCATTTCGCCGGTCAGATCTAAGGGGCCCTAACTTCGAGGATTCGGTAGCCCTTCTTCGATTTGAGCCTGCGTACGTCGTAACCCTGGGTCGCCAGCCATGCGGCCAGTGAATCCGATCCCAGGTTCCGCAGCACCACCAGGTACGCGCTTCCGCCGGGCTCGAGCCGGGGCAGCCAGCGGAGCAGCAGCTCGTGGAGGGGCGCCTTGCCCACCCGAACCGGCGGGTTGGAGTAGATCGCCGCGAACTGCAATCCGCCGGGCACCTCGTCAGGCAGGCCGGCGGTCACATTGGCCGTCCCGGCCGAGAGGGCGTTGGCTCGGGTCAGCTCCAGAGCCCGTTCGTTGACATCGACTGCCCAGATCCGCGCCTCGGGGGCTTGCCTGGCCAGAGCGATGGCGATCGCCCCGTAGCCCGAGCCGAGGTCCAGGATGTCCCCCGCCACCGGCGGGGCGGGCGCCTCGCGAAGCAGCACGAGGGTGCCGAGATCGACACCCCGCGACCCGAAGACTCCCCGATCCGCCTGCAGCTTCAGGTCGAGCTCTCCAAGATGCAGGAAAACCGAGCGCGGCTTGGACCGGACGGCCGGCGCGGGATCGAAGTAGTGGCTCGTGCCGGGCCCGGCTTGGGAGGGTCGCTTTTTGGGTATACTCATCGTTTGTCGCCCAATCGGCTATTGCCGCGTGGGCTGCGAGCTGTCGTCAACCGTCACCAGGAGAACCGTTTGCCCACCATCCAGCAGCTTGTCCGCCTCGGTCGCCGAGCGGCCAGGTCGAAGTCTAAGGCGCCCGCGCTCAAGGGCTCACCGCAGCGGCGGGGAGTCTGCGTACGCGTCTATACCCAGACGCCAAAGAAGCCGAACTCGGCGCTGCGCAAGGTCGCCCGCGTCCGGCTGACCACGGGTATCGAGGTCACCGCCTACATCCCGGGCATCGGCCACAACCTGCAGGAGCACTCGGTGGTGCTCATCCGCGGCGGCCGCGTCAAGGACCTGCCGGGCGTCCGCTACCACATCATCCGCGGCACCCTCGACACCGCCGGCACCAAGAACCGCAAGAAGGCACGCTCGAAGTACGGCGCCAAGCGGGAAAAGAGCAAGGCGGCAGCCTGATGCCTCGCCGCAGCCGTCCAGTCAAGCGTGTCATCGCGCCCGATCCCGTCTACCAGTCGGAGGCGATCGCCAAGTTCGTGAACGTCGTCATGAGCCGCGGCAAGCGTTCGACCGCCGAGCGCGTGGTCTATGACGCGCTTTCGCGTGCCAGCAAGCAGGCCAAGAAGGAGCCGCTCGAGGTGTTCGAGTCGGCGCTGCGCAATGCCACCCCCCTGCTGGAGGTCAAGCCCCGCCGCGTGGGTGGCGCCACCTACCAGGTCCCTGTCGAGATCAGGCCGGAGCGCCGGCTCGCCCTCGCGCGCCGCTGGATCGTGCGTTTCGCCCGCCAGCGCGGCGGGAAGAGCATGTCCGAGAAGCTCGCGTTTGAGATCCTCGACGCCGCCCAGAACACGGGCGGGGCGGTCAAGCGCAAGGAAGAAACCCACCGGATGGCGGAAAGCAACAAGGCTTTCTCCCACTTCCGGTACTGATCAGAGAGATGAGCGTGGCACTGAAGATGCAGGAGCGGCCGGTCGCGATCGACAAGGTCCGAAACATCGGGATCATGGCGCATATCGACGCCGGCAAGACCACGACTACGGAGCGGATCCTCTTCTACGCGGGCCGCATCCACAAGATGGGCGAGGTTCACGAAGGGGCCGCGACCATGGACTGGATGGTCCAGGAGAAGGAGCGCGGGATCACGATCACGTCGGCGGCCACCACCGCCAACTGGCGCGACCACGCGATCAACATCATAGACACACCCGGGCACGTGGACTTCACGGTCGAGGTGGAGCGCAGCCTGCGCGTGCTCGACGGCGCGGTCGCCGTCTTCGATGCTGTCGCGGGAGTCGAGCCGCAGTCTGAGACCGTCTGGAGGCAGGCCGACCGTTACGGGGTCCCCCGCATCGCCTTCATCAACAAGATGGACCGCATCGGGGCGGACTTCTACGGCTCGTTGAAGTCGATCAGGACGAGGCTGGGCGCACGCGCGATCCCAATCCAGCTCCCGATCGGATCTGAGGACTCCTTCAAGGGCTACGTCGACCTGGTGACCAAGCAGGCGATCGTCTACACCGACGACCTCGGCACCACCAGCACCGAATCCCTGGATATCCCCGCCGACATGCGCGACCTCGTCAGCCAGTACCGTCACGACCTCGTCGAGGCGGTCGCGGACTTCGACGACGCGATCATGCACAAGTATCTTGAGGAGCAGGACGTCACCGAAGAGGAGATCAACGCCGCGCTCCGCAAGGGCACCGTAGCCGGACACCTGGTTCCGGTGCTCTGTGGCGCCGCGCTGCGGAATCGGGGAGTGCAGCCGATCCTCGACGCGGTGGTCGACTACCTGCCTTCGCCGGCCGACGTGCCCGCCGTCGAGGGCACGGACCCGAAGACCGGCGCGCTGCTCGTGCGCGAGCACGACGACGCCGAGCCGTTCGCCGCCCTGGCGTTCAAGATCCAGATGGACCCCCAGGGGGTGGGCAAGCTCACCTTCTTCCGGGTTTACTCCGGCCGGTTGAAGGCTGGCTCTGGCGTGCTCAACGCGTCCAACGGACGCAAGGAACGTATCGGGCGCATCCTGCGCATGCACGCGATCCGGCGCGAGGACGTCGACGAGGTCTTCACGGGCGACATCGCCGCGGCTGTGGGATTGAAGTCCACTACCACCGGCGACACGCTCGCTGACGAGAGCCATCCGATCCTTCTCGAGTCGATCACGTTCCCCGAGCCCGTCATCTCGGTGGCCATCGAGCCAAAGACGAAAGCCGACCAGGACAAGCTGGGTATTGGGCTACAGCGGCTCACAGAGGAAGACCCGACATTCAAGGTCCACACCGACGACGAAACCGGCCAGACGATCATCGCCGGGATGGGCGAGCTGCACCTGGAGATCATCATCGACCGGCTGATGCGCGAGTTCAGGGTCGACGCCAACCAGGGCAAACCCCAGGTTGCATATAAGGAAGCGATCAAGAAGCCGGCGCACGGTGTGGGTCGCTTCGTGCGCCAGTCGGGAGGCAAGGGCCAGTTCGGCCACGCCGAGGTCGACGTGCGCCCGGGCGAGCGGGGCAGCGGCTTCATCTTCGAGGACAAGATCACGCAGGGACGCATCCCGCGCGAGTTCATCCCCGCGGTCGAAAAGGGCGTGCGCGAAGCGCTCCAGACGGGTGTTGTCGCCGGCTACCCCGTGATCGACATCACCGTCACGCTGGTCGACGGCTCGTACCACGCGGTCGACTCGAGCGAGATGGCCTTTCAGGTCGCGGGCTCGATGGCGGTCAAGGATGCGATGCACAAGGCAAGCCCGTACCTGCTGGAGCCGATCATGAAAGTCGACGTCGTGATGCCCGAGGAGCACCTCGGCGACGTCATGGGCGATCTCGCCTCGCGGCGAGGACACATCCTAGGCATGGAGGGACGCGGAACGTCGCAGAACGTTCGGGCCCACGTGCCGCTGGCGGAGATGTTCGGGTACGCTACCGAGCTTCGGTCGATGACCTCGGGCCGGGCGACCTATTCGATGGAGTTCAGTCACTACGCGGAAATGCCGGGGAACTTGGCGGAGGCTGTGGGCCGCCGTACAACGTCGCGGAGTTAGTTAGGAGGAAACAGTGGCGAAGAAGAAGTTCGTGCGGACCAAGCCGCACCTCAACGTCGGGACCATCGGTCACATCGACCACGGCAAGACGACGTTGACGGCTGCGATCACGAAGGTGCTCTCCGAGAAGGGACTGGCGGAGTACACGCCCTTCGACCGGATCGACAAGGCGCCCGAAGAGAAGGCCCGCGGTATCACGATCTCGATCACGCATGTGGAGTACGAGACGGAGAAGCGCCACTACGCGCACGTCGACTGCCCGGGACACCAGGACTACATCAAGAACATGATCACCGGCGCTGCCCAGATGGACGGCGCGATCCTCGTCGTGGCCGCCAATGACGGCGCTATGCCGCAGACCCGCGAGCACATCATCCTGGCGCGTCAGGTCAACGTGCCATCCCTCGTAGTCGCGCTCAACAAGTGCGACATGGTCGACGACAAGGAGTTCATCGAGCTCGTCGAGCTCGACCTCCGCGAGCTCCTCAGCCGGTACGAGTACCCCGGCGACGACATCCCCATCGTGCGCATTTCGGCGCTCAAGGCGCTCGAGGGCGACCCCGAGTGGTCATCGAAGATCCTCGACCTGATGAACGCGGTCGACACCTACATTCCCGAGCCCGAGCGCCCCGTCGACAAGCCCTTCCTTATGCCGATCGAGGACGTGTTCACGATTGAGGGTCGCGGCACGGTGACCACAGGACGGGTCGAGCGCGGCAAGCTCAAGAGGAACGAGGAAGTCGAGATCGTAGGCATCCACCCGCAGAGCACCAAGACCGTCGTCACGGCCATCGAGATGTTCCACAAGGACATGGACGAGTGCCAGGCGGGCGACAACGTCGGTACGCTGATTCGCGGCATCAAGCGCGAGGACGTCGTGCGCGGACAGGTGCTCGCAAAGCCCGGCTCGATCAAGCCGCACACCAATTTCAAGGCTCAGGTTTACGTCCTGACCAAGGAAGAGGGTGGGCGCCACACGCCGTTCCTCACCGGCTACCGCCCGCAGTTCTACATGCGCACCACCGACGTCACGGGCGAGGTCAAGCTGCCCGACGGCGTCGAGATGGTGATGCCCGGCGACAACGTCGAGATGGAGATCACCCTCGGTGAGCCCATCGCGATCGAGCCCGGGCTCCGGTTCGCCATCCGTGAAGGCGGTAAGACCGTAGGCGCCGGCGTCGCCACGGAAGTCATCAAGTAAAGAAATAGGGGAGGGGGCTCGCAGCAGTGGCGCAAAAGATTCGGATCCGGCTCAAGGCCTACGACCACAGAGTGCTGGATCAGGCGGCGGACAAGATCATCGACACCGCTCGGCGTGCCAACGCGCGCACAGCGGGACCGATTCCGTTACCCACCGAGATCGCCAAGCTGACCGTCATCCGCTCCCCGTTCATCGACAAGGACTCCCGCGAGCAGTTCGAGATGCGAACGCACAAGCGGGTGGTCGACATCCTCGACTTCAACCCGCGCGTCGTAGATGCGCTGCAGCGACTCAGCCTGCCGGCCGGCGTCAGCATCGAGATCAAGTCATGAAAGGATTGCTGGCGAGGAAGCTGGGCATGACCCAGCTCTTCAACGCCGACGGCACGACCTCTGCGGTGACCGTGCTCGAAGCGGGCCCATGTCGCGTCCTCGGACTTCGGACCACGGAGAAGGACGGCTATTCGGCCGCCCGCATCGCGTACGAAGCGACCAAAGAAAACAAACTGACGAAGCCGGCTTACGGCGAGTTCAAAAAGGCCAACATCGAGCCACACCGCCACGTCGTCGAGATTCGTGGCTATGACGGCCTCCAAGCCGGCCAGGAGCTCAAAGCGGAAATCTTCGCCGCGGGCGAGCTCGTCGACGTCACCTCGACGTCGAAAGGCAAGGGATTCCAGGGCCTCGTCAAGCGCCACAAGTTCAGCCGCGGACCCGAATCGCACGGCTCCATGAACGTCCGCCAGCCCGGCGCCATCGGCGCCACCGACGCCGCGCGGGTGTTCAAGGGCGTGCGGATGTCGGGACAGATGGGCAACGAGCGCACCACGTCCCGCGCTTACAAGGTCGTCCGCATCGACGCCGAGCGAAACCTGATCCTCGTCAAAGGCGGCGTGCCGGGGGCGAAGGGCGCACTCGTGCTCGTCCGGCAGTCGACCAAGAAGCAGAAGGTGAAGGGCCCCGCGGGCAAGCCGACCGGGAGGAAGGTCTGAATGACCCCAAAAAATCTCCGATTTTTCGGGGGCCCCTTCTGATGCCCGAGCGTAAGACAGCTCCGCGGAAGGCCGCGACAGCTCGCAAGGAGGCCGATCCGCTTGACGCCCCTCTGTTCGACTCCGCCGGCGCGCGCCAGGGCGAGGTCAGGCTGCCAAAGGTGATCTTCGGCGAAGAGCTGAACACGCCCGTGATGCACCAGGCGTACGTCCGCCAGCTCGCCAACGCTCGCCAGGGCACGGCCTCGACCAAGACCCGGGCGACAATCTCGGGCGGCGGCGCAAAGCCATACCGCCAGAAGGGAACGGGGCGCGCGCGGCACGGATCGACCAGGGAGCCGTCGATGAAGGGCGGCGCGGTGGTGTTCGGACCGCATCCGCGAAGCTATGCCAAGCGCATGCCGAAGCAGATGCGCCGCCTGGCCTTGCGCAGCGCGCTCAGCCAGAAGGCGACGGAGGGCCGGGTCAGGGTCATCGACGGGTTCGCCATCGAAGAGCCCAAAACGAGCGAAGCCGCCAATCTGATGGACCTCATCGGTTTCGACGACTCGACGCTCGTCGTCCTGCCGGCCCCGAACTTCGTCGTGAGCCGCTCATTCGAGAACCTGACCGGCGTCAAGATCATCCTCGCCCGCAACCTCAACATCCGCGACCTCTTCTCACATACCTATCTATTGCTGGCGAAGGACTGCCTGGAGCTGCTCAAGGAGAGTTTCAGCCGGCCGCAGCGCCCCAAGGTGGGCCACGAGGACCACGACCACGGAGACCACGACCACGGAGACCACGAGGCAGAATGACCACCCGCGCCGCCTCCGAGATCGTGATCGGCCCGGTCATCACCGAGCGCACCTACCAGCTCTACACGCAGGGCCGTTACACGTTCAGGGTCGCCAAGACGGCCAACAAGACCGACATCAAGAAAGCGCTCGAGGAGCAGTACGAGGCTCAGGGCATCAAGGTCAGGGACGTCAACACGGTGACCATGCGCGGCAAGAACCGGCGCAGCCTGCGCCGAATCGGCTCGATCGGCCATACCTCGGGTTGGAAGAAAGCGATCGTCACGCTCGGCGAGGGTCAGAAAATCGAAGGCTTGTTCGGGAGCGTGTAGAGAGCAACAAATGCCACTGAGAAAGTTCAAGCCCACCAGCCCCGGACGGCGCTTCATGACCATCAGTGGTTTCGACGAGGTCACGGCCCAAGAGCCCGAGAAGAGCCTCGTCGAGTCGCTGCCCACGCACGCCGGCCGCAACAACCAGGGTCGGATCACCACCCGACACCAGGGCGGCGGCTACCGGAAGCTTTACCGGAAGATCGACTTCAAGCGCGACAAGTTCGGCGTCGCGGGCAAGGTCGCGACCATCGAGTACGACCCCAACCGCAGCTCACGCATCGCGCTCGTCCATTACAAGGACGGCGAGAAGCGATACATCCTCGCGCCGCTGGGCCTGAAAGTCGGCGATCCCATCGAAAGCGGGGAGGAGGCGCCGGTGCGCATCGGCAACGCGCTTCCTCTCGCCAGGATCCCTGTCGGTTCGACCGTGCACAACATCGAGCTGACCCTAGGAAGAGGCGGCCAGCTTGCAAGGTCAGCAGGCACGTCGGCGCAGCTGCTAGCCAAGGAAGGCGACTACGCCGTCATCCGAATGCCCTCAGGAGAGCTGCGAAGGATCCACGTGCGCTGCCAGGCCACGATCGGCCAGGTCGGTAATATCGAGCACGAGAACCAGTCGGGCGGCAAGGCCGGCCGCAGCCGCTGGATGGGCGTGCGGCCAACGGTCAGAGGCTCGACGATGAACCCCGTCGACCACCCACACGGTGGTGGTGAGGGCAAGACCGGACCGGGCGGCAACCCGAAGACCCCATGGGGCAAGCCCGCGCTCGGCTACCGCACGCGAAAGCCGAAGAAGGCCTCGAACAAGCTGATCATCCGGCGCAGAGAAAAGAAAGGACGCAGTAAGTAAGTAGATGAGCAGATCGACGAAGAAGGGGCCCTACATCAGTGAATCGTTGAAGGCCAAGATCGACAAGATGAACCAGGCGCGCGAGAAAAAGGTGCTTCGCACCTGGGCGCGCTCATCGGTCATCTATCCCGACATGGTCGGCCACACCATCGGCGTCCACGACGGCCGCAAGCACGTGCCGGTTTTCATCAGCGAGAACATGGTCGGCCACCGGCTCGGCGAGTTTGCGCCGACTCGCCACTTCCGCGGCCACGGCACCCATACCGAAAAGTCGACGGCGTTGAAGTAAGAAGTTGGCGACGATGGAAGTTTCCGCAGTTCAAAAGTACGTCCGCCGCACGCCGCGCAAAGCGCGGCTCGTGGCCGACTCGGTCAAGGGCATGAAGGTCACGGACGCGCTCGCGTACCTCGAGTTCTCGCCGAAGCATGCCGCGCGCGACGTCGCCAAGGCGATCAAGTCGGCTGCCGCCAACGCCGAGCACAACTTCAACCTCAACCGAGACGACCTCGTGCTCAAGCAGCTCTTGATCGACGAAGGCCCGACCTACAAGCGTCGAAGGCCGGTCAGCCGCAGCATGGCGCACGAGTTCTTCCACCGCACCTGCCACATCACCGCGGTCGTCGAAGACCGCCCAGAGGAAAAAAAGTAGTTGGGTCATAAAGTCCATCCGAACGCATTCCGGCTTGGAGTCTTCCGCCCCTGGGAGGCGAACTGGTTCGCCAACCCCAAGGACTACACGAAGATGCTCCACGAGGATCTCGAGATGCGGAGCGCCATCCTGGCGCGCCTGCGCAACGCCGGCATCGCGAAGATCGAGACCGAGCGGTCTTCCAACGCCCAGCTCACCGTCACGATCCACACTGCCAAGCCCGGCATCGTCATCGGCAAGGGCGGATCGTCGGTGGACCAGCTGCGGGAAGACCTCGAGAAGCGGTTCGGGAATCGTGTACGCATCTCCATCCAGGAGATCAAGCAGCCCGAGCTCGATGCCCAGCTCGTGGCCGAGAACATCGCCTCCCAGATCGAGCGCCGCATCAGCTACAAGCGCGCGATGAAGCAGGCGATCCTGCGCACCATGCGCTCGGGTGCCAAGGGCGTCCGCATCTACTGCGGCGGTCGCCTGCGCGGAGCCGAGATGGCGCGCCGTGAGTGGGACCGCGAGGGCCGCGTGCCTCTGCACACCTTGCGCGCCGACATCGATTTCGGCCGCGCCACCGCCAAGACCACGTTCGGCGCGATCGGCGTCAAATGCTGGATCTACAAGGACCAGATCACCCCGAAGGCCCGGCTGCCCATTGCCGACGGCGCTCCCATCGGAGAGGCTATAGCTCCCCAACCCGAAGCGCCGGTCGAAATCGCTCCTCAGCCGGTGGTCGAGGCCGCGCCGCCGGAGCCGGTGACGGCGGAAGTCGCCGCTCCCGCCGCTCCTGCCGCCGAGCCGAAGCGCGCTCGCGCGACAGCTGCCACAGCCAAGCCGAAAGCCACGACTGCCAAAGCCAAGCCTGCCGCAAAGGCCAAGGCAGCCGAGCCCAAAGGCGAGAAAGCCCCGGCACCAAAGAAGGCTCCTGAAAGCTCCCGCGCTAAGCGCGCGGGGACCCCAAAGGACAAGAGCTAGATGCTGATCCCGAAGAGAGTCAAGTACCGCAAGATGCACCGCGGCCGCCGCACGGGCATCGCCACGCGCGGCGCCACGGTCGCGTTCGGCGACTACGGCCTGCAGGCCGTCGAGGCGTGCTGGATGAGCAACCGCCAGATCGAAGCTGCCCGCCGGGCGATGACCCGCCACGTCAAGCGCGGCGGTCAGATCTGGATCCGCGTCTTCCCCGACAAGTCGATCACCAAGAAGCCGGCTGAGACGCGAATGGGCTCAGGCAAGGGCAACCCCGAAGGCTGGGTGGCCGTGGTCAAGCCCGGACGCATCCTTTTCGAGATGGGCGGCGTCACGCCCCAGGTCGCCAAGGAGGCCATGAAGCTGGCCGCGTCCAAGCTTCCCATCAAGACCAGGTTCGTCAGCTCCGAGTCGGTCACCACCGGAGGTGCTGGATGAAGGTCGACGAGCTGAGGGAGCTAGAGGAGGACCAGCTGGAGGACCGCATGCGCGCGGCGCGGCGTGAGCTCTACGAGCTCCGCTTCAAGCACGCGGTCGGCCAGCTCGAGAACTCGAGCCAGA
This sequence comes from Chloroflexi bacterium 13_1_40CM_65_17, assembly GCA_001917815.1. GTDB lineage: Bacteria > Chloroflexota > Dormibacteria > Dormibacterales > Dormibacteraceae > UBA10449. The sequence continues at coordinate 46,696 of MNES01000084.1, read as the reverse complement.
TTTCCAAGGTGCGCCACGACATCGCCCGGATCATGACGGTGCTGAGCGAACGCGAGCTGGGGATCGTCACCTCCCCACCCCGTGGGGAGGCCGACGCGCAAGCGCCGGGTAGGGAGGCACAACCCGCGAAGGCGGTGGATGAGGGATTCGAGCCTGACGCCCCAGTGATCGAGGTTCCCAAGCCGAAGCGCGCCCGCAAGGCGAAGACCGAGGAGCCGTCTTGATGGCGACCGATCAGAAAGCCATCGAGACCCCGGCGTCCACCCGCGGGCAGCGCAAGGTCCGCCTGGGCACCGTGATCTCGGACAAGATGAACAAGACGGTCATCGTCCAGGTGGGCACGTCGAAGGCCCACCGTCTCTATCGCAAGACTGTGCAGCAGCGGACGCGGTTCAAAGTCCACGACGAGAAGAACGAATGCGGCGTGGGCGACCTCGTCCGAATCACGGAAACGCGTCCCATCTCCAAAGAGAAACGATGGCGCGTACTTGAGATCGTGGAGAAGGCCAAGTAACGAAATGGTCCAGCAAGAGACACGGCTCAAGGTCGCGGACAACTCAGGAGCGAAAGAGATCCTGTGCATCCGCGTGGCCGGCGGGCACTACCGAAAGTACGCTTCGGTGGGCGACATCATCACCGCCACCGTCAAGTCCGCGCAGCCTGGCGGCCAGGTCAAGAAGGGCGAGGTCGTGAAGGCTGTCGTGGTCCGTGTCAACAAGGAATATCGCCGCCCCGACGGCTCGCTCATCCGCTTCGACGAAAACGCCGCCGTGCTGCTCGCGCAGGCGAACAACCCCCGAGGCACGCGCATCTTCGGCCCGGTTGCCCGCGAGCTGCGTGAGCGTAACTTCATGAAGATCATCAGCTTGGCTCCCGAGGTTCTGTAGAGATGCTTAGAAACAAACCCCAGCCCGCCCGCCATTGGCTCGACCTTGCTCCGGGCGACCCCGTGGTCGTCATCGCCGGCAAGGACAAGGGCAAGACCGGTGAGGTTCTGCGAACAATCCCGGAAAAGCACAAGATCGTCGTCAAGGGCGTCAACATCCTCAAGCGGCACACGAAGGCCGGCCGTTCGCGCGGCGGCGTCAGCGTCGCGCAGGGTGGCGTCGTCGACTTCGAGGCGCCGCTCGACTACTCGAACGTCATGCTCGTCTGCCCGTCCTGCTCGCGGCCGACCAGGACCAAGCACATCATCCTCGAGTCGGGCGCGCGCGCACTCGTCTGCAGACACTGCGACGAGCCGTACGAGCGAGTCAGGAAGACGGAGGCTCAGTGAGCAAAGCCAAGGTCCAGCCTAAGAAGAAGCAAGACGCGAAGCCGGCAGCGCCGAAGGCCCCCGGCACGAAGTCGGAGGCTCCCCCGCGCCTGCTGACGGCCTACCGCGAAAAGATCGTCCCTCAGATGACGAAGGAGTTCGAATACGAGAACGTCATGGAGGTCCCGCGGGTCGCCAAGGTCGTGGTCAACGTAGGCATTGGTGAGGCGAAGGACAACGACAAGGCGCTCGACGCCGCTGTCGGCGACGTGGTCACCATCACCGGCCAGAAGCCCGCGCTCATCAAGGCTCGGAAGTCGGTGGCCGCGTTCAAGCTCCGGGAGGGCCAGACAGTCGGCATCAAGACCACCCTTCGCGGCCGCCGCATGTGGTACTTCCTCGACAAGCTCCTCAACGTCGCGCTGCCCCGGATTCGCGACTTTCGCGGCGTGAACCCCGACGGCTTCGACGGCCGCGGCAACTATTCGTTGGGCCTGCGCGAGCAGGTCGTATTCCCGGAGATCGACTACGACAAGATCGACAAGCTGCGGGGACTCGAGGTGGCGATCGTGACCACGGCCCGCAACGACGATGAGGCGCGCAGCCTGCTGACCCGGCTGGGTATGCCTTTTAGGAAGAGATAAAGGAAGAGGTAGAGAGTTTGGCCAAGAAGTCTTCGCTCGAGCGCTGGAAGAGGGACATGGTGCACCCTAAGTTCAAGGTTCGGTTCCACAATCGCTGCCGCATCTGCGGGCGCCCACGCGCTTACCTGCGCAAGTTCGGCATGTGCCGCATCTGTTTCCGGACACTGGCAGCCGAGGGACGCATCCCCGGCATTACGAAGTCGAGCTGGTGATGGCAGCAAGCACCGCCACCACCGCGGCCAAGACCGTCAAGCGGGCGCCGGCCGGGATAGTGTCCGATCCCATAGCCGACATGCTGACGCGCGTTCGCAACGCCAACACGGCGCGCCACCCCGAGGTGCGAGTGCCGGCGTCCAAGCTGAAGCTCGAGATCGCGCGCGTCCTGAAGGACGAGGGCTACATCGCCGGGTACGAGATCGAATCGGACGGTACCGCTCAGTCGATGCGTATCATCTTCAAGTCCCGCCCCGATCGCACCCGCGTGATCTCGGGAGTGAAGAGGATCAGCCGCCCTGGACTGCGGGTCTACGCCAGAAAGACGGAGATCCCGCGGGTTCTCGGTGGGCTCGGAATCGCAGTCCTGAGCACTGCCGAAGGAGTCATGAGCGGGCGCCAGGCGCTGCGCCAGGGACTCGGGGGCGAGGTGCTCTGTTATGTCTGGTAGATCAAGGAAGGATTAGTTGTCGCGCATTGGTAAGCTGCCGATCCCGGTTCCCAGCGCCGTCAAGGTCGCTGTGGAACCTGGGCATGTAAAGGTGGAAGGGCCGAAAGGCAAGCTCGAGCGCACCCTGCCGGCGGATATCACCGTAGAGCTGGCGGACGGTCACATCGTGTGCAAGCGTCCATCAGACGACTACAAGCACCGCGCCCTGCATGGCCTGGTCCGCAGCCTGGTCGCGAACATGGTCATCGGCGTCAACGAGGGCTTCACCAAGCAGCTCGAGCTGGTCGGGGTCGGCTACCGCGTCGCGAAGCAAGGCGACGAGATCGTGCTGAGCCTTGGCTACTCCCACCCAATCAAGTTCAAGCCCCCACCGGGCATCACGATCGACGTGCAGGACCAGACCAAGTTCACGGTCTCTGGCATCGAGAAGGAAACCGTCGGCCAGGTGGCCGCGGACATCCGTGCCTTCCGCCCGCCCGAGCCTTACAAGGGCAAAGGTGTCATGTATCGCGGTGAGAAGGTGCGCCGCAAGGCCGGCAAGGCCGGCAAGGGTGCCAAAACCACCGCATGATCAAGCGCACCGATCGCAAGGAAGGCCGCAGCAAGCGGCACCGCCGTGTGCGGGTGAACGTGAGCGGAACCTCGGAGAGGCCGCGGCTCGCGGTCTACCGGAGCCTCAACCACCTGTACGCACAGGTCATCGACGACGGCGCCAGCAAGACGGTGGCCGCCGCGTCGACGGTCGAGCTCAAGGCCAAAGGCAACGGCATGTCAGAAGCCGCGCAGGTCGGCAAGCAGATCGCCGCGAAGGCCAAGGCGGCAGGCGTCAACCGCGTCGTCTTCGATCGCGGCGGGTTCCTCTACCACGGCAGAATCAAGGCTCTGGCAGACGCCGCGCGCGAAGCCGGATTGGAGTTTTAGGCACTTATGGGATCTCGATACCCACACTCGAGCGGTGAGCGATCGGAGCTCGCCGACCGCGTCGTCCGCGTCAATCGCGTCGCCAAGGTCGTCAAGGGCGGACGCAAGTTCTCGTTCAGCGCGCTGATCGTTGTCGGCGACATGAACGGTCGCGTCGGCGCGGGCATCGGCAAGGCGCGCGAGGTGACCGAGGCGATTCGCAAGGGCATGGAAGTCGCCAAGCGCAACATGATCACGGTCCCGATGGTCGGGACCACGATCCCGCACGAGGTGAGGCTCAAGCTCGGGTCCGCTCGGATCATGCTCAAGCCGGCCGCACCCGGAACCGGCGTGATCTCGGGTGGCGCGATGCGAGCCGTCATCGAGACCGCGGGCATCAAGGACATCCTCACCAAGTCACATGGCACCAACAATCCCATCAACACCGTGCGCGCGACCCTGGCGGCATTGCAGCAGCTGCGCACCGCTCAGCAGGTGGCTGAGCTGCGAGGCAAGGAGGTCGACCAGATCGTCGGCCGCCGGCTCGCAAACGCTTACAAGCGCGCCGATGGCGCCGGGCGCGCGCAGGGCGCACCTTCAGACCAGCTCGCGAACGGTGCTGCTGCCGAGCCGGCCGCGACCCCCAAGGAGACCAAGTGACCGCTCGCAAAGCAGCCGCGACCGCAGACAAGACACTCAAGGCGACGTTGAAGAAAAGCACCATCGGCGCCAAGCCGGTGCTCAAGGCCACCGTCGAGTCGCTCGGGTTCCGCCGGCTCAACCAGACACGCGAGCTGCCCGACAACCCGGCGGTCAGGGGCATGCTGAAGGCGGTGGCGTTCCTCATCGCGGTTGATGGCGAGCCGTACGTGCGGCCCAAGCGCGGCCGGTACAAGATCTGGCGCAAGCGCTCCGACAAGAAGCACCAGCGAGGAAACTGAGAGAGATGCAGCTCCACGACCTGAAACCCGCCGCGGGCGCGCACCGCAAGGCCCGGCGCATCGGCCGCGGCACCGGCTCGGGCCGCGGCAAGACATCAGGGCGCGGACAGAAAGGACAGAACGCGCGCAGCGAAGGCTTCCGCCCGGGGTTCGAAGGTGGACAGATGCCGCTGTCGCAGCGCATACCCAAGCTGCCGGGTTTCAAGAATCCGTTCAAGAAGATCTACTCGGTGGTGAACATCTCGAAGCTCAGCCGGTTCCCCGACGGAGCCAAGGTCGATGCCGCCTCGCTCGCGGAGGCCGGCCTTGTGCGCGCCGGCTTCGAGGTCAAAGTCCTCGGCACCGGATCCCTCGACCGCAAGCTCACAGTGGAGGCACACGCTTTCAGCTCGAGCGCGCGCGAGGCGATCGAGGCGCGCGGCGGCTCCGTCAAGGTGATCGGAGAGCCTCGGAAGATCGGCCCGAAGCGACTGGCGGCCAAGACCGCAAAACGAACGCCCAAGGCCGAGGAACCAGAAACCTCCCCACGAAGTGGGGAGGAAGTCGCGCCCGCGAAGCGGGCCCGACAGGTGGGGGGTTCCGAGGAACCCAAGACCGAGCAAAGCAGACCTACAACCGAGGAATAGCCTATGAACCTGCTCGAGGCCCTGGTCAACGCCATCCGGCTGCCCGAGCTGCGGAACAAGATCCTCTTCACGGGCGGGATCCTGGTCATCTTCAGGCTCTTTGCCAACGTCGCGGTGCCGGGTGCGAGCCAGGCCGCGCTCGCACAGCTCTTCAACTCCCAGGCGCTCCTTGGACTGCTCGACCTGTTCTCGGGCGGTGGACTGTCGCGCTTCAGCGTCGTGGCCATGGGCATGAACCCGTACATCAACGCGACGATCATCATGCAGCTGATGACGGTGATCTCCGAGCGCATCAAGGAGATCCAGAAGGAGGGTGAAGCGGGTCGGCGCCGCATTCAGCGTTGGAGCCGCTACCTCACAGTCGCGCTGGGCGCCGGCCAGGCATATGGCTTCACGGTGCTGTTCCAGAACACGAGCCCGGCCATCCTGCCCCCGCTCGATTGGTTCCAGCGCCTGGAGATCGTCGTCGTCCTCACCGCCGGCACCGTGATGCTGATGTGGTTCGGTGAGCTGATCACCGAGTACGGCATCGGCAACGGCGTCTCGCTGATCATCTTCGCCGGCATCATCGGCCGGGGGCCGCAGGGCATCGCCTCCGTGTTCACCGCCCACTCCACAGGCGGCGGACTGGCCGACTACGTGCCCTTCATCCTCTTCGGGATCATCGCGCTCGTCATGACCGCGGTCATCATCGAGGTCCAGCAGGCGGTGCGGAAGATTCCCATCCAGTCGGCGCAGCGCACTGTCGGCCTCAAGCAGGTACAGAGCCGCGCCAGCTTCCTGCCGCTGCGTGTGAACCACGCGGGCGTGATCCCGATCATCTTCGCGATCTCGGTGATGTTCTTACCGACCATCGTCTCCAACTACTTCCAGGGCGCCCCGGTCGACACCTGGTACTACAAGGCGGCTTCGTGGATACGGGGCAACTTCACGCCCGACACCGCCAACGTCCCGATGGCCGTGACCTACAACGCGCTCTATTTCATCCTCACTTTCGGCTTCACCTACTTCTACACCGCGATCACGTTCGAGGTGAACGACGTCGCCGACAACCTCAAGCGCTACTCGAGCTTCATCCCCGGAATCCGTCCCGGGCGTCCCACCGCGGACTACCTGGCGGCGGTCATGAACCGGGTCACCTTCGCCGGCGCCACCTTCCTCGGCTTCATCACCGTGATCCTGCCCGTCGCCACGGCCAAGATCTCGGGCATCCCCCACCAGCAGATGTACCTGGGCGGGACGGCGATCCTGATCGTCGTCGGCGTCGCTCTGGACACCATGAAACAGCTGCAGACGCAGCTCGTCATGCGCCAGTACCGCGGCTTTATCCGTTGATGACCTCCCCACTCGTGGGGAGGGTGGCCCGACTCGCGCAGCGAGTCCGGCCGGGTGGGGAGGCCCAACCGTGAACCTGCTTCTGTATGGCGCGCCCGGCAGCGGCAAGGGCACGCAGGCGAACATGCTTCGCTCGCGCTTCGGGATCCCGCACATAGCCACCGGCGACATGCTGCGCGCGGAGATCCAGGCGGGCACGCCCCTCGGCCGTCAGGCCCAACCGATCCTGGCCAAAGGCCAGTACGTCCCCGACGACATCATGATCGGCATGATCCGGAACCGGCTCCACAAGCCCGATGCCGGAGGCGGGTTCATCATCGACGGGTTCCCGCGAACGGTTCCTCAGGCGGAGGCGCTCGACGTCCTGATGGGCGAGCTAGGGCGAAGCCTCGACCGCGTGCTCTACCTCAAGGTCGAGATGGCCGAGCTGCTCGAGCGGCTGTCGGGGAGGCTGGTCTGCCCGGCCTGCCAGCGAACGTATCCGCCTGGAACGACTGCTTGCGCGGCCGACGGCACCGCGCTCGTCCAGCGCGAAGACGACAACGTCGAGGCCGTGAAGCCCCGAATCGAGATCTATCTGTCCAAGACCGTTCCCGTCCTCGAGCACTACCGGGGCACAGGCATTGTTTCCGAGATCGACGGACGGGGGACAATCGATGAGATAACCGGACGCGTTCTTAACGCGATCGGCGAGAATGGTCGCTTTAATTCAATGAGTTTTTTGCCATGATCAACCTGAAGACCGCACACGAGATCGACCTCATGGCCCGTGCGGGTGGGCTGCTCGCGTCGGTGCTGCCTCCCCTGAAGGAGGCCTGCAAGCCGGGCGTTCGCACTGACGAGCTGGATCGGATCGCAGACAAGCTCATCAGGGCCGGCGGCGCAACCCCCGGCTTCCTGGGCTATCACGGGTTCCCCAAGTCGATCTGCGTGTCCATCAATGACGAGGCGGTGCACGGGATCCCGGGCAATCGCAAAGTCGCAGCGGGCGACGTCGTGAGCCTGGACCTGGGTCTGGTGCTCGAGGGTTTCTGGGCCGACGTCGGGATCACGGTGGGCGTGGGCAAGATCAGCAAAGAGGCCGACCGGCTGATCAAGGTCACCGAAGAGGCGCTCTACGTGGGCATCGACAAGGCGCAGCCGGGTGGGTACCTCGGGGACATCTCCTCGGCGATCCAGAGGCACGTCGAGAAGGCGGGCTTCTCGGTGATCCGCCAGTTCGTCGGCCACGGGATCGGACGCCAGATGCACGAAGACCCCCAGGTGCCCAACTTCGGCAGCCCGGGCACGCCGCCCCGCCTCAAGCCGGGGATGACCCTGGCCATCGAGCCGATGGTCAACGCCGGCTCGCACGAGGTTTACATGAAGCCGGACGGCTGGACGATCTGTACTGTCGACGGCGGACTTTCGGCTTACTTCGAGCACACGGTGGCGATCACGGACAAAGGGCCTTTGATTCTCACAGCACTGAGGTCCCCGAACGGCTCCAACGGCAGGGCCAACGGCGCCGCCCGCTGAGCGTCCCCGGCGGGGTGGCCCGAGTTTGGTACAATCACGGTTCGTGCCCCAACGCCCCCCACTCGTGAAGGGGGTCGTGGTGGAGCCTCTTCCCAACGGCGTCTACCGGGTTGAGCTCGAGAACGGGGCCAAGATCCTCGCTCACGTGGCCGATCGCGCCGGCACCCACTTCACCCGGCTTCTGGCCGGGGACAAGGTTGGGGTCGAGCTTGCGAGCCACGATCGGTCGCGAGGGCGGATTCGAGAGATTTGGAGATGAAGGTACGGCCGTCGGTCAAGAAGATGTGCCCGAGCTGCAAGGTGATCAAGCGGAACGGGGTGGTGCGAGTGATCTGCTCGAAGACCCCGAAGCACAAGCAGCGGCAGGGGTGAGCGACTAAATGGCGAGAATCGCCGGCGTCGACATACCCCCGCAGAAGCGCGTGGTCATCTCGCTCGTGTACATCACGGGAGTCGGTCGCACGACGGCTGAGAAGATCGTGAAGGCGGCCAACCTCAACCCGGACGTGCGGGTCAAGGACCTGAGCGAGGAAGAGGTGGCGCGGCTGCGCCAGGTCATCGACCGCATGGCCTCGTCCAAGGAAATCCTCATCGAGGGTGACCTCCGCCGCGACGTGGCGACCAACATCAAGCGCCTGACCGAGATCGGCACCTATCGCGGGATGCGGCACCGGCGCGGTCTTCCCGTCCGTGGGCAGCGTACGCGCACCAACGCGCGGAGCCGCCGCGGACCCAAGCGCGCGGTCGCGGGCAAGAAGAAGGTGAAAGCGGGCAAGTGATGGTCCCTAGGCGAAGCTTCTGATGGGAAAAACAAAAAAGGTCGTCCGCACCCGCCGCCGCGAACGCAAGAACGTGGTTGCCGGGCAGGCGCACGTCCAGAGCACTTTCAACAACACGATCATCAGCATCACCGACATCGACGGGAACGTCATCTCGTGGGGCTCTGCCGGGGCGCAGGGCTTCAAGGGCAGCCGCAAGTCGACGCCGTTCGCCGCGCAGGTGACCGCCGAGGCGACCGCCAAGAAGGCACTGGAGCACGGCATGCGCTCGATCGAGGTGTTCGTGCGCGGGCCGGGTGCCGGCCGCGAAGCGGCCATACGATCGCTGCAAGCCACCGGCCTCGAGGTCAGCGCGATCACGGATGTGACACCGATCCCGCACAACGGCTGCCGTCCGCCGAAGCGGCGGAGGGTCTAAGCGATGGCGAACTACAGCGGCCCGGTCTGCCGCTTCTGCCGCCGCGAGGGCGCCAAGCTCTATTTGAAGGGCGAGCGCTGCTACACGCCGAAGTGCGCCATCGAGCGCCGCGCGTTCGCACCTGGCATGCACGGCCAGGCGCGCAAGCGCAAGACATCGGACTACGGCCTGCAGCTCCGCGCCAAGCAGAAGGCGCGCCGGACCTACGGACTGCTCGAGAAGCAGTTCCGGAACTACTTCGAGCTGGCCGAGCGCGAGCCGGGCGTCACCGGCATCAACCTGCTGCGGCATCTCGAGCTGCGCCTGGACAACATCATTTATCGGCTTGGCCTGGGCGCTTCGCGCAAGCAGGCACGCCAGCTCGTGACGCACCGGCACTTCGAGGTCAATGGGAAGACGGTGAACGTGCCGTCGTACCAGCTCAAGCCGGGCGACGAGGTCAAGGTCAAGCCGGCCAACGGGGTCATCGATGTGGCCCTCGAGGCGTCGAAGGTACGGCCGGTGCCGTCATGGCTTTCATTCAATGGCGACGAGAAGACCGCCAAGGTGCTCGCGCGACCCGACCGCAACGAGATGGAGTCGGGCGTCGAAGAGCAGCTGATCGTCGAGTTCTATTCACGGTAAAGGAACGGAGGTAGGGACCCAAATTGTCGATTGACACGCAGCTGACAGTCACCCCGCAGGTTCGCAAGCTCGAGACGAGCGCGAACTACGGCAAGTTCGATATCGAGCCGCTCGACCCGGGCTTCGGGACGACGCTCGGCAACACGCTTCGGCGCGTGCTGCTCTCCTCGCTGTGGGGAGCGGCCGTGACGTCGATCCAGATCGACGGCGTCGCCCACGAGTTCACGGCCATCCCGCACGTGAAGGAGGACGTGACCGAGGTCATCCTCAATCTCAAGAAGCTCTGCCTGAAGAGCTTCACCGAGGACCCCGTGACCCTGCTCCTCGACGTCAAGGGGCCGGCCGAGGTGCGTGCGTCGCACATCCAGGCCTCTTCCGACGTGGAGATCGTCAACCCCGACCTGTACCTCTGCACGCTGGCGGCCAAAGGCCACCTGCGCATGGAGCTGAACGTCGAGCGGGGTAAGGGCTACGTGCCGGCGGAGCGAAACAAGCGCGAGGGCCAGCCGATCGGGGTCATACCGATCGACGCCATCTTCTCGCCGGTCGAGAAGGCCAACTTCACGGTCGAGAAAACCCGTGTCGGGCAGTCGACCGACTTCGACCGCCTGCTCATCGAGGTCTGGACCGACGGCACGATGTCGCCGGAAGAGGCAGTGAGCCACGCGGCATCGCTGTTCACGAAGCACCTGCAGCTGTTCGTGAACTTCCCCGACTCCATCTCACGTCCGGGAGCGCCGGAGAAGAGCGAGCAAAGCCGGCTGATGGACACGCCGATCGAAGAGCTCGATCTCTCGGTTCGCGCTTTCAACTGCCTGAAGGCAAACGAGATCCAGACGGTTGGCCAGCTCTTGCAGAAGCGCGAGGAGGAGCTGCTGGCGCTGCGCAACTTCGGACGCAAGTCGCTGGACGAGATAAAGGAGAAGCTGGTCGAGAAGGGCTTCATCAAGCCCGAGGAGATGGGCAGCGTCCTCCGGGGCTGAGCCTGTAATTGCGACACCAAAAGAGCGGCCGCCGATTCAACAGAGACACAGACGCACGCAAGGCGCTGATGCGCAACCTGTGCACGTCGCTACTCGAGAGCGGGCGCATCACGACTACAGAGGCGCGCGCGAAAGAGCTGCGCCGATGGGTCGAGCGGCTGATCACGACCGCCCGAGACCAGGATCTCAGCGCGCGACGCCGGGTGAGCGAGGAGATCTCGAAGCCCGAGGTCGTCGAGCGCCTGTTCTCCAACCTGCTGCCGCGCCTTTCGGAGCGGCCGGGTGGCTACACGCGAATCGTCCACAAGGGCCCGCGCCTAGGTGACGCGGCGCCGATGGTGATCATCGAACTCGTCGACTGACGAGAGTCATTCGGTTCAAAAGTGAATATCAAGGTCGTGCTCGAGTACGACGGGAGCGGGTTTGCGGGCTGGCAGCAGCAGGCGCGCGGGCGCACCGTGGAGGCGGAGCTCAAACGGGCGCTGCGTGAGCTGACCAGCAAGGAACACACGGTCTACGCGGCCGGCCGCACAGACGCCGGCGCACACGCCGAGGGCCAGGTCGTGAACTTCCGGTTCGAGGGACGCATCACACCGGCGCGACTGGTGGCGGCGCTAAACGCCCGATTGCCGGAGGATGTGGCCGCGCTGAGCGCAGAGGTGGTGCCGGATGACTTTCACGCCCGGTATTCGGCGCGCTGGCGGCGGTACCGCTACCGCTACCTGGATCGCCCCGCCAGACCGGCTATCGAAAGGGGTCGCTGCTGGCACGTGAACGCTCGACTCGACGTGGACGCGATGTCGAAGGCGGCGCAGCCGCTCGCCGGCCGGCACGACTGGACCAGCTTCTGCTCGGCCTCGGAGCCTCCCGACGCCAGGGTGCGGGAGATGCGGTCGGCGAACGTGGTGCGGCGAGGCGACTTCGTCGAGCTGGACCTGGTGGCCGAAGGCTTTCTGCGAGGCCTCGCGCGCAGCATCGCGGGCGCGCTGGCGGAGGTGGGCAAAGGGCACCGGCGACACGAATGGGTCGGCGAGGTGCTGAGAGCCCGAGATCGGCGGTTGGCGGCAAAAACGGCCCCGGCCGGGGGCTTGACATTGATGGAAGTGATTTACTAGGTGACCTTGTGAGTAAACAGAAGACCTGGACCGCGAAAGCCGCGGACCTGAAGGGTGATTGGTTTGTGGTCGATGCCACGGACCAGGTTTTGGGCCGCCTTGCGAGCAGCGTGGCCAGAATCCTGCGCGGCAAGCACAAGCCGACGTTCACGCCGCACCTGAACACCGGCGACCACGTGGTGGTGATCAACGCCGCCAAGATCAAGGTCAGCGGCGCCAAGCTCACCGGCAAGGAGTACACACGCTACACCGGGTACCCGGGCGGTCTGCGCAAGCGCTCGTTGGGGCGCGCCCAGGAGCTTGACCCGACATTCCCGATCACCAACGCAGTGCGCGGGATGCTGCAGCGGAACACGTTGGGCGCCGACATGCTGAAGCGACTTCGTGTTTACTCGGGAGCCGAGCATGGGCATGCCGCGCAGAAACCGAAGGTGGTCACGTTCGATTCGAGAGGGGACATCAAGATTGGCTGACACATTCAACCGAGGCACCGGTCGGCGCAAGAACGCGATCGCGCGGGTGCGTCTCCAGCCGGGCGAAGGCCGGATCACGGTCAATGAGAAGGATCCGCTTGCTTACCTGGGCAGGCGCGTCCTGGAGATGGCTGCCCTGGCGCCGCTTCGGGTGACCAGCACTCAGCGCAAGTTCGACATCAGTGTGAAGGTCGTCGGAGGCGGCAACAGCGGACAGGCTGGCGCGATCGCCCACGGTATCGCCCGAGCGCTCTGCAACTACGACCCAGATTTCCGTCCCGCCTTGAAGAAGGCCGGCCTTCTGACGCGAGACGCGAGGATGAAGGAGCGCAAGAAATACGGACTGAAGCGGGCGCGGAAGGCACCCCAATACACGAAGCGGTAGCGCCAACGGCGACATCGAGACGCCTTCAATGGCCCGACTGCCGGAACACCCGCGACCTTGGCGGACTGCCTGCACGTAATGGACTTACTCGGACTGGCGTCATCGTTCGGTCCGACAATGTCGCGAGCCTGACCCCCGACGGGCGGCAGGCGATGATCGACTACGGCATCACCACCGTGATCGACCTGCGCAGCGAGTCGGAGGTCAACGGGTCTCCCGGCCCCGCGTTCTCGCGCTTCCAGAGCAGCTCTCCCGCTTCCTCGCCGCCCGGTGAGCGGGATGGAAACCCCCTGGCATATGTGCACCTGCCTTTGATCGACGACGCGACGTCGCCTTTGCTCGAAGAAGCGGCCACCATGCCAGGGCGCTATGTGTTGATGGTCGAGCGGCGACAGGCGGCGTTCGGCGCGATCTTCAACGGCATCGCCTCGGCGGACGGGCCGGTCTTGTTCCACTGTTTCGCCGGCAAGGACCGCACAGGCCTGGTCGCCGCGATGATGCTGTCGCTGGCGGGCGTCGAACCCCAGGCGATCGGTGATGACTACGCCGAGACCGACCTCCAGCTGGCGGGCCGTTATGAAGAGTGGCTGGCGAAGGCCGCGCCAGAGCAAGTGGCGACGATGCGCAGCGAGCTTCGCTGCCCACCCGAATGGGTGCTCAGCACGCTGGACCATGTCGAACGTAGGTGGGGCGGGGTCGACGCATACCTCGAGGCGGCAGGCGTTACCACAGCCACGATCACGAGGCTGAAACAAAAGCTGACCGACTAGGGCCCGCCGTGCGCGCCAAAGAACGCGAAAGCATCCTCTTCGCTGGGCACAAAAAGTACGTTCTCCCGCGCGAAGTCTTCAGCTCCCGGCCAGGCGCTTTGGCGAATCCGAGCAGCAGCCGCCTCCCTGTCATAGTCCGTGCGCCGGAATTCGACCTCAGGCCCGAGCAGAGCCCAGTAGGCTCCGGGATGGCCGTACGGCATGCCGACGCTTCCCGGGTTGAGCACCCGCACGCGTCCCAGCGTGCGGTCGAACGGCATGTGTGTATGCCCGCAAACGATCGCGCGGGCGTCCACACCTGCAGTGAGCTCCCTGAGACGTTCATCAGCCGTCTTCGACGTCATCATCTCCACGTCGCTGCGCGGGGATCCGTGGCAGAAGAGCACGCGGCCTAGCCCGTCGATCACAACCGGAAACTCTGACGAGAACGACGCCAGGAAATCCCGATGTTCGCGACTGAGCTGCGCCGCGCACCATTCTGCAGCCGGTCCCGGCATGTCGGAAAGTTGGCCGCCGTCGAAAGCTGTGACCAGCGAGCGGTCGGCGTTGCCGCGCACGAACCGAGCGTGAGGCAGCGCACGCAGCACGTCCAGAGTCTGGACAGGCAGTGGCCCTGAAGCGACGTCGCCGCACGAGACGACGAGGTCGGGAGCCTCGAGGTCAATATCCGCCAGCACCGCCTCGAGGGCGGGCAAGTTGCCATGAATGTCAGCGATGACAGCGACGCGCATCACCATCGCATCGTAGACCGGCAAGCCTCACGATTAACCCATGAAGGTCGGCGCAGCAATTTTTCCCACCGACTACGGCATCTCAATGACCGAGCTCGCGCCCCTGGTCGAGGAGGCGGGATTCGAATCGCTCTGGGTGGCCGAGCATTCCCACATCCCAACCAGCAGGCAGAGCCCTTGGGCGGGTGGTGCAGAGCTGCCGAAGCACTACTGGCATGCGCTCGACCCTTTCGTTGCGCTCACAGCGGCGGCCCTCGCCTCGAAAAAGCTCAGGGTCGCGACCGGCATCTGCCTCGTCGTCCAGCGAGACCCCATCTATACCGCCAAGCAGGTCGCGAGCCTCGACCACATCTCTAGCGGACGCTTCATCTTCGGCATCGGCGCCGGGTGGAACCGAGAGGAGATGGCCGATCATGGCACCGACTTCTCAAAGCGCTGGAAGCTCATGCGCGAGCGGGTCGAGGCCATGAAAACGATCTGGACTGAGGAGGTGTCCGAGTACCACGGCGACATGGTGAATTTCGGACCGATGTGGTGCTGGCCGAAGCCGGTCCAGAAGCCATACCCGCCGATCCTCCTCGGCGGGAGCGGGCCCAACATCCTGAAGCGCGTGGTCGCTTACGCCGACGGCTGGATGCCGAATCGCGGTGAGGTCTTGGGCCGCATCGGCGAGCTGCGCGAGCTGGCCAGAGCCGCCGGTCGAGGCGACATCCCGGTGACGGTATATCCGAAAACGACCCCGGAGGACATCGAACAGTTCCAGCGAGCCGGCGTCGACCGCTGCATCTTCTACATCTCACCCGATGGCCGGGACCAAGCCCTCGCCTCGCTCGACAAGCTGGAGAAGCTCACCCGCACGTACCGGTAGGCTCGCCGGCGGTTGACTAACACTCACCCGGCGGATAAGGTCGGGCCATATGGCAACCTGGTGGATCAAGGGCAACATCGTGCAATCCTGCAACTGTGCATGGGGCTGCCCATGCAACTTTCAAGCGCGACCCACACGGGGCGATTGCGAAGGCGGCTGGGTCATGCATATCGAACAGGGCCGCCTGGACGACGTCGACCTTGCCGGCCTCAACTTCGCGATCATGGCCGATTGGCCGGGAGCGATCCATGAGGGCGGAGGAAAAGCAATTCTGCTGATCGACGAGCGCGGGGACAAGCAGCAGCGCGAGGCCCTGCGCAAAATCGGGGCGGGGGAGGTGGGCGGCCCTTTCGCGGTATTCCTCAACACATACAGTCTGAAAAACACGAGCTATGCGCCGTTCGAAGTGCATATCGACGGCCCGCGCTCACACGTACGCATCGGTTCGGCAGTGGAGCTCGAGCTCGAGTCGATCCGCAACCCCGTCACTGGCGCCGAGCTCTCACCGATGGTGGTGTTGCCCCAGGGCATGCTGTACAACGAGAGCGTCCGATACTCGTCGAAGGTCTTTCGTGTCAGCGATGGCATCGCGTACCAATACTCAGGAACTGATGCGGCTGTAGCACCGATCAATTGGCGGGGCCCCTGACCTAACCACTAGCGCCTCGGTAGCTTGGCGCCCATGACGGCCTCCGTGAAAAGCCGGCTTGCCAGCCGGCTCCGCGGCTCACGGAGTCGCATGGCCAGCCTGGCCAGCTGTTCCACAACGCGAGGCTCGACGCTCAGCCTATAGAGCTGTTTGACGACTGGCGTTTTTTCCTTCACCGCGATCCTCCTGAATTGGTTAATGGGTCACAGCGCGGATTCTCGGTGCCCACTACGCAGGCGCCAAGCCTGGTTGTTAAGGTCGCTTACTCCTCGGCGGAGCCGTGGCCCGCGTACTCGGGGTCGACCGAATGACCGCCCGGCGGGTCCCCATACATCGCCTCGATCTCCGTGTTGTACTTCGACTCGATCACGCGACGCTTGAGCTTCATGGTCGGCGTGAGCTCCTCCGATTCGGGCGACCACTCATTGGGCAAGATCGTGAACCGCTTGAACTGCTCAACACGCGAAAGATGCGTGTTGGCCAGGGTGAGGGCACGCCGCACCTCGGCGATGGTCGCGGGGTGGTCGACGAGCGATGCCATCGACGGGGCGTCGATCCCCTGCGCCTTGGCCCACAGTGGCGCGACCTGTGGATCCAGCACGACCAGCACCGAGATGAACTTGCGACCGTCGCCGATCGCAACCGCCTGGCCGATGATCGGGCTCGACTTCGCGAGTGACTCCAGGTTGGCGGGCGAGATGTTCTTGCCCGCCGAAGTGATGATCAGCTCCTTCTTTCGATCGACTATGCGAAAGTGGCCATCTGGGCCTTGCACAGCAATGTCGCCGCTGTGCACCCACCCGTCTTCGTCGATCGCATCGGCCGTCTTGGCGGGATCGCGGTAATAGCCGACCATCACGTTGCCGCCGCGCACGAGCAGCTCCCCGTCGTCGCCCAGGCGCACCTCGACACCCGGCAGTGCCTTTCCAATCGAGGGCGCCTTGTGGTCGCCTGGCGGGACCGCAGTGGCGGGCCCGGTCAGCTCGCTCATGCCCCAGACCTCGTACAGCGGCATCCCGAGCGCGGCCCAGAACTCATGCACCTCAGGGCGGCATGGCGCCGTGCTGGTGATGGCGGTATGGCAGCGGTCGAGCCCGACCTTCGATCGCAAGAGAACAAACAAGGGCTGGGCACGCTCGGCCACCGAGGCGATCTCATCCGGCACGGGCCGGCCGTCGCGCCGCAGCATGTACGCCTGCTGTGCAGCCGCCAATGCTCCGCGGGCCATCCCGCGCTTCGCCTCGTCCGCTTCCGCCTCGATCCCTGCCTGGATCCCCGACATCAGCTTCTCCCATACCCTCGGCACGCCGACGAATACCGTCGGCCGTGCCGCGAGCAAATAGGGCAGCAGCTGCGCCGGGTCTGGGCACAGGTACACCTCGTGGCCGAGATAGATGCCGCCCCATTGCGAGGTAAACCGCTCAGCGACGTGCGCCAGCGGCAAATAGCTCAGGAACGTTTCGTCGACATACGTGAGCCGCCTCTGGGTCGCTTCCAGCGTCCATACGATGTTGTAGTGGGAGTACGTCACGCCCTTCGGGGGTCCGGTGGTTCCCGACGTGTAGATCAGGCTCACGGTGTCTTCCGGCCCGACTCCTCGCCACGACCGCTCGAACGCGGACGGGTCGCGGGCATACGCCTCGCGGCCCGAAGCGACCAGGTCGTCCCACGACAGCACGCCCTCCGGAGGCTCGCCGTGAATCAAAACGAGGTGCCGAAGTGCCGGCGTTGACGATCGGATCGCAAGAATCTTCGCCAGGAACGCCTCGTTCTCGACGAAGGCCACTGTCGCCCCTGAATGGTTGGCGACATACTCGATCTGCTCAGGCGCGAGCGTGTTGTACACGCTGATCGCGGCGCCGCCGGCATGCACGATCCCGAGGTCCGCGATCATGTGCTCGGGTACGTTGCGCGCCATGATCAGGGCGAATTGGTCAGGGCCGAAGCCGAGCTCGCGGAGCGCGAGCGTGACCGCCGCCACCTGCTCGCGATAGCCATGCCACGTGAGCGTCTCCCAGTCGCCGTTGTTCTTCCAGCGCAGCGCGGGCCGATCGCCCCACCGGCGCTCGGCGTCCGCGAAGATCGTGGGGATGGTCTTGCCCGAGACCGCCTTGTCGATGTCGGATCGTTCGGCGATTACGTCCATCTAGTCACTCCTTCCAGGTGCCGGCGCCAGGCGCGCCCGGCGGACATACACTATCCCTCAGTGGGGGTCGCTCGATGATCTACGTACGGTCGAGGCGCTCGATCGTGACGCTGGGTGTTTTGAGTCTTCTTTGCGTCGTCGTTTTCTGCGTCCTCGCCTTGCTCGCCACCCGCCTGGCGGAAGGCTGGATGGCGGGGCTTCCCCTCGGGGCCGGTGCGCTGGGTGCGATGCTGGCCTTGACCTGGGCCGCAGTCCAGCTTCGCAGCTGGCCCTCGAGCAAGCTCGGCTTCTTCCGCGACCGGATCGTCGTGGTCCAGGGCCGGCACGAGATGCGCGCGATGTGGGAGCTCATGGAATCGGTGACCCTCTCCGACCCCGACTCGTGGCCCAGGGTGAGGGTCACGGACCGCCTGACGATCAGGTTTAGCAATGAACCACCGTTCGGCTTCAAGCCGGCCCAATTCGGGCTCGAGCCCGCCGCCTGCCGCGACCTCATCCTGCGCCTGAGGGACGACGACCGGCTTCGGTCCCGCCTGCCCGAGTTTGACTCTGCCCGGGATCTCACGGTGGCCCCGATCGTCTCCGGAGAGCTGACCAGACCACGCCTGTAGGGTCTTATGACGCGCCGGCGTTCCATCGGGGCATCATGATCCCTGCAGTGTCTCTGAGGGGAAGGGACTTCCTCGACGTCGGCGATCTCGATCCGGCCGAGCTGAGGTCGGTGTTGGTGCATGCCCACGCCATCAAGGCCGGCCGGTGGGCTGAGCGCCCGCTCGAGGGCCGTCACGTCGCGATGCTCTTCCAGAAGCCGTCGCACCGCACGCGGGTGTCGTTCGAGGTCGGCATCGCCAGGCTTGGCGGGACGACCACGAGCCTGGGCGAGCACGATGTCCAGCTCGGCCGGCGCGAGTCAATCGCCGATGCGGCCCGAGTTCTCGACCGCTACGTGGACCTGATCGTCGCCCGAATGCGCAGCCACGCGGACCTGGTTCAGCTCGCGGGCGCCGCCAAGAAGCCGGTCATCAATGCCCTCACGGATCGCTCGCACCCTTGTCAGATCCTCGCCGACCTCATGACGCTAGAGGAGGCGTGCGGCCCGCTCGGCGAGCAGCAAATCGTTTATGTCGGCGACGGCAACAACATCGCGACATCGCTCATCGAAGCGTCAGCTCTGCTCGGGTTCCGCTTGACAGTGATATCGCCGCCCGGGTATGAGCCCGCGAACCAGGTCCTGGAGCGGGCCAAGGCCATCGGATCGGGTACATCCCAGGTGCTCGTCTCCAACGACGTCTCTGCCCTCGACGGCGCGACCGCCGTCTACACCGACGTCTGGACATCCATGGGACAGGAAGATCAGACTGCGGCCCGACGACGGGTGTTCGCCCCTTATCAGGTCAATCAAAGGCTCATGGACGCCGCGAAGGGCGCAGTATTCCTGCACTGCCTGCCCGCCCATCGTGGTGAGGAGGTGACCGACGAGGTCATCGACGGGCCGCGGTCGATCGTCTTCGACCAGGCCGGCAACCGGCTCTACGCACAGATGGCGCTGATGGCAGAGATCATGGGAACAGAGAAGTAGCCGATGCCCGGACGGGAGTTCGTGGTCCAGTTCCAGGAGGTGGTCCGACACCTCGGCTGGGTCGAGGTCATCGACGTGGCGGTCATATCGATCGTCCTCTACTACGTCCTCCGCCTCCTGCGTGGCACCCAGGGCACGCAGATCCTGGTGGGACTCGTCGTGCTGACCGTGATCGGCGTCCTGTCGAGCACCTTCAATCTCGTCCTCCTGTCGTGGCTGTTCAAGAACGGAGCGCCTTACCTCGTCATCGCGATCATCGTGATGTTCCAGCCGGAGCTGAGGCGCGCCCTCGACCAGCTGGGCAGGCTAAGTCATCTCGGTCATCCCCTTTCGGCGTTCAGCACGCCCGAGTACAGCCAGGCGATCTCGGAGACGATCCGGGCCGCTGAGCGCCTGAGCGCCAAACGGACAGGGGCGCTTATCGCATTCGAGCGCGACGTCGGGCTCGAGGACTATGCGGCGACCGGGGTTCGGATCAACGGCGAGATCTCGGCGGAGGTCCTGCAGTCGATCTTCTACCCCAACTCTCCCCTCCACGACGGCGCCGTGATCGTGCGCGGAAACCAGATCCTCGCGGCCGGCTGCCTGCTGCCCCTGCCTGAGGAAGGCCTGGTCCGCGAGCGGGTGGGCACCCGCCACCGCGCCGCCCTCGGGTTGTCTCTGGCATCTGACGCCCTCGTCCTCGTAGTCTCAGAGGAGACCGGCGCCATCTCCGTCATCGAGGAAGGCAAGATCACCCGCAACCTCGACCCCGACGGCCTTCGCCGTCGCGTCAGCGTCAGAGTGCCCGCGCGCCTGGCTCGTGCCAGCAGCCTGTTGGGCTTCCTCAACGGAAGATCGAACGGCAGCGCAGGGGAGCGCGAGAAAATCAGAAAAGGAGACAAGGGACAGGAGTCGTGAGCTGGATCACCGACGATTGGAGGCTGAAGCTGCTGGCCTTCGGGCTGGCGGTGCTGATGCTGGGCGCGGTCGCCTTCTCGCAGAACCCCCCGACGTCGCGGACGATGCAGGTGGGAATCGCCTACACAGTGCCTTCGGGGTTGATCCTGGTCAATCCCCCGACCAGAACGACAGTGACTGTTTCCGGTCTCGCAGATCTGGTCAGCGCCGCCAACTCCAGCAACGTGCTGACGACCGCCGACATCACCAAGGTCAATCCGGGGACCGGCGTGAGGGTGAACCTGGTGCCGAAGACCGTCGTGCCTGGAATCTCGGTTCAGACCACGCCCGTCGTGCTCAACATCGACCAGCGCGCGGTGGTCAAGCTCTCGGTCGTGGTTCGCACGCCTAAAGGAACGGCTCCGGGCTGGCAGGTCACCAAGATGGAGGCGCGCTGCCCGGACGCGCCGTGTTCCGTCTCGTTTGACGGCCCGGTCAGCCGCGAGACCAACCTGAAGGCGTACGCGGACTTCCCGGTGCCGGTCGATGGCTCCTATGACTTCCCGAGCCAGAAGGTCGTGCTGGAGCAGAACGGGACTCCGCTCGACCTCGACAAGCTCGTATCAGGTACGCAGCCCTCGGCGAGCCTGGACTTCACCACGGTCAACATCCACATCGAGGCGAAGTCCGGGACGACCAGCCGCCAGGTGGCCCTGGTCGACTCGGCGCCGTCCAACCCCCCGCCCAACTGTTATCGCGTCACGAACATCGCCGTGGACCCGATCTCGGTCGTCCTCACCGGCGCGCCTGACGCCCTGGCGACCGTCACGAGGATCGCGCTGCCGGCAGTCGACCTGAGCGGGAAAACATCGGATTACACAGCCACCACCACGATCCCGTTCCCATCGGGGGTTACGGGTTCGGTGGCCAAGGCCAGGGTGACCTATTCGATCTCCCAGAACCCGAACTGCACCACCCCGTCTCCTTAACCACCAATGCGCCCGTGTAACCTGGGGCCTGCCCGACACGTTCAAGCACCGTCTAAAGAGCCCGGGCTAGGAGTTACTTAGTAGAAATGTGCGGGATCATCGGCTACCTCGGCGACCGCGAAGCCACCCCGATCTTGATGGAGAGCCTCAAGCGCCTGGAGTACCGGGGCTACGACTCAGCCGGCGTGGCCGTGCTCGAGGGCCATCAGCGCGCCGACCGCCACACCAGCGTCACCAAGTCCGAGAGCAAGGTCGACGTCCTGATCGAGAAGCTCCAGGCCAACATGCCTACCGGCAAGCTGGGCATCGGCCACACGCGCTGGGCGACCCACGGGAAGCCGACCTACGTCAACGCCCACCCTCACACCGACTGCACGAACCGGATCTACGTCGTCCACAACGGCATCATCGAGAACTTCGCCGAGCTCAAGAAGGAGCTCGAGGCGGCGGGCCACGAGTTCACCTCCGACACCGACACCGAGGTCGTACCTCATCTCATCGAGGCCAACTACAAGGGCGACTTCCTCGCCGCGGTCCGCGCAGCGCTGAAGCGGATTCGTGGCGCGTATGCGCTCGCGATGTTCTCGACCGACGATCCCGAGCTCCTCGTCGGCGCGCGGCTGAACGCGCCGCTCGTCGTCGGCCTCGGGGAACACGAGTACTACGTGGCGTCCGACATCACCGCGATCATCCCTTACACGAAACGGGTGCTGATCCTTGGGGAAGGAGAGGTTGCCGCTGTGACGCCGCTCGGCGCGGAGGTTTCCACACTGGACGGGACCACGGTCAAACCGAAGCTCGTGCATGTCGACTGGGACGTGAGCCAGGCTCAGAAAGGCGGCTTTGCACACTTCATGCTCAAGGAGATACACGACACGCCCGAGGCGGTCGCCAACGCAATGCGCGGGCGGCTGACAGACGATGGCATCGTCTCCTTCCGCGAGTTCGACGTCGAAGACAAGAAGCTGAAGGGCTACGAGGAAGTCCTCCTGCTTGGCATGGGCACGTCGCGGCACGCGGCCATGGTGGGCGAGTTCCTGATCGAGGACTGGGCCGGCATCCCGGCACGCGCGCAGGATGCGTCCGAGTTCCGCTACCGCCGTCCGACCTTCGGCCCGAAGACCCTGGCTGTCGTGCTCACTCAATCCGGGGAGACGGCCGACACGCTAGTCGGCCTCCATCGAGCCAAGGAGCGCGGAGCTCTCACGGTTGCGGTCACGAACGTGTTTGCCAGCTCGGCGGCGCGCGACGCTGATGGCGCCATCTACCTGCACGCGGGACCCGAGATCGGAGTTGCGTCGACGAAGACGCTGACCGCCCACATGGTCAGCCTCGGCCTGCTCAGCCTTCGTCTGGCCACAGTGAATGGTCGCGTCTCGCTCGAGCGAAGGCGTGAGCTCGTCACAGCGCTCAGGGCCCTCCCAGATCAGGTCCGTGAGCTGATAGATCGCGAGAAGGAGATCGCGAAGATCGCCCACCGCTACAGCCGCTATCGCAACTTCATGTACTTCGGTCGCGGCCTGGGCTACCCGGTTGCGCTCGAAGGCGCTCTGAAGCTGAAGGAGATCTCCTACGTGCACGCTGAGGGGACCACGGGCGGCGAGCTGAAGCACGGCCCGATCGCGCTGCTCGACAAGGAGTTCCCGGTGGTGGCGATCTGCACTGCGAGCCCGACCAAGGACAAGATGGTGAGCAACGTGCATGAGATCGTGGCACGCAACGCCCCGGTTCTGGCGCTCATCACGAAGGGTGACCGCTCGCTCGACGATGTTGCCATGGACGTGTTCGAGATGCCGGCCGTCGAGGAAGTCGCATCCGCGATTCTGAACACCGTCATGCTGCAGCTGTTCGCGTACCACGTCGCGATCAAGCTGGGGCAGGACGTCGACCAGCCGCGCAACCTGGCGAAATCAGTCACTGTCGAATAGGTACGAAAATGGGTTCGTGCAGCGGATCGGCGTCGACGCGGTGTCGGTGGACCGGATTGCGCTTGCGGTCAAGCGGTCCGGCCCAGGGTTTCTGAACAAGGTCTACACCCCCGCCGAGCTCGCCTATTGCGCCGGCAGCTCCGAGCGCCTGGCCGGGCGCTGGGCGGCCAAGGAAGCGGTGATCAAGTGCTTCGACGGCACGGGCATCTGCTTTCCCCGCCGGCGCATCGAGGTCCTGCCCGGCCCGAGCGGCGCGCCCCGCGTGAGGCTTCTCGGCGACGATCGCGGAGCCCGGGTGGAGGTCAGCATCACCCACCACAGCCGGCTCGCCGTCGCGACCTCGCATCTGGAGATGCCGGACGTGGCGGACAGCCTGCTTCCCGCCCCGGAATCAGTCATGCTCCCCCGGCGCCCGAAAGACGCCCACAAGGGCACGTTTGGGACGGTGGTCGTGCTCGCGGGGAGCCTCGGCTTCACCGGCGCCGCGTATCTCGCCGCGACCGGCGCCGCACGCAGCGGCGCGGGCCTGGTTCGGCTGCTGGTCGCCGACACGATCTATCCCATCCTTGCCGCCAAATGCACCGAGGTCATGGCTACGCCGGTGCCGGAGGTGGCGCCGGGGGCGGTCGGCCACGCCGCGTACGACTCGGTGCTGCGGCAGCTGTCGAGCGCCGAGGCGGGCGTCATCGGCCCCGGCCTGGGCCGCGACCGCTCGACCTGGCGGCTCATCCTCGACCTTGCGCTGCATGCCGATTGCCCGCTCGTGCTCGATGCCGACGCACTGAACGCACTGGCCGACTCCGCCCGCAAGAAAACGCGCCTGGGCAACAATCGGGTTCTTACACCACACCCGGGCGAGATGGCCCGGCTGACCGGCAAGACCGCCGACGCTGTCAACGCAGACCGCGCCGGGACAGCGCGCAAGGCAGCCAAGGAGTGGGGTACCGTCGTCGTCCTCAAGGGCGCGCACACGGTGGTCGCGCACCCTGACGGCCGCCTGAGCGAGGATCCCCATGAGGTCCCCGCACTCGCCACCGGCGGCACGGGTGACGTCCTGTCGGGAGTGATCGCCGCCCTCATGGCTCAGGGCTCGGATCCCTTCACCGCCGCCGTCAGCGGCGTCTATATCCACGCCGCGGCGGGCCGCAGGATCTCGCAGCGCCTCGGCGATTCGGGACTGCTGGCCAGCGACCTGCTCCCTGAAATCCCACTCGTGATGCACCTGCTGCGCCAGGGCGGTCTCTAGCTGACCACTCTGCGCTGGGCGGACATCGACCTACGCGCCGTACGCGACAACACCGCCCGCATCCTCGCGCATCTGCCGAAGGGAACGAGGCTGATGGCGGTCGTGAAGGCGAACGGATACGGGCATGGAGCGGTGCCGGTGGCACGGGCGGCAATCCGCGGCGGAGCGACGTGGCTGGCGGTGGCCACGCTCGAGGAGGCGCGCGAGCTGACCGGGCTGGTGCACGCGGAACGCATCCTCGTGATGGGCGGGCTCATCCCCGCCCAGGCGCCCGCGGCCGTCGCTGGCGGCTTCAGCATCGGCGTTTCGAGCTTCGATCTGGCGCGAGCCCTGGGCGATGGCGACGAGGTGGTGCCGGTCCACCTCAAGATCGACACCGGCATGGGCCGCTTCGGCGCCGTGCCCGACGAAGCGGCATCGCTGGCTCGGCTCATAGACGAGTCGCCCGGCCTCCGGTTGGCCGGCACGTGGACCCATTTCGCGTCGGCCGGCACGGACGAGGTGATGACGCGCGTGCAGTTCGATCGCTTTCTCGAAACCCTGGCCGGGCTCGGAGTTGATCCAGGGTTGCGACACGCCTGCAACTCGGCCGCCGCCCTGAGGTACCCGGAGATGGCGCTTGACGCGGTGCGGGCGGGCATCGCGCTCATTGGCTGCGAGTGGCCGGGCACCAGCCCGGCCATGGCCTTGCGCTCGGTTGTCACGCATGTGAAGACGGTCGCCGCCGGGGATACCGTGGGCTACGGCGCCATCTGGGCGGCGCCGGTCCGCTCGCGCGTCGCGACGGTCGCCATCGGCTATGCGGATGGCGTGTTTCGCGCCCGGGCGAACCGCGGCCACGTGCTCGTGCGGGGTCAGCAGGCACCGCTCATCGGCGCCGTCAGCATGGACGCGATCACCATCGACGTCACCGTCGTGCCTGGTGTCGAGGTGGGGGATGTGGTCACCGTTATTGGGTCGGACGGCGACGCGCGGATCACCGCGGAAGATGTTGCCGGCTGGTCGGGCACCATCTCCTACGAGGTGCTGACCGCGATCGGTCCGCGCGTCAAGAGGCGCTATTCGGAATAGCGCCCGCCGCCTGCCGATTCAAGAGTGCGCAAGGCGGGTGTATCTAAACTGTCATTACTGATGGCGGAAAGTCCACCCCAAACTGCCTTCGCGGAAGAGGCATTGACACATCTCGACACGCTCTACCGGGGCGCGCTCCGGCTTACTCGCGACCCCGATTCGGCCCAGGACCTGGTCCAGGAGGCTTACCTCCGCGCGCTTCGCTACCAGCACAGCTACCAGCCGGGCACGAACATGAAGGCCTGGCTGTTCGCGATCATGCGCAATCTCTTCTGGGATCGGTTCAAGGGTTCCCGGAAGGAGGATGTCAGCCTCGACGACGTCGGCGAATTCGTCCTCTACGACAAGCTGCGCGACGAAGGCGCCAAACCTGAAGCCGATGTGCTGGACAAGCTGGCGGCGTCGGAGGTCGTGGCTGCTGTCGAGAAGCTACCTCCCCTGCACCGAGAGGTGGTGCTCCTGGGCGACGTGGAAGGCTTCTCCTACAGGGATGCCGCGCA
This sequence comes from Chloroflexi bacterium 13_1_40CM_65_17, assembly GCA_001917815.1. Lineage (GTDB taxonomy): Bacteria > Chloroflexota > Dormibacteria > Dormibacterales > Dormibacteraceae > UBA10449. The sequence goes on along the minus strand of MNES01000084.1, from coordinate 20,680 downwards.
GACCCTGGGGGTGCCCATCCGCACCGCCATGTCCCGGCTGCACCGTGCCCGCCAGCAGCTCCAGAAATCCCTCTATGACTACGCGTTGGAATCCGGTATCGTGCGCGCCAACGGCACCAAGGAGGTGCCAAACGAATGAACTGCAGCGACTGTAAGGAAAAGCTCGACCGCTACCTGGATCGAGAGCTGAGCAACACCGAGATGCTCGAGTTGCAGCTGCATCTCGAGGGATGCCCTCCATGCACGGATAACTACGAGTTCCAGGCCTCACTGAAGCGACTGGTCAAGGTCTGCTGCGAGCAGGACAAGGCCCCCGACGCCCTGCGAGAAAAGCTCCGCCAGATCCTCACCTGATCGAAGCCGCCCGCCTCTACGCCATCACCCCCGATCGTGATCCGGAACAGGTCATAGCTCTCGCGCAGGCGGTGCTGCGGGGAGGCGCAGACGTCCTTCAGCTGCGCCACAAGAAGTTGCCGCGCGGGCAGCTGCTGGATGTGGCACGCCGTCTTCGTGACATGACGGTCGAGGCCGGTGCGCTTTTCATAGTCAACGACTACGTCGACGTCGCGCTCATCGCGGGCGCCGACGGGGTCCATCTGGGGCCGGACGACCTGCGCATCGAGTCAGCCCGCAAGATCGCCCCGCCAGGCTTCTTGATCGGCGCCTCGGCGTCGAAACCGGAGGCTGCCAGGGCCGCGGTGGACGCGGGCGCCGGCTACATCGGCTGTGGAGCGACGTTCTCGACTCCGCTGAAGCCCAACAAGGATGTGATCGGGCCGGCGGGCGTCGCGGCTGTTTCGGCAGCGGTCCGAGTTCCGGTGTTCGCCATCGGCGGGATCGATGAGTCGAACATCTCGCAGCTGACTTCGATCGGCGTGCATCGTGTCTGCGTCATCCGCGCGATTGCCGACTCGAAGGACGCCGAGTCGGCTGCCCGCCGCCTGCGTGCCATGCTGACCGCGTGACCACACTCGACGGGATAGGCGAGGGAGAGTTACTGCGCAGGATCCTGCCCTACCTGACGACAACTGGATATGAAGTCGTTGCGGGTGAGGACGACGCAGCTGTCTGGCCGAGCCTCGACCCGGACTACCCAGAGGACTACGTCGTGGCAAGCTGCGACACATCGGTCGAGGGTGTCCATTTCGACCTCTCGTGGATGACTCCGGCCGACGCAGGCCATCGAGCCCTCGCCCTGGCCCTCGGCGACCTTGCCGCCAAAGGCGCCACCCCCAAGTACGCCCTGGTCGCCCTCGCTGCTCCCAAATCCTGGTCTGTGGAAACCGTGACTGGGCTCTATGAAGGAATCCGCAGGCTTGCGGATCGTGCTGACATGGCAATCGCCGGCGGCGATACGACCGCGATCGATGGACCCGGAGTGCTGACCCTGACCGTCCTTGGCACCACACCGCTGGTGCCTTTAGCCCGTGCTCGCGTGCAGCCGGGATGGGTCTTAGGGGTTACGGGCCCGCTCGGCGCCGCGGCGCTTGCGTTGCGTGAGCGGCGCGTCTTCCTTCCCGATCCCAAGTTCGAGGAAGGGAGCCGTCTGAACCAGGCTGAGCTGAGCTGTGGCGACATCTCGGACGGGCTGGTTCGCGAGATGGAGAAATATGCCGCGGTGTCGGGGGTGGGATGCGTCATTCGTGTCGCTGAAGTGCCGGTGGCCGCGGGCGCGACCGTACAGGATGCGCTGGCGAGTGGGGAGGAGTCTGAGCTGGTGTGTGTGGGGCCCGAAGACAAACTTGTGCACGCTGGTGTGCGACCCATCGGCGTAATGACTGCCGATCCAGCCGTTCATGTCATCGGCCCCGATGGTCGTGACTTTCAGCTCGAGGTCCGTGGCTACGACCACTTCGCGTGAGACCTCGTCGCCGGAGGAGACCGAGTCAGCCGGCGAAGACCTCGGCCGGCGCCTGCGTCCAGGCGACCTGGTGCTTCTGAAGGGCGAGCTCGGGGCGGGCAAGACGACTTTCGTGCGTGGGATCGCGAGAGGCGTCGGTTCCACCGCGCCGGTGGCGAGCCCCACCTTCCAACTGGTCCGCGTGTATCCGGGCCGTGTCCAGGTCGCGCATGTCGATCTGTATCGCGTTGAAAGCGGCGCCGAGCTGCGAGACCTCGGACTCGAGGAGTTGCTCGACGCGGGCGCGGTCGTCGTGGAGTGGGGAGAGCGGCTGGACAGCCCGAGCGCCACGTTGATTTCTATCGAGCATCTGGGGGGCGACCGGCGACTCCTGCGTGTGGAGCGTTCGTGATTCTGGCCATCGACACCTCCTCAGCGCGATCGGCGGTGGCGTTGATCGACGGCGACGGACGGGTGGTACGCGAGCTCAGCGAAAGCTCTGGGCCAGGATTTGACCTGCCGGCTCGCTACAGGACGATCGGGAATGGACAAAGGCTGACCCGGGTTGCGGTGGCGACAGGGCCAGGTTCGTTCACTGGGCTCCGCGTCGGCGTTTCGTTTGGCCTCGGCCTGGCGATGGGCCTGAAGATTCCAATCATTCCCCTGCCGACGCTCGGCATCCAGGCGGCCCGCAGCGACGGACCGGTCCTCGCGGTCGCCGAAGCCGGCCGCGGCCGCGTTTACTTCCTCGCGCCAGGAGCGGATCCGGGCCTCGCCGAGGCGGGCGAGCTCCCTCGCAGTTGGCCTGTTGCCGGCTGGCTGCGGCCAAAGACCGAGGCCGCACTGGAGGCTGCCGGCCTGCGTTTCAAAAGCGAAGAGGAGCTGCGATCCTTCGGGTCCGCGGCCGCGAGATTGCTGGAATCGGCCCGAGAAGTGGCCTATGGTAGTCTCAGGCTCGAGTACATGCAGTCCTTTTCCGCTCGCACTTTGTGATGGTTCAGCTACGCCAGCAACTGGCGCTCGAGCTGATGCGCGAGGCGGACATCGCGACCGTGCAGGAGATCGAGCGCGAGATCTTCGTCACCCCATGGCCCCGCAACGCCTACTATCGCGAGCTCGCCTCGCGCTCCAGTGCGCATTACGTCGTGCTGCGCCAGGAGGGCATCGTCGAACGACCGCCGGCACAGGTCTCGTCGGATTTCGACCCGACCATCGTCGGTTACGGCGGTATGTGGCGCATGTACGACGAGGCCCACGTGACGACGATCGGGGTCCGCCGCGACCTTCAACACCGCGGCCACGGGCGCATTGTCTTCGCTGGTCTCATCCAAGCGGCCTACGACATGGGCGCCAAATGGGTGACCCTCGAGGTGCGCACGTCAAACGAGAACGCGATGCACTTGTACGAGGCCTTCAGCTTCAAGGTGATCGGCCGACGCAAGGGCTACTACACCGACAACGGCGAGGACGCAATCGTGATGTGGTCGGACTCCATCCACTCGCCGCGGTTTCGGCGCGCGTATGAAGCCAGCCTGGAGCGGATCGAAGCGGAAGTCCGCGGCCTGCGGCGCGAGCTGATCACCAAGGGCGAGCCGCAGTAAAAGCGGCCCTCGTCCTCGGAATCGAAACCAGCTGCGACGAGACGTCGGTCGCCCTGGTAGAGGGCGGCCGGAGGGTTCTGGCCAACGTCATCCACTCGCAGATCGAGCTGCACAAGGACTTCGGCGGAGTCGTTCCCGAGCTCGCGGCTCGCGACCACCTCGAACGCCTGCCACATCTGCTCGACCTCGCGTTCGAGGGCTCAGGCCTTGGCCCGGATGACGTGGACCTGATCGCCGTCACGCGCGGCCCTGGCCTCGCGGGCTGCCTCCTGGTCGGGGTCGGCGTCGCGGAGGGTCTTGGCGCGTCATGGTCGAGGCCGGTCACCGGGGTCAACCACCTGTGGGGACACATCTATGCCGCGATTCTGACTCGCCCTGAGCTCGAGCCGCCCTTGTTGGGACTCGTGGTGAGCGGCGCCCATTCCGACCTGGTCCGTATGCCGGAGCACGGCCGGTTCGAGGTCATCGGCCGAACCCGCGACGACGCGGCCGGCGAGGCCTTCGACAAGGCCGCCCGCATGCTGGGCCTGGGCTACCCCGGCGGTCCGGCGCTCGACGGTCTGGCAAGGACGGGCGACCCGCGCCGCCAGCTTCTGCCGAGGCCACATCTGCCGGGGCTCGAGTACAGCTTCAGCGGGCTGAAGACCGCGCTGCTCTATCGGCTTAGGGATCTCGGCGACTCTGCCGGCCCGCAGGAAAAGGCGGATCTGGCTGCCGCCTTCGAGCAGTCGGTGGTGGAGTCGCTGCTCGAGAAGCTGGATGTGGCTCTATCCAGATCACCGGTGTCCGATGTTGTCGTCGCGGGTGGGGTTGCCGCCAACTCTCTCCTTCGCAGGCGCGCGGCCGAGGTGGTGGCGGGCCGGGCGCGGCTAACGATACCGCCGCTCGAGCTCTGCACCGACAACGCGGCCATGATCGCCGCCGCCGGCTATTTCGCCTCCCCACGTCGCGTGGAGGCCGCGCGAAGCGCGGGTGGGGAGTCGCACTCCTCAACGCAGGTGGATCCCTCTCTAGGATGGGATTGATGGGAGTCACGGGCTGGGAGGTGGTCTTCCGGGGCGAGCGGCTCAAGGCCGACCTCATCGCGGCTGTCCTGGAAGCGAATGGAATCACCACCGAGGTGTTCGGCGACACCGCCTACTCCGCGGCGATGAACTTCACCGAGGCCAGGATCATGGTCCCCGACGCCGAGGCGGACCAGGCCCGACAGCTCATCCAGGCCGCCGAGTCGAGCCAGGTTTAACCCCGCCGGCCCGGCGGTAGTACTATTAGCACTCGACCCCCCTGAGTGCTAAGCGCTCGGGCCAGGGGAGTGCCAAAGACATCAATTTCAGCTGAGGAGGGTTGCACATGAATCTGAAGCCGCTAGGCGATCGTGTAGTGGTCAAACCGTCGGACAAGGAAGAGAAGACCAAGAGCGGGATCGTCCTCCCGGACACCGCCAAGGAAAAGCCCCAGGAGGGAACCGTCGAGGCCGTGGGGACCGGAAGGATCCTGGACAACGGCACCAAGGTGCCGATGGAGCTCAAGGTCGGCGACAAGGTGCTTTACGCCAAGTACGCCGGCAACGAATTCAAGATCGACGACATCGAGTATCTGATCGTCTCCGAGAAGGACGTGCTCGCCATCGTCGCATCCAACGGCAAAGCCAAGAAGTAATTAAGGCAAGAGGGAAAGGTATATGGCAAAGACAGTCACATTCGACGTAGACGCGAGGCAGGCCCTGAAGAAGGGCATCGACACCGTGGCCCAGTCCGTACGCATCACGCTCGGGCCCAAGGGCCGCAACGTGGTCCTCGAGAAGAAGTTCGGCGCTCCGACCGTGACCAACGACGGCGTCACGATCGTGCGCGAGATCGAGCTCAAGGACCCCATGGAGAACACCGGCGCCCAGCTGCTGCGCGAGGTGGCGACGAAGACCAACGACGTGGCCGGTGACGGCACCACCACGGCGACGCTTCTCGCTCAGACAATGATCAGCGAAGGCTTCCGCAACGTGACTGCGGGCGCCAACCCGATGCAGCTCAAGATCGGCATCCAGAAGGCCGTAGACGCTGTGGTCGAGGAGATCAAGAGGCTTTCAGTGCCCGTCAAGGGCCACGAGGACGTCGCCCACGTGGCGGCGATCTCCAGCCAGGACGAGCAGATCGGCTCCCTCATCGCCGACGCGATGGACAAGGTGGGCAAGGATGGCGTGATCACGGTCGAGGACAACCAGGTCATGGCGACCGAGCTCGAGGTGGTCGAGGGCATGCAGTTCGACCGCGGTTACGTGGCCGCGTACATGGTCACCAACCCCGACCGCATGGAGGCGGTGCTCGAGGATCCGTACATTCTGATCACCGACCGCAAGATCTCCGCGATCCAGGACCTGCTCCCAGTGCTGGAGCGCGTGGTCCAGCAGGGAAAGCCGCTTCTGATCGTGGCCGAGGACGTCGAGGGCGAGGCGCTCGCGACGCTAATCGTCAACAAGCTCCGCGGCACGTTCACCGCGGTCGCCGTCAAGGCGCCCGGCTTCGGTGACCGCCGCAAGGCGATGCTCGAGGACATGGCGATCCTGACTGGTGGCCAGGTCATCAGCGAGGACCTCGGCCTCAAGCTCGACCAGACCAAGGTTGAGCAGCTCGGCAAGGCTCGCAGGGTGACCGTCACCAAGGACGACACCACCATCGTGGAAGGCGCCGGCAAGCCGGAGGCCATCCAGGCGCGGATCAAGTCGATCAAGTCGCAGGTCGAAGAGACCACGTCGGACTTCGACAAGGAGAAGCTGCAGGAGCGGCTCGCGAAGCTCGCCGGCGGCGTCGCCGTGATCAAGGTCGGAGCTGCCACCGAGGTGGAGCAGAAAGAGAAGAAGCACCGCATCGAGGACGCGCTGAGCGCGACCAAGGCCGCGGTGGAAGAGGGGATCGTCGCGGGCGGCGGCACCGTGCTGCTCAACGCGCAGAAGAAGCTCGACGGCGGGCTTGGTCTGAAGGAAGACCAGGCGACTGGAGTCAACATCGTCCGCAAGGCGCTCGAGGAGCCTCTGAAGCAGATCGCTCAGAACGCCGGCAAGGAAGGCTCCGTCATCGTCGAGGAAGTCCGCAAGGCCAAGCCGGGCTTCGGCTACGACGCCCTCAACGACAAGTTCGTGAACATGTTCGAGTCCGGCATCGTGGACCCGGCCAAGGTCACTCGTTCGGCGCTGCAGAACGCCGCGTCGATCGCCGCGATGGTGCTGACCACCGAGGCGATGGTGACCGAGGTACCCGAGGAGAAGCGTGGCGGCGGCATGCCGGGTGGCGGCGGCATGGGCGACATGATGTAAAGAGTCAAATCACCTCCCCGCTCGCGGGGAGGGTGGCCGAAGGCCGGGTGGGGAGACCCGCTCAGGCTCGGCGGTGGAGAGCCCCTCGGTTCGAGGGGCTCTTTTTTTACTTCCCCGCTTGCGGGGAAGTCGGCCCCCCGCGCAGCGGGCGGCGGGATGGGGAGGTCCGGTGTGGCTTGTCCCGTGGGGTCGGTTCGTCGACAGGGATGATCCCACCGAGCCCGGCCATGCGCCGGCCGGCGAAGGTCACCGCGAAGGGCAGCAGGAGCATGAAGGCGGCCACGACCACCGACAGGGAATCTGGCAGATGGCGCGGGTCCCGCATGCCCAGATAGGTGAGGTACCCGCCTCCGGCGGCGGTCAGCGCGACGATCAAGACCGCAGCCCCGATCGCCCAGGTCCGGTACTCGCGGAACAGCGGCGGGGCGTGGAGGCTGGCCAGGCGGAGCAGCCACCAGGCGGTCAAGCCGTTGAGGACCAACCCGCTCAGGAGGGCAAGGCCGGCAATTATGAGCCGGAAGGCGTCGAGGTGGACCATGACGAAGGCGGACGCGTTGACCGCCAGAATGCCGATGGGCGTGAGCACGCCCAGCGTCAGAAGTACGTATTCACGAACCCGGCGTCGAGAGCGCTGGTTAGTGCCCGCAGCCGCAGGCTTGGGCTCCGCCTGCATCGTCGCCGGTGTCGAACGAGTGACCGCAGGAGCACGAGTGAACCGCGTTCGGGTTGTGCACCGTGAAGCCGGCGCCCATGAGGCTGTCCACGTAGTCGATCTCCGAGCCGCGGATGTAAGGCGCGCTGAAGTCGTCGATCACGATCTGGACCCCGTCCTGGTCGATGGTGACGTCCTCCGGCCGGCGCATGTCGTCGAAAGCCATGCCGTACTGCATGCCCGAGCAGCCGCCTCCGCTGACGAAGATCCGGAGCGCCAGCTGGGGGTTTCCCTCCTTGGTGAGAAGCTCCTTGAGGTGTGCCTGAGCGTCGGGGGTTAGTGAGACGACAGCTTGTTCGATCACATTTGGGATGTTACCACGGGCATCCCCCTCCCCACGATCCCACCGTGCCTGTCATGTTAAGAGTGCAATGAGGGGCCCGGTAGCCGACGTCGCATCGAAGCTGGAGGCGAAGGCGGCTTCGTTCGTGAAGGAGAACCGCCTGCCGGGAGCGGCGGTGGGCGTGGTCCATGGCGATGACCTGGTCTGGGCGTCGGGGGTGGGTTTCGCGGACGTGGCGACTCGCCGCGCGCCGGAACGTCTGACTCTCTACAGAATCGCCTCGATCACCAAGACCATCACCGGGACCGCGATCATGCAGCTCCGCGACGAGGGCCGGCTGCACCTTGACGATCCCGCCGTGGCTCACCTCCCCGAAGTGCGTGCGGCCGACAGCCCATTCGGTCCAATCGAGACGGTGACGATCCGCCGCATGCTCTCGCATGAGTCAGGGCTCACGAGCGAGCCTCCCGACACCGACTGGAGAGCCCCGAGATACGAGGGTTCGATCGAGCGCAACCTCGCGCGCATCGGCGAGATCGGCACCAAGGTCCCGCCTAACGTGCAGCCGAAATACTCGAACCTGGCCTACCAATTGCTGGGCGAGATCGTGGCGCGAGCCAGTCGAACTCCATACGTGGATTACGTACGGGCGGCGATCCTGGAGCCGCTCGGCATGACTGACAGCGCGTTCGAGCCGCTCCCGGACTCAATGTTGCCGCGTCGCGCGACCGGCTACGCCGGGAGATTCCTGTCTGATGAGCTGGACCTTGCGTCGATCCCGCCGACGGTTTGGGCCGAGGGCGGCATGTGGTCCTGCGTCGAGGACCTCGCCAAGTGGCTCTCATTCCAGTTTCGAGAGGATGGCGGTGAGCGCAAGGGCTCGCAGGTCCTGGCCGGGCCCACGCTGAGGGAGATGCACAAGGCCCGGTACCTGGGCAACGAGGAATGGACCGAGGCTTGGTGCATCTCGTGGTACGCGGTTCGCAGGGACCACGTGATCTGGGTGCAGCATTCGGGCGGGCTGCACGGATTCAACTCGAATGTCTGCTTTGACCCCAAACACAAGGTTGGAGCGATCGCCCTGCTGAATGGAATCGGCGACGCGCCTTTGCTTGCGATGGACCTCGCCACAATCGCTCGCGACGCCGTCCGAGTGGCCGCTCCAACAATCGAGCCGGCGCCGGCTCTGCCTGAGGCGTATCGAGGCCTGTTAGGTATCTACGCCGATCGTGAGTCTGGGTGGCTTATACGGCTCGAGTGGCGAGACGGAAAGCTGTCCGTAATCGATCCTGCCGACGCGACCTGGCGGCCGACGCTCACGCCAACAGACAAACCAGACGCGTTCATGGTGGACCTTGGAGTGCGCCAATCGGGCGAGCGCGCCGTGTTTCGCCGCCTGGCGGATGGCCGCGTTGCGTCTCTGTTCCTTGCCGCCTCGACTTTCATGCGGCTGGATCAAGTCGTCGATCCCAGTTGAACATGCTGGAGACCGCTTTTACGCGCCTGGTCGGCTGTAACGTCCCGATCCAGCTGGCGGGGATGGGCAGCATTCTCTCGCCGGAGCTAGCGGCGGCGGTGTCGAACGCCGGGGCGCTCGGGCAGATCACATTCGCCGGCATAGAGGTAGACGATGCGAGGCGCCGGCTGGACCGCCTGTCGCAGCTGACCTCCAAGCCCTTTGGAGTCAACGTCCTGATCCCATATCTGGACATGGGAATCCTCGAGATGGCGGCTCCGCGAGCCCGTGTGATCGACTTCTTTTGGGGCGACCCCGACCCCGAATTGGTGAGCTTCGTTCACGACGCCGGCGCGCTGGCGTCCTGGCAGGTCGGTTCGACCGCCGAGGCGATGGCCGCTGAACAAGCCGGCTGCGACTTCATCATCGCCCAGGGCTTCGAGGCCGGTGGCCATATCAGGGGCACCCTTGGTTTGCTGCCGCTGCTGAGCTCGGTGCTCGATGAAGTGTCGGTGCCGGTGCTCGCTGCAGGTGGCATAGGCAACGGTCGGAGCATAGCCGGGGTGCTCGCCGCGGGCGCAGCCGGAGTCAGGATGGGAACGCGTTTCATCGCAGCCGAGGAATCCAACGCGCACCCCGATTACGTAAAGGCTGTGATCGCGGCGAGGGCCGAGGACAGCGTGCGCACCAACCGGTTCCACGTCGAGTGCCCGTTGTGTCCGTCGACCCATGGCGTGTTGAGACAGGCGATCGAGGCTGCCGAAGCCTTCGAGGGCGAGTACGTGGCCGAGATCGAGCTCGGCGGCGAGCGCACGCGGATCGCCCGCTTCCGGGGCGTCCCGCCGTTCAAGGGGTTCCACGGCCACATCGAAGCGATGGCGTGCTACGCGGGCCAGTCGGTCGGCGATGTGAAGAAAGTTCAGCCGGCGGCGGAAATCGTTGCGGAGATGGTCGATGAGGCGGACAAACTCCTAAACCGGGCTTGAGAAGGCGCCGCCGATCAGCCTCGGCCTAGCTTGAACCCCTTCTTGGCCGGCTTTCCCTCGGCGCTCGTCGTGCCGGCGATCAACTGCGCCAGCTGCTCCGCGCCGCGGGAGATGGCGCTCTTTGGATCGGTGAGGACCAGGATCTCGCCCCTGACCGCTGCTTCGTCGGGCTTCGTGCCGTCGAAGTCGATCTCGACCGCGAGCTCCTGCTTGAGCGTGCGCACCACGTCTTCCTTGCTCACCACCGACTTGGGGACCTTGTTGTTGAGGGCAAGGATCACGCGCCCCGGAACGATGTTGAGGACGTTCGTGAAGATGCTGAGGAGCTCGCCGACGTCCTTGAGGGACGAAAGCTCGGGCGTCACGAGGACCAGCACGCGCTGCGAGTGGTCGAGGACGCTGATGACGATGTCTGTGAACGCAACGCCGAGGTCGAAGACGATGTATCGGAAGGCGTTCACGAGGATGCCCATCGCCCGGTTGACCAGGTCGACCGTGATGAGGTCGGCCTGCTCGGCCCGGAGCACGCCGGGCAGCAGCATCATGCCGCCGGGGTGGTGGAGGATGGCCCCCAACACGGCCTCCTCGAAGTTGGCGGGGGGCACCTGGCTGGCCGCAGCCAGGCACCCCGTAGGGGTGAGGTAAGAGATGAGCGCGGCGTGGTTGTAGGGGAGGGCCAGGTCGACGAGCAGGACCTCTCCGGGGAAACGCTTGCCAAGCGCCGCCGCGAGGTTGACCGCCATCGTCGTCCGGCCGGACCCGCCCTTCGGCGAGTAGACGGCCACCGTCGACGCCGCCTGCTCCGGCGCCACCATGCGCGCTCGGGCGATGAGGTTCGGCAGGGTGTCCTTGCGCTGCTCGACGAGCTTGGTAAGCTCGATGATGGCGTCGGAATCGGCGGGTAGCGTTTCGTAGAGCGTCTTGCGGTCGAGGGTGAGCAGCTTGCAGTCCTCGAGCGCCCTGACGCTGGCGGTCCGGGTCTCCTCAGAGATAAGCGCCATCTCGCCGAAGAAGTCATCCGGCCCCATCAGCGCGATCGTGATCGTGTGCCCGGGAGACTCCTCGACGTACACCTCGCAGCGCCCCGACTCGACCACGAACATGGTGTCGCCCGGGTCGCCCTGATGAACGATCACCGAGCCCTTGGCGGCGGATGCCGGAGCCAGCCGCCGGGCGAGGGCGTGGAGGACGTTGTCAGGCAGCGTGAAGAAGATCGCAACGCGTTCCAGGATCTGGAAGCGCTTCCTGAGCTCGTCGGGCGGCCCTCCGCCCATCTGGTGACTGTCGCTCACGCCGAAGGAATTATAGAAGTGGTGTTCTGATTCCCCGCCTAGGCATCGGCGAGTCGGGCTTCAGTCAGCCCGCTGGTAGACTTTTCCGCCGTCGGTCCCGTGGTGTAGCCTGGCCAAACACGCGGCCCTGTCAAGGCCGAGAACGCCGGTTCGAATCCGGTCGGGACCGCCATTTAGGCTCCGAACACTCCCCAGTGGAGAGGTGGCCGAGTCCGGTTGAAGGCGACGGTCTCGAAAACCGTTATGGGTCACTGGCCCATCGAGAGTTCAAATCTCTCCCTCTCCGCCAGCCGTTTCCGTATCCAACGCTGGTAACCCAGTCACGAGCATGAATCCGGTCCGGGTCCTCTTGCTGTCCGTGCTCCTCTTCATCGCGGCGTTCGGCGCCCACGAGGTGATGCACCTTCTCGTCCTCTACGCGCTAGGTGGGCACGGATCGATGATCGTGCGGCCGTGGCGGCTGGGCCTGGTGGACGCGACCATTCTTTCGCTACACGTGCAGCCCGATCAACCCATCGGGTTGGGTCGACAGCTGCTCGTCAACTTCCTCGGCCCAGTGCTGGCCGCCGTCCCCCTCGCCGTCCTTCTTGTCTATGTGCGGGAGCCGGTCGTGCGCCTGGCGCTGTGGGCCAACGTGACCATCCTCGCCTTCTACGCGCTCATCGAGGCAGGCGACCTCATAACCGAATCTATCTACGACCTCGACCTATCGATCCTGACCACGCCCGAGTTCAACTACGGAGTCCCGGCGCTGATCGTCCTCATCGCGACCGTGATCGCATTTCGTCATGACACAGACGTGCACGTCGCCACTGGGTGAAGACCTGGTAGCGAGCCGCCGCCGCACGCCCACGCGCTCCCTTGGTACATCGCGAGCTCGAATCCGTGTCGAGGGACGAGCATCGCCCCCGAACCGATCCACCCTCCAGGGTCGAGCAGCCGCGCGAACTGGTCGTTGATGCTCGTCTCCTGCGCGTCCTCCCCACCCAGGATCACGGCGCTGCCGTCGGCAAGGGTCGCCGCCCCCGCTCCGCTCGTAGGTCGCGGTAGGTCGGGGAACCGCACCCAGCTCGAGCTCTGGTAGTTGAAGCAGTCGACGCGGGTGGTCGCGGGCGACCGCCCGCCGGCAACGCAGACGTTGGCGCCGAAGACGAACCCGGACACATGGTTGCGCGGCGCAGGCAACGAAGGCAGGTCAGTCCAGGTATTCGCCTGTGGGTCGTAGACTTCCGCGGGCGCGACGTTCGCGGAGGCCGTGTTGCCGCCTATCGCGAACAGGGCGCCGGCCGCCGCGAGCAATGCATGGCCACCGCGCGCGTGCCTCATCGAAGAGAGTTCGGTCCACGATGACCCGTCGAGGCGAAACAAGCGCGGTGAATCGCGGCCGAAGCTGTGGCCACCGGCCACATAAACGTGGTCGTCAACTGTGGCCGCGGACGTGTGGTCAAGGCCGAGCGGCAGGTGTGGACCTGCGCTCCAGGCGCTGCCATCGAACACCCAAACATTGCGGAGGCTGTTCCCGGCCGCGTCGAATCCGCCCATCACGTACAGCCTTCCGCCGGCGGCGGCGGCGGCCGCTTCCTCGAGTGCCATAGGCAGCGAGGGTTCACCGCGCTGGACGGCTGGCAAAGATGGGGAGGGTGATGGTGATTCGGCCGCCGGGGTCGGGCTCGGTGATTGCACGGACGGCGACAGCGTCGCCGCAGCCTGGGGCTGCCCTGCGCACGACACCAGCAGCATCGTCACGATCACGCGCGCCCCGAATCTGACCAAAACCGCCTGAGCCTAGCTCACGAAACAGCGCATGATGCGAAAGAGGGTGGATGAGTTTGATCCCGATGTTCTCGACGCCGCCGCGCGCGAGCGCGAGGTCCAGCTCACGACGGTCGGCCGCAAGACGGGCAAGCCGCATCGTGTAACCATCTGGATCGTCACCGACGGCCGGCGCCTCTACATACGGTCAGGTGAGGGTCTCCGCCGGCAGTGGCCGCAAAACCTGCTCGCGCGCGGCGAGGGCGTTCTCAAGTTCAGAAAAACATCGGTCAAGGTAAGACCGCGGCTGGTCGCCGATCCTGTTGAGGCCCGAGCAGTATCCGCGCTATACAGGCGGAAGTACGGCCCGTTCGTACGCGCGTCCAAACCGAACCAACCGCTCACGCCAGGCGAGCAGACGACCTTCGAGCTGGTGCCTCTAGTCGCCTAGCCGGCAGATGAACCGGATCACCGCCTCGATCCCACGGAAGTAGTTGTCCACCACCAGGCGCTCATTGGGCGAGTGGGCCGCCGCGTCGGCTTGTGGGATCCCGCTGATCAGTAGCGGGGCGCCGATCGCCTCCTGGAAGTCGACCGCGACGGGGATCGAGCCACCGACCCTGATCAACACGGTGTCCCTGCCGAAGACGTCTTTGTAGGCAGCGCGAAGCGCCATCGCCGCTGGGTTGTCCACATCGCACTTCACGGGAGGTGCGGAGCCCAGCACGTCGATCGTGACCTGAACCCCGGGAGTCGTCAGCGACTGGATGTGCTTTTCGATCGCCGGCAGGAGTGCTGCCGGGTCCTGGTCAGGCACAAGCCTCAAGCTCACCTTGGCGGAAGCGCGAGCCGGTATGACCGTCTTTTTTCCTTCTCCGGTGAATCCGCCGATGAAACCGTTGGCGTCCAGCGTGGGGCGGCTGCCGGTGCGCTCGAGGGTCAGGAACCCGGGCTCGCCCTCGAGGGCCGGGGCGCCTGAGACCTTGAGGATCGTCTCAGCGTATCGCTGGTCTTTCCGCTTCCAGTTCGCCACCTCCTCGGGGCTCGCCGGCTTGACGTGGTCGTAAAAGCCTGGAACCGTGATGTGTCCGTCGCGGTCCTTGAGCTCGCCGATGATGCGGGCGAGGGTGTTTATCGGGTTCGGCGCGACGCCTCCGAAGATTCCCGAATGGAGGTCGACCGCGGCGCCGCGCGCGTGCAGCTCCAGGTAGAGGAGGCCGCGGAGCGCGGTGGCCAGTGTCGGGTTCCCTTCTTCGTCCAACCCGCCATCCCAGACCAGAACGGCGTCCGTTCGAAGCCTGGGGCTGTTCGATCGGAGGTAGCGCGGGAGGGACTCGCCCGTGATCTCCTCTTCACCTTCGAACAGGAAGCGCAGGTTGATAGGGGGCCCACCCGCTTCGAAGAGGTGCTCCACCGCCTTCACCGCTGCCAAGTGGTTGCCCTTGTTGTCGGCGCAGCCCCTCGCGTAGATGCGTCCATCGCGGATCTGTGGGTCGAACGGCGGTGACGTCCATTCATCCAGGGGATCGGGCGGCTGCACATCGTAGTGGCCGTAGATCGTGAGATGCGACTTTCCCGGATGACCGTTCCACTCGGCGACGACGACCGGCAGCCCACCCTCCATAACATCGACCAGCTCCGTCTTGAAGCCGAACCTGTCGAGGCGTGCCTTCAACCATTCCGCGTTGTGCACGCAATCGGCGCGACGCTCAGGCAGCGTGCTGACAGAGGGGATTCGAAGCTCCTCGAAGAGGTCGGCGAGATCGGCTTCTTGGGCCGCTGCTGCCCTGGCGAGCGCGTTATCCATGAGGACGTGGGTGGTCGCCATCGTCAGGCGGTGCCGCGCGAGCGTTTGATCTGGGCCGCGTGGTCGTGTCCGTGAGCGGCATAGATCGTGAGCCACTTCTCGACCGAGTAAGGACCGCTCTCGCTGTGCGTGCCAGTGCGGTTCCAGTCAGCCTCAGACAGGCGCTCAAGGATCTGAGCGGTCGATTCGCGCGCGTATCGCATTGCCTCGAGAGACGGCGCGATTGGACGATCGGTCGTGAGCCTCTGTGCGAACTCCACTTCGTTGTAGCCGTGGATGACCGGACTCTCTTCGGCGATCAACCGGCGCAGCCTGATCGCGGACATCATTTCGCTGTCAGCCAGGTGGTGCGCGATCTGGCGCGGCGTCCACTCGCCGCTCGCCGACCGGTCGAGCTCTTCCTCAGTGATGCCGCGGAGCGCATCCATAACCGCGCGGTGGCCTTCCTTGTATCGGTGGATCAGAGGAGCCCTTTCGTCTGCGTCCATTGGGGTAAAGCGTAGTCCACGAAACGAAGTCTGAGCCGGCGACAGGAATCGAACCCGCAACCTGCTGTTTACAAAACAGCTGCTCTGCCAATTGAGCTACGCCGGCGTCATCGGCAAGAGTAGCGGAACCTTTTTGGAAGGCGGGCAGCATCGGACATCAGTCACATTCTCGATTCGAGCTACGTCATAGGTGGTGTCGAAGTCAACCAAGATGCCAAGGAGGCATGACGATGAACGTGCAGATAAGCGCCGTCACGATTGGAGTCAAGGACATCAATCGAGCCAAGAAGTTCTACAGCGATGGTCTGGGCTGCGCGATCGACCAGGACCATCCTGGGTTTGTCTCCTTCAAACTCGGCGACGGGTCAACCAAGCTGGGGCTCTACGCGTGGGACGCGCTTGCCGCCGATGCGGGCGTGCCGGCGGATGGCAGCGGCTTTCGTGGCATCACGCTCAACTACATCGTCGAATCCGAGGCGCGGGTCGCTGAGGTGATGGCCCTCGCCGAAAAGGCTGGAGCAACGATCGTCAAGCCCGCCCAGAAGGCTCAATGGGGTGGATACTTCGGCTACTTCAGCGATCCTGATGGCTATCTCTGGAAAGTCAGCGGCTACTAACAAGGGGAGATGCCCATGGGCGGACAGCTCGCCGGCCATGCGC
>MNES01000084.1:1280-4488 GCA_001917815.1 Chloroflexi bacterium 13_1_40CM_65_17 | reverse complement strand
AGGCGCCCAGGCCGGACTGTCCTGGGCGACAATCCTCAACCGCCGGGACGGATACCGGCATGCCTTTGAGGGCTTCGATCCTGTCAAGGTGGCTGCGTTCACCGACCGCCGCCTCGAAAAGCTACTCCAGGACACAGGAATCATTCGAAACCGGCTCAAGGTCTATGGCACCCGCACGAACGCGCGAGGCGTCGTCCGAATGCAGAGGGAATTCAGATCCTTTGACGCCTACCTGTGGAACTGGGTCGGCGGAGCCAGAATCATCAACCGCCCCCGGTCTCTCGCCGACCTGCCGGCCACAACCGAGCTGTCCGACCGCATCAGCAGAGACCTCAAGCGCCGGGGCTTCACGTTCGTGGGCTCCACCATCATCTATTCGCTGTTGCAGTCCGTCGGCATAGTCGACGACCACCTCACCAGCTGCCCGTCCAAAGGTAGGTCCGCCTAATCAGGAGCGACCCACACCACGAAGCTCAGCCTCTGCTCCTTGTAGTGACCTGTGATCTCCCAACATCCCGCTGCCGGCATCTCAACGCCCACAAGCATTGCCGAGCCGATGTCTGAGGCAAATGCGTTGGTTGCGCTCGATGCCACGAGCGCCTTGGCCGGTCCATCAACGCGCAAGCCGCTGACAAACAGCTTGGGACTCGTCTCAGTCCGCCAGTCGTATCCGTCACGCCACCAGAAGACCTTCTGGGTGTAGCCGCCGCCCTGGAATGGCAGCCTGTCCCATGTCCCGCTTCCCTCGAGCGCGGTCCACAGGGCCGGGGTTCCGTACCAGAATGCGCGCCCGGGTGCGGGTCCAGGGTAGGGGGTAGGTGGAACGAACGGCGGCTGCGGTGGTTTGGTGATCGGACACGAAGCAGCTGTGCCCCCTCGGCTCGCCACCGAGGGGTGCGTTAGGGGCCTGGGACGCTGCCGCGCGGCCGCACGAGACTAATAGCGCAGCGGCCACGACGACCGCCCACCACTTCGCTTCCGCGGCGACCATCACTGCACCTACACCGCAGGGCCCGGGCTGGTTCCGATTTACGCGGCGTGGCGCTACTGCGGCTCGAGCACCCGTTTCACGTGGGCCAGCTTGCGCTGATCCGACACGACGTAGACCCTCGAGATCAGGTGGTCGGTCACGCTCAATGCGAGCACGGACACCACCGCGCCCTCGAAGAACGCGACGACGCTCGGCTCGCCATTGATGACTTGCGCCACAAGCTTGTTTCCCGACCCGGCGCCGAAGAACCGCATCACCCGCGCGGCGACCGTCTCGCGGCCGATATTCGGCTGGCTGACCGCGGGCAGCGTCCCGCCAACGTCGGCCCAACCCACGACTGAAGGGTCGAGCAGCGGAAGCAGGTCATTGATGTCGCCGCCGGCGCACGCCGCGATGAAAGCGTCCACGACGCGGCGCTGCTCGACCGGGTCGGTCGCGAACCGCGCGGATCCCGCCTCCTCATTGACGCGCTTCCGCGCGCGGCTCGCGAGCTGCCGGCATGCCGCCACCGTTCGCCCCACCATCGGAGCGATCCTTTCGAACGGGAACTCGAACACGTCGTGCAGCACGAAGACGACGCGCTCTGCCGGCGACATGCGCTCGAGCACGACAAGCAGGGCAAACCGGACGCTTTCGTCCATGGTCACGACATCGGCAGGATCGGTCGCCGCATCATCAGAGAAGAGAAGCGGTTCCGGGAACCAAGGGCCGATGTAGGCCTCGCGCTTGACTCGCGCTGATCGGAGCTGATCGAGGCACAACCGGCTCACGACCACGACGAGCCACGCACGCACGTCCTCGATGGGGTCGAGGTCCGTACGGAGGAGTCTCGAAAAAGCCTCCTGCACGATGTCTTCGGCGTCGCTGAAGCTGCCCAGCAGCCGGTAGGCGACGTCGAGCAGGAAACGATGGTGGTTCGTCCACGCGTCGGTGAAACGTTCATTGCTCTCAATCACTGAGGCCACCACACATGTAAGGACGAGGTTGGGGCTCGGAATGTGACATCAGCCCCGGAAGTCACATTCTCACCGTCACCCACGTCCTTGGTCCATGAGCAACACCAATCCGACCAACACGATCAACCTTGGTCCGCGTGCGCGCCGAATCGTGCGGTTGGCAGCGCGGTTCGTCAACCCGCTCGTCCTGCTCTTTGCGGGGCGGCGATGGATGCCGGTCGTCGGCATCCTCTATCACCGCGGGCGGCGCTCAGGCCGTGAGTCGCCTGGTATCAGAACGTCAAAGCGGCCGGCGAGGCGCGGATCAGGTATCTGGGCCGCGAATACGTCGTGGTCGAGCCCGAGGTCATCGATTACGCGACGGCCAAGCCGGCCTTCCCGCGCTACGAGCGCCTTCAGTTCCGATTGATCGGCATCAACGAGTACCTCCGTCTGCGCGTCGCCTCAGACACCGCAATCGAACCCAGGTCGCCGGGTCGCACTCTCAATCTCGCGCTCGTCGTGATCGCGCTCGCGCAGCTGATGGTCGTGCTCGACGTCGCCATCGTCAACGTCGCGCTGCCGTCGATACAGCGAGAGCTGCACTTCGCCGCCACCGACCTCGAGTGGGTCGTCAACGCGTACGCGATCGCGTTCGGTGGCCTGCTGCTGCTCGGGGGTCGCACCGGCGACCTGTTCGGCCGGCGCCGCATGTTCGTCATCGGCGCCGTGCTGTTCACGGCGGGCTCGCTGGCCGGCGGACTTGCCACCTCCTCCGCCTACCTGGTCGCCGCCAGGGCGGCGCAGGGTATTGGCGCGGCGATCCTCGCCCCGACCGCCTTGTCCCTTCTTGCCGCCACCTTCCCGCAGGGAGCCCAGCGCAATCGCGCGCTCGGCGTTTACTCGGCTGTGTCCGCGAGCGGTGGCGGGATCGGGCTGCTGATGGGCGGCGTCATCACGACCTACTTGTCATGGCGCTGGATCATGTTCGTCAACGTTCCGATCGGCCTGCTGCTTGCCCTTGCAGCTCCGAGAGTGCTGATTCGCGGCGAGGGCAAGCCCGGGCGTCTCGACCTGCCAGGCGCTGTCCTGGCAACGGGCGGCGTGTCGCTGCTCGTCTACAGCCTTGCCCGAGTGGCCACGCACGACTGGAGCGACGCCGTGACCCGTGCAACCTTCGGCATCGCGATCGCCCTCCTCGTCGCCTTCGTAGCCCTGGAATCCCGCGGCCGAGACCCGTTGATGCCCTTGCGAATCTTCGCGAACCGCAATCGCTCAGGGG
>MNES01000084.1:0-1081 GCA_001917815.1 Chloroflexi bacterium 13_1_40CM_65_17 | reverse complement strand
TCACCAACGTCTTCGGGCCGCTGGTGGTCCTTTCGCTCGGCCTCGGAATGGCCTTCGTGTCCACGAGCGTCACCGCCATCTCGGGAGTCCGCCCGAACGAGTCAGGGCTGGCCTCAGCCCTCTTGAACGTCGGCCGCCAGCTCGGGGGCTCGCTAGGGATCGCGATCATGGGAACCGTCGCCACGACCGCCGGCTTCGGCTCGGCGTTCGAGATCGCCGGCGCCATGGGGATCGCAGGTTTCGTGATCGTCCTTTTCGCCGTCCGCCAGGGCCGATCACCGGAAGCGGCCGCACGCAGCGCCGAGGACGAAGTGGCGGCATAACGAGACATTCGCGAACTGCAACCCGAGGGTCAGGCTCTGCCCGGGTCACGAGCCGGCGGAAGACTAGCCGAGGGAAAGTAGCGTAGGACGGGCCTCTGTGAGGCCCGTCCTTTTCTTATGCCGAAGGCAGGTCGTGACTCCGGGCACGGGTGACCGAGATTTCGACCCAGTGCAGGCGGCGCCGTATAAGCGCATGCGTCACGAGTGCTGCGATTCGGCTCCAGGCGGTCATTCGGTGATCATCCCTTCGATGGCGGGGGACAGAGACCGGACGCTCCCCTTTTGGAGGCTGATGCCCCCAGCGTCCCGGTCCCTGACCCCCACGCTCAACCTAGACCTCACGTGCGGCGTTGTCTCTGGGACTTTCGGCCCCCTCCCGGTACACCCGACCCGCTAGCGACTGCTGACGAGGTCTGGGCTCCAACCCAGCCCCGTCGCGCCGGCGTCATACGTGCTCTCGAGGAAGTCCAGGATCGCCTGGCGCGCGTCGCCCGCAAGCCGTGCCGCCTCATAGGGCAAGATGAACTCGCCGATCACCGAGTTCCAGGCCGCACCGGCGGGCCGAACCAACTCCCCTTCGATCCCTGCCGGCTTGGGATAGGTGTAGGCGAAGAATGCAGGCTCGGAAAGCTGCTGATCGCCAGGCCAGAAGCCTGCGCAGATCTGCTCTGCGTCGTGGGATAGCCGCATGATCATGTCGGCGTTCGGGCCGGGATCGGCCGACCGGCCTGAATATCGCGTGTTCGAGAGATCGAACG
>MNES01000097.1 GCA_001917815.1 Chloroflexi bacterium 13_1_40CM_65_17 | reverse complement strand
ACCACGGCCATCCCATGGCCCAGGCGTTCACCGCCATCACTGCATGTGGCGCGCGCACGGCTCCCCGCGGCGTGATCGCCATTGCGGGCGGGCCAGGCTCCAACCGCGTGACGGGCGTGCTTTCGTGAATGGTGACCCCGCGCTCGAGCAAGACTCGGCGCAAGCCGCGAACCAGGAACGCCGGCTGGACTGACGCGCCGTCCGGCATGAACGCGCCGCCACGAAACGCCGATGAATCGCACCTTGCGCGCACCTCCTCTGCGCTGAGGGGCCGCAGCTCGTTCGCGGCTCCGACTTCACGCGCCAGTTCGACCATCCGCTCGCAAACCGTGAGATGTGGCGCTGCGGTCGCGGCGAAGACATAGCCCGCCTTCCTGAACCACGCGTCGACGCCATGCGTTTCGCAAAAGTCACCGATCGATGTGATGCTCGTGGAGATCGCCTGGCAGGCGCGCACCGCCGCTTCGGCGCCATAGAGAGCCACCAGCCCGTCGAGCTCATCCCACCATCCGCTCGCAAACCCGCCGTTGCGCCCGCTTGGCCCACCGCCACAGATGTCCTGTTCCAGGACCGCGATCCCGAGGTTGGGATTGGCTTCGGTGAGAAAGAACGCTGTCCACAAGCCGGTGAATCCGCCTCCGATGATCACGACGTCCGCGTTGACGTCCTTGTCGAGCGGCGGGCAATCACTGCCCGGCTCTCTCGCCAGCGCTTCACGGAGCCACCAGCTGCGCTGTGCTCCGGGCGTCAGCGCATCGCCGGCGAGGTTGAGGGCTGAGTTCACGGGCATTGGCATCGGCACAGTTTGGCTGTGCCAGACTGAAATGAGTGACGGGTTCAAACGTCGCAGCACTGCTCGAGCACGGCGCGCACGATCATGCCGCGCTCATCGTCCCCGACCGCATCTCTCTCACCTATGCGCAGCTGCGCGATCTCACGGACGATGCGGCCCGCACGCTGGCGTCCCACGGGGTCGGCAAGGGCGACCGCGTGGCGATGGTTTTCCCCAACGGTCCCGAGGCCATCCTTCTCTTTCTGGCTGCCTCGATGATCGCGACGGCTTGCCCGCTCAACTCAGCATATAAAGAGGACGAGTTCCGCTTCTATCTGGAAGATGTCGGCGCGCGATTCCTGCTGGCTCCACCGGGCGAGGCGGACGCCGCGCGGCGAGCCATGCCGGCGAATGGGACGGTGCTGGAGGCGATCCTCGAGAGTGACGGCCGCCTCGACATCCAGGGCCCGAGCATGGCCAAGCATCTCGATTCGTGGGAGCCATCCGCAACCGGCGAAATCGCGCTTGTGCTCCACACGAGTGGGACGACCAGCCGCCCCAAGCGGGTTCCCCTTCGCCACGAGAACCTCACCGCCTCGGTGGCGAACGTCATCGCCACGTACGAGCTGGGTCCGGAAGACGTCTCGCTTTGCATCATGCCGCTCTTTCACGTGCATGGCCTGGTGGCCTCAGCGTTGGCGACATTCGGTTCTGGCGGCACCGTGGTCGTGCCCGATCGATTCAGTCCGCTTGGCTTTTGGCCGCTGATGCAGGCGGCCCGGCCCACGTGGTTCACAGCCTCCCCAACCCCGCACCAGCTGGTGTTGGCGCGCCTTCAGGAGAACCGTCCCGCAGGCGCCGAGCGGCTTCGGTTCGTGCGCTCATGCAGCTCCGCGCTGGCTCCGGCTCAGATGGCGCTCATGGAGGAGCGCTTTGGCGTTCCGGTTCTCGAGGCGTACGGAATGACCGAGGCGAGCCATCAGATGTCGTCGAACCCTCTGCCGCCGGCTCCGCGTTTCGCAGGCTCCGTCGGCCCGGGCACTGGCGTCGAGATCGCCATCTTCGGCGAAGACGGCGCCGCACTATCGCACGGCACCGCCGGCGAGGTCGTCATCCGTGGCCCGAACGTGATGCATGGTTACGAGAACAACCCCGAGGCAAATGCCGGCGCTTTTTTCAACGGCTGGTTTCGCACGGGTGACCTGGGCACGCTCGATGACTCCGGCTATCTGAGGCTCATCAGCCGGATCAAAGAGCTAATCAACCGGGGCGGCGAGAAGATCGCGCCACGCGAGATCGACGAGGTGCTCGAAGGCCACCCGGCCGTGAAGGAGGCGGTTGCCTTCGGCGTCCCGCATCCCACGTGGGGCGAGGAGGTGGCGGCGGCGGTGGTCTTGAAAGCGCCTGCGACCGAGAGGGAGCTGCTCGCCCACTGCCGCGCTCGACTCGCGGACTTCAAGGTCCCCAAGCGCTTGCACATCGTCGAGTCGATACCGCGCACCGCAACCGGAAAGGTCCAGCGCCGGTTCGTCGCCGAACAGCTCACTCACGCGTGAGACTCGTTGTCCTGGGAGCGGGAGCGATAGGCGGATTCCTTGGCGCCCATCTCGCTCGCGCCGGCGCCGACGTCGTCCTCATCGCGCGCGGCCCTCACCTGGACGCGATGCGGGAGTCTGGACTTCGCGTCATCGAAGCCGAGGGTGATTGGACCGTTCGTGTCAACGTGACGGACGACTTCGCGGCGATGCGCGACGCGACCGTTGTTTTCGTGACCCTCAAAGCGCACAGCTTGCCTCCGGTGGCGGACCGCATCGCTTCGAATCTCGGCGCCGCGACGTCGGTGGTCAGCGCCCAGAACGGAATCCCATGGTGGTACTTCCAGCGTCTTGGCGGCGACCTGGATGGAATCCATCTCGAGACCGTCGACCCTGGCGGGACCGTTGCTCGCGCCATCGATCCGGGACGGGTCATCGGGTGCGTCGTCTATCCTGCCACCAGCCTTGTCAGTCCTGGGGTCGTGCGCCACGTCGAGGGCGACCGGTTTTCCCTGGGCGAGCTCGACGGCAGCCAGAGCCCGCGCTGCGTCGAGCTCTCCCATCTGCTCGCGAGCGCCGGGTTGAAAGCTCCCGTCCAGTCGAGGATCCGCGCTGAGCTGTGGCTCAAGCTCCTCGGGAACGCTGTGTTCAACCCGCTGAGCGCCCTGACCCGCGCCACCCTCGGCGAGATGACTCGATCGCCGCTGGTGGCGACTGTCGTGCGCGGGGCGATGGAGGAGGTGGACGCGGTCGCGCGGCGAGTCGGGATCGAGGTCCATGTTTCCATCGACCAACGCATTAAAGGCGCGGAGCGTGTAGGCGACCACAAGACCTCGATGCTGCAAGACCTGGAAGCCCGGCGGCCCATGGAGATCGATGCGCTCACCGGATCGGTGGTGGAGCTTGGCGACCGCCTGGGCGTTCCGGTGCCGCACCTCCGCACGCTCTACGGCTCCGTCAAGCTCCTGCAGGCCGCCAATCTCTAGTCGGGCAACCAGTGCGGCGGCCGGCTCTTGTGGCCGATCGCCCACCTCAAAGTCTCCAGGACCTCCTCGAGGTGATCCCGCATCGCCGCCTCCGCCGCCTCCGGATCGTGGGCGACGATGGCGCTGAAGATCAGCTCGTGCTCGTGCAGCGAGCGCTCTGTCCGCCCCGGACGCAGCATCGTCTGGTACTGGTAGCGCAGGCTCTGCGATTTGAGCGTGCCCACCAGGCGGCCCGCGGTCGGGTTGCGAGCCGCCGCCCAGATCAGCTGATGGAACCGCGGGTTGAGCTCGGAGTAGCCGATCGCGTCTCCGTTGCTGAAGCATCTCCGCATGTCGACGAGCACATGGCGGAGCTCGCGGATGTCACCCGCGGTCGCCTTCGCGGCGGCCTGGCGGGCAAGCAGGCGCTCGAGCGCCGCCCGGACCTCTTCGATCTGCAGTGCCTCTTGCTCTGACACCAGGCGCACGCGCGCGCCCCGGTTGTGCTCTCGCGTCACCAGGCCTTCCTGATCGAGCCTGACGAGCGCGGCGCGAACAGCGGTGCGGCCCGCGCCGAGCATCTTGGACAGGTTGGCCTCGACCAGGCGCTCGTTGGGCTGGAAACGCCCCGCCGTGATCCCCTCCCTCAACCGGCGGTACGCCTCGAGCCCGTCCTCGGAGGCAGCACGCGGCCGCTTCCTGGTCGCCGCCCGGCGAAGGTCCGTTCTTGCCATCGCGCAGATTATCCCCAATAATGTCGACAATCCGACCCGGCGTCACGAATGGGTGATGCCAGAAATTATCCGCAGCGGAGGGGCGATGCTGATGAAGTTCCAGACAGCCGCGCGAAACCGGTGGAGTGGGTCGCAAGCCATTCCAGTCGCTGCTCTCATCGTTCTTGCGGCGTGCGGTGGCAGCTCCACCAGCGGCGGTGGACTGGGTTCAGGCGACCTGCTGGTCGGCGTGATCGCGCCGTTCACCGGGGCAGATGCAGGGCTCGGGCCCGCGTACTACGCAGCCTGCCTGGCGGCCGCTCCCGAGATCAACAACAACGGCGGGGTCGGTGGACGCCAGGTGAAGTGCCAGCAGTTCGACACGCGTGGCGAACCAGCGGACGCGGTGCCTGCGGCCAACCAGATGATCGCGAGCAGCTCCAACTTGATGGCGGCGGTCGGATGCACCTCCGACGAGGCGGCGGCCGTGGCGCCGATCATGGATAGGGCGCATCTCCCGATGTTTTGCATGACCGGGCAGTCGGAGTTCAACAAGACGACGCTCAAGTACTTCCACCGCCTCGTCCCGGCCGACGTGTACGACGCGTTCGCGATGGTGGGCAGCGCCCTCTTCGGGCCCAACCACGCGCCCTACAAGAAGGCGGCGCTGGTGTTCGGTGACGACATCGGCTCCCAGGCCTTCGTTCAGCCGGCGACGAACGCGTTCACGAAGCTCGGCGGAACCATCGCGATCAACCAGCCGATCCACCTCAACGCCTCCTCGTACCGGACCGAGGTCGCCGCGATGCTGAAAGCAAACCCCGACGTCATCCTCACCGAGGCTCTCGGCTCCGCCGGGACATATCTCAAGGAGGTCAAGACGCAGAACGGGGGCAAGATGATCCCGTTCATCGGCTCGTCCGCCACCATCGACCCTGTCTGGTTTCAGCAGGTCCGCGACGCCATCGGGATCGACGACCTGCTCAAGTACTACGCGGGCGTGGACCTCGGCTACACCTTCTCGGGGCCCGCCTATGCCGAGTTCCTGACCAACCTAAACGCTGCGGCGACTCAGTTCGCGGACGCGCCAAAGTACAAGCAGCGTGGATCGACCCTGCACCTCTACGACGGGATCATCATGACCGCGCTTGCGATGGTCGCGACCAACAGCGCCGACCGGACGGTCTACAACCCTAAGATCATCCAGATCGCGAATGGTTCGAGCGGCGCGACCGTCGTCAACACGTACAAGGACGGCGTGGCCGCCATCAAAGCCGGCAAGACGATCCGCTTCGTCGGCGCGGGCGGCGAGAACAACTTCGACCAGTACAACAACTCGCAGTCCGGCTACATCCTGGTCGGCTATGACAAGGATGGCAACGAGGTGCAGGTCGGGCAGTTGACTCCCGATCAGACTGCGAAGCTGATCGCGGCAGGCGGATAGTCCAAGACAACACTCGGAGGAACCGAACGCCGTGGACCTTTATGTAGCGGCGTTCGGCTTCGGGCTGGTGGGCATGTCGGTGATCGCCATCGCCGCGGTTGGCTTCACGATGCAGTTCGGGATCACCAACATGATCAACCTCGCCTATGGCGAAGTGATGATCTCCTCCGCCTATGTCGCGTATTACCTGAACAAGGCCGGCATCACCATCTGGGTTGGGATGATCGCCGGAGCGGTGTTTGGCGCGGTGTTCTCGTTCCTCCTGAACAGGGTTGTGTACGCACCGTTCCTGCGAAGGGGCACATCGCACATCGGGATGGTCATCGTCTCGCTGGCCGTCTCGCTCATGGTCGCGAACCTTTTGCTTCCGATCGTCGGCTACTACAGCGTCTCGTACCAAGACACCACCGGTGGCCTCATCCGTGCGGGCGGAATCGTCCTCACCACCAATCAGATCGCGATCATCGGCGTCGCTGTGGTGCTGATGCTCCTCATCCACGGCCTCCTCAGATACACGAGGCTTGGGAAGGCAATGCGTGCGACGGCAGCCAACCCGACGTTGGCTCGCAACTGCGGCATTCCGACCGGGCGGGTCATCGATGCGGTCTGGCTGATCACCGGCGCCCTTTGCGGCTTGGCCGGCGTGGTCGCGGCGATGA
Organism: Chloroflexi bacterium 13_1_40CM_65_17; assembly: GCA_001917815.1. Lineage (GTDB taxonomy): Bacteria > Chloroflexota > Dormibacteria > Dormibacterales > Dormibacteraceae > UBA10449. The sequence continues at coordinate 3,832 of MNES01000097.1, read as the reverse complement.
ACTCCGACTCCTTCGCCATCGCGAACGGCGCCGGCTTTCTCATCACCGCACTTGCCGCCGCGGTGCTCGGCGGCGCGGGCCAGCCCTACGGCGCGATGATCGGGGCCGTGATCATCGGCATGGTCACCGAGCTGAGCGCTGCCGCGTGGTCGCCTGAATACAAAGAGGTTGTGGCCTTCGGCATCCTCGTTCTGGTGATGGTTCTTCGGCCCCAAGGCCTCCTCGCCAAACGAGGCGCACTGGCAGCCGCCGGATGAATACCTATTACGCGACCAACCTGCTCGTGTACGCAGGCGTCGACATCATCGCCTGCCTGGCGCTCAACATGCAGTTCGGCGTCTCGGGCATCGTCAACTTCAGCTTCATCGTCTTTCAAGCAGTAGGCGCATACACGGCCGCCGTGCTTTCGCTGCCGCCAGATTCCGCCAATGGCGGATTTCAGATCTATTTCGGCGGATATCAGCTGCCTTTCCCGATCCCGTGGATCGGTGGCGCCGCGGCCGGCGGCCTCCTTTCGATCCCGGTGGGATTGGTGGTGCTGAGGAGGCTGCGCAGCGACTACCAGGCCATCGCGCTCCTGGTGCTGTCGATCATCACCAATGCCGTGATCACCAACGCGCGGCCGCTTTTGAACGGCGCGGCCGGCCTGGCCCTGGTGCCGCCGCCGTTCTCCGACCAGATCGATCCCAACACAGAGACTTACCAGTTCCTCTACGTGGGCCTCACCGCCATTTGCGTCGTGATCGTTTTCGTTCTGGTGAACCGGATCGTCGAGTCGCCTTACGGCCGCACGCTCCGCGCGATGCGCGAGCGCGAGCTGGCGGCCATGGCCATCGGCAAGAACCCGGTCCAGCTCAAGATGACTGTTTTCATCGTCGGCGGCGTGATCGCCGGCCTTTCTGGCGCGATCCTCGTCGGATTCATCCAGCTCTGGGCCCCTTCGGTGTGGCTCTATCCGGAAACGATCATCCTGTTCGCCGCTGTCATCGTCGGCGGCCGCGGCAACAACATCGGCGCCATCCTCGGCGCCCTGCTCGTCCCGGTGGGCTTCGAAGAGGTGACACGCTTCATCCCGACCACGATCGGACCCCCGGGCCTGATCCCCGCCCTGCAGTGGGTTGCCATCGGCCTGCTCATCATCGGGTTCCTATGGTTCAGGCCCGAAGGTGTCCGGCCCGAGCCGCGGCACGTGTTCGAAGGCGCTGCCGTGCGCGAAGAAACCGGCTGATGGCTGCAGCGGCGGAAGCGCTGGTCACGCCCGGGCGGCCGATGCTCGTCGCGAGCGACATCCATCGCCATTTCGAAGGCCTCCACGCGGTGGACGGTGTTTCCATCGATGTTCCGTCCGGCCAGATCACCGGCCTTATAGGGCCCAACGGCGCGGGCAAGTCGACACTTCTCGCCGTTCTCGCCGGTACACTGCCCGCGTCGAGCGGCACGATCGTTTTCGATGGCGAGGACATCACGAGCTCCCCCGCATACAGGCGCGCGCGCCGCGGGCTCGTCCGGACGTTCCAGCTGCCTTCAGAGTTTGCGCGGCTGACAGTGCTCGAAAACCTGCTAGTCGCCGCGCCAAAGCACAGAGGCGATTCGCTGTTCGGCGCGCTGATGGGGAAGGGTTACTGGATCGATGACGAGCGGCGCTTGGTCCATCAGGCGCGGGCGCTGCTCGACCGATTTGGCATGAGCGCACAGGAGTCCGACTACGCCGGCACCATGAGCGGCGGCCAGAAGCGGTTGATCGAGATCATGCGAGCCCTGATGCTCCAGCCGCGCCTGCTGCTGCTCGACGAGCCGATGTCCGGTGTGCACCCGAAGATCGTCCTAGAGATCCAGCATTACCTCCAGGACCTGCGCGCCGAGGGCCTGACGATCCTAATGGTCGAGCACGAGCTTCACATGGTGGAGCGGCTGTGCGACTCAGTGGTCGTCATGGCGCAGGGCAAGGTGATCGGAAGCGGGACGATGGCGACCTTGAGGCGGCAGAGGGAGATTGTCGACGCTTACCTTGTCGGATAGCCTGACCCGCGTGGAGGCGCGGCCGGCCCCCAGCCTGCAGGCGCTGGACATCACGTCCGGCTACGGCGGCGTGCCGGTGATACGGGACGTGTCGATCTCGGTCGGGCCCCGCGAGGTCGTGGCGATCATCGGGCCCAACGGCGCGGGCAAGAGCACTCTTCTCAAGAGTCTGGTGGGGATCCTCCGGCTCGATGCGGGCCGGATTCTTCTAGGCGCCGACGACGTCACCGGCCGGTCACCCGAAGAGCTGGCGCGCCGCGGCGTCGGCTATGTGCCGCAAGTCAACGACATCTTCGAGCCGCTCACCGTGCTCGAAAACCTGGAGATGGGCGGCTATTTGTTGAACGCGAGGCAGGTCAAGGAGCGCGTCGGGGAAGTCGGCGCGGTGTTTCCGCAGCTGCCGCCGATGCTAGCGCGGCGCGCGGACAAGCTCAGCGGCGGCGAGCGCAAGATGCTCGCAATCGCGCGCGTGCTCATGCTGGACCCCGACATCCTCATCCTCGACGAGCCCACAGCGAATCTATCGCCAAAGCTGGCCGACAGCCTCCTGCGAGAGCAAGTACGGAGGCTCGCGGGACTAGGCAAGGCGGTGGTGCTGGTCGAGCAGCGTGCCAGGGCTGCGCTGCAGATCGCGGACTGGACAAGCGTCCTCGTCTCCGGCTCGGTTCGGCTGGAAGGACGGCCGAAAGAGCTCCTCGACCGCCAGGACTTCGAGGAGCTGTTCCTGGGAGCGGGCACAGAGCTGGCTGCGTCAGACAATTCAAAGCTGGAGGAAGCATGAGGCTGCTGATGTATCTGCACGATGGCGCCCCGAGGCTGGGCGCGCTCCGTCCTGGCCACCAAGACGAGGTGGTCGACCTCGGCGGGGTGGCGCGCGATTTGCTGGGCTTGATCGCCGCCGGTGAGCGCGGATTAGAGAAGGCGCAGAAAATCGCGGCGGGTGCATCGTCGCGTCCTCTCAAAGGTCTGAAACTGCTGCCGCCAATCGATTCCCCGCCCGGAAACATCATCGCAATGGGCCGCAACTATCAGAAGCATGCCGAGGAAACCGCCTCGGACGGCGACGTCAAGCCGCCGACCATCTTCACGAAGGCGATAACCAGCATCGCCGGGCCGTATGACGACATCACGATCGATCCCTCGATCAGCGACGACATCGATTGGGAGGTGGAGCTGGGCCTCGTGATCGCCAAGCGCGGTGCGAATATTTCCCGTCGCGACGCGATGAGCCATGTGTTCGGCTATTTCGTGCTCAACGATGTCAGCGCGAGGGACATTCAGAACGGCTGGGGCGGCCAGTACTTCAAAGGCAAAAGCCTCGATCGTTCCTGTCCCACTGGACCATGGGTGGTGACAGCGGACGAGGCTCCAGACCCTCGCAATCTCGCGTTGCGCCTCACCGTAAACGGGGTTGTGAAGCAAGATGGCAACACGCGGGACATGATCCATCCCGTCGACGCGATCATCGAGTGGGCGTCGAAAGGGATGACACTGCTGCCGGGGGCCATGATCGCCACCGGTACGCCGGATGGAGTCGGCTTTACTCGCACTCCGCCCGAGTTCCTACATCCCGGTGACGTGATGGAGACAGAGGTCTCAGGGATCGGCGTCCTTCGGAACCGCATTGTGGCGGCGAAGGTTGATGCCCTAGCTGATCACTCCCACCGCGGCGCCTAGCGAGCGAAGCAGCGGGCGCACCTCACTCCAGCGCCGCCGCGCGACGGACAGGGCGGGAGCCAGCGTCTCGGCGAACGCGTCGACGACCTCGGTATCCCATTGCGTGCCCCGACCTCGGAGCAGCTCACCAAGAGCC
>MNES01000060.1 GCA_001917815.1 Chloroflexi bacterium 13_1_40CM_65_17 | reverse complement strand
CCGCAGGGCAGGTGTCGCCAGGGGACTACAAGCTGTACGTCGCCGCGTCGACCAGCACCTCCCAGCAGCTGTCAGTCATCGATTCACGCTCCCATTCGGTCGAGCTCAACATGCCGCTCGGCACGCCCTCCCCCGACTGGATGCACCTCTACACAGTGAAAGGCGACACCCTGCTTGACCTCGATCCGCAAACCGGCGCCACGCGGCGCTCTCTGCAACTGCCGGGGTCAATGCAGCTGCCACCGGCGACGCTGAGCGGCGTGCCCGGGGGACTGTCGCCGAACGGTCGATGGCTGGTGCTCGAGTCGTTCGATCGAACCGACAGCATCCCCACCGCCACGCACATGCTGGTGGTCGACACGACATACGCGAGTGCGCCGCGGCAGATCGACCTGAAAGGGCTTTTCAACTTCGACGCCGTCAGCAACGACGGGCAGCGTGTCTACATGATCCAGTACCTCACCGGCAACCAGTACCACGTGCGCTTCTATGACCTGAGCATCGGAAGACTCGATCCGCAGATCGTGTTCGACAAAAGCGATGGCAGCGCGGCGATGGCCGGCTTGCGCCTGTCCGGTGTTGCGTCACCAGACGGTCACTGGCTCTACAGCATGTACATCCGCGAGAACCACGGCCCGTTCATCCACGCCCTCAGCCTCGACGACCCCATCGCGATCTGCATCGACCTCCCCGGGGATCTCGGCTACTCGACCAACCCTGATGAATTTCGCTGGTCACTGACGATGAACGCCGCGGGCACGCACCTTTATGCCGCCAACGGCGCGACCGGAATCGTCGCCGACCTGAGCATCGATGGCGGTGTGCCCAACCACCAGCGCGCAGTTCAACTAGTCGGCGGACAGACCGCAAACAGCTTCATTCAGAACGTCGAAGCGAAGGAGCTGGGCGGCAACGCAGCCGCCTTGAGCCCCGACGGACAGACATTGGTCATCGCGGGCAAGACAGGTCTCGTGTGGGTGGACACAGCGTCCCTCAAGGCACGCGACCGCCAATTGACTGGCTGGAACATCTGGAGCGTGGCCATGGCCCCCGACGGCGCCACTGTCTATGCGATGGACGACACCGGGATGATCGCGGAGCTACCCGTGAAAGGTGCGCGCGCGGCAACCACTTTCGGCGGAGCCGGCGGCCAGCCGCTGGCCCTGATCAGGGTGGCGGCAGCCTAATCTACCTCCCCACTGTGGGGGGAGGTCGGCGCTGCCGGAGGCACCGCCGGGTGGGGAGATTCGTGCTCAGACTCTGCCTCGTACCCGCGGCACTGCAGCACGGGCAGGCGCGGGTACCGCGGAAATGACGGGTCGGTCCGCGACCGCTCGCACATCCAGAACGTGCTTCGAGTGCCTGAGATCGTGCGCGAGTGCTTGCAGGACGCGCAGAGCCCTACCTCCACGGTTCCGACCCGTGTGCGAGCGCCGACGGAGCAGGATCCAGGTGAGTGTCATAACAGGACATACGATCGATCCCGTCCGTCAGATCATCTCCAGCGCGACGTAAACCCTTTGTAAGCGCTCACTTGGGCATTTTGCTCAGCGCATCGCTCAGGCGCTTGAATGAGCCGGTGACCCCGTACCGGGTCCCGAGATCCTCGACCTTCTTTGGATGCTCCGGATACCGAGCGCGCCGCCCGCGTGGCACCTTGATCTTGAGGTCGCTCACGGGCGGCACCACCTTCTGTGCCTTCTCGAGGTACTCGGCATCTGCGGAACGGAACACGCCGGCGTCGAGCATCCCCTGCACCGAACCGTAGCGGCGCACCAGGTCCGCAGCCTTCTTGGCGCCGACCCCGGCCAGGCCTGGAAGGCCGTCCGATGGATCGCCACGCAGGATCGCAAAGTCCCCGTAAGCGCGCCCGGGGATCGAGTACCTCCGCGCCACCTCGTCCTCGTCCACGTACGCGAGGCCGGCCTTCTCCGGATAGAGGACGACAACCTCTCGGTCGCGAATGAGGCTGAAGAGATCACGATCGCCGCTGGCGATCTCGATGGGGGGCGCGACCTTCGTCACCAGGGACGCGATGATGTCCTCGGCCTCATAGTCCTCCAATCCCACCGCATCGACGCCCACGGCGGCCAGGGCTTCCATGATCACCGGCATCTGCGGCTCGAGCGCATGCGGCACCGGCTCGCCCGTCCGGTGCTCTTTGTAGCTTGGGATGAGCTCTACGCGCCAATCTGGTCGCCAGTCTTCGTCGGTGGTCACAGCGACGTGTCGTGGCTTGCGCTCGTTGATCAAGGTCGCCATGCGGTCGAGAAAGCCGCGTACCGCGTTGATCAGCGTTCCGTCAGGCGCGCGATTGGTCTGGGGCACGCCGTAGAAAGCGCGAAAGATCAGGCTCGACCCGTCGACCAGCAGCCATTCCGGCAAGGCCGAATCATGGTAAGACCCCTAGTACTTTGAGGATCGTCCGGTCGCGGGCCTTGATCGTGGTCGTGGCCGTCGTGGCCATCACCTGCTCGAATTCACCCGCCTCGCCGGCTTCGGGCGCTCGATTGGGATCGCCAAGCCCATCCGGCGGCCCCACTGCGGACACCAAAGCCGCCGACCTCCGGGTTCGCCTTGACCTGTTGTTGGGAGAGCACGTGATCCTGATCACGAAGGCTTCTCTGGCGGCGGCTGCGAACCGCGCCGACGAGTACAAGGGTTACGCGACCCTCCTCACTATCAACGGCACCGACCTCACCAGCGTGATGTCGGCAGCGTTGGGGGCGAGCGCGGCGGACAGCTTTGACCAGATCTGGAGTGCTCAGAACAACTACTTCGTCGACTACACAGTCGGCATCGTGAGCCACAACGCAAACAAGTCCAATGGGGCGGTATCGGGGCTCATAAACGGCTTCGTGCCGCAGTTCGCGAAGTTCATGAATTCCCTGACGTCGATTCCACTCGATCCCATCACGCAGCTGTTGACCCAGCAGGTGCTGGACACGAAGGCGATCATCGATGACCAGGCTGCTTTGAGCAATGCCAGGATGTTTGCGGACCTGCACATGGCCTTCGCGCAGTCGGCAAGGGTCGGCGATGCGCTGGCTGCGGCCATAGCGAGAAAATTTCCCGACAAATTTCCCGGCGATCCGGCCAGCAAGCAAGTCGACTTCCGCGTGTCACTCGACAACCTGCTGCAGGAGCACTCGTACCTCGCCACCATGACCACCAGCGCGATTGCGGCAGGACGCAGCACCGAGCAGGCGGCCGCCCGAAACGCGCTGGCAGCCAATGCCAATCTGCTTGGAACCCTGTTCAGCAACGTGTTCGGCGCCGCCGTCGGGACGAGGTTCGACCAGGTGTGGGGCGCACGCGACGCGGAGCTCGTCGTCTATGCGGGAAACGCCGATGCCACCACGAGACAGGGCGCTCTCGACAGCCTGAGCGGCGCGTTCGTGTCTCAGTTCGCAGGCCTGGTCCACGAATCGACCGATGTCGGTGAGGAGCAGCTGTCGAGCGCCGCGCGGGCCCAGGTGACCGACACGATCCATGTCATCGACGAGCAGCGCGCGAAATCCGCGACGAACCTGGCGGCCGACGATCACACGGCTGCGGCTGCGATGAATCCCATTGGAGACCTCATCGCTACGGCTACCGTGGCCAAGCTGCCCGGAAAGTTCGCTCCCGGCTAGCCCAGGGCCGCTTCGATGATCTCGAGGCCGGTCGCCGCCTCATCGGAATCGATGACCAGCGGCGGGCACAGTCGGACCGCGCGCGTGCCGGCAGTAAGGAGCAGCAGCCCGCGCTCGAACGCCGACTGGACCAGCTGGGCCGCCTGGTCGGGGGTCTTCAGCTCGAGGGCGACCATCAAGCCCAGGCCGCGGACGTCGGTGATCTCGCCGTGCGTCGATGCAATCTCGCGCAGTCCGTCCTGCAGCTGAGCGCCGACCTTGGCCGCGTTTTCCATCAGCCCTTCTTCGAGGAGATCGAGAGTCACCAGCGCCGCTGCGCATGCAACCGGGTTGCCGCCGAACGTGCTTCCGTGCGAGCCAGGTGGCCAGCTCATCTGCTCCGCGCGCGCGACGAACGCCCCGAGGGGCAGCCCCGAGGCGATGCCTTTCGCGAGGCATACGACGTCCGGTTCGACGTCCCAGTGCTCGACAGCGAGCAGGTGTCCGGTCCGGCCCATTCCAGACTGCACCTCGTCGGCGATCAGCAGGATGCCGTGCTTCGCGGTCAGCTCTCGAAGCCGGGGGAGGAAGTCGTCAGGCGGGACGAGGTATCCGCCCTCGCCCTGGATGGGCTCGACGAAAACGGCCGCCACGCTTTCCGGGGGAGCCACCGTGCTGAACAGCTCCTCGAGGTGCTGCATCGTGTGATCCGTCGTCACGCCACGCGCGGCCGAGGGGTAGGGCGCGTGGAACACAGATGACAGAAGGGGAGCAAACCGGCGGCGCTGGCTGGCTTTGGAGGCGGTGAGCGACAGGGCTCCGAAGGTCCTGCCATGGAAAGCGCCGATGAATGCGATGTAGCTCGGCCGGCCGCTGGCATACCGGGCAAGCTTCATCGCGCCCTCGATCGCCTCAGCCCCCGAATTGGTGAAGAAGACCTTCGCCGGCGTTCCGGGGAGAATCTTGGCCTCGAGCCGCTCCGCCAGCTCGATCTCGGACTGGTAATAGAAGTCGGTGCCCGACATGTGAAGGAACTTCTTCGCCTGCTCCTCGATGGCGGCCACGACGCGCGGATGAGAATGTCCAGTGGTCACGACGGCGATGCCGGCCGTGAAGTCCAGAAAGCGATTGCCGTCGACGTCGGTCACCCAGCAGCCCTGGCCGTGGTCCATCACGAACGGATACGCGCGGGTGAAGCTGGGCGACATCGCCCGGGTGTCGCGGGCGATGAGCTCGGCGGCTTTGGGGCCGGGAAGGGGTGTCTGGATCGATGGTCGGCGCTCAGCAGCCATGCGCGCGGACAATATCAGCGTGGTCAGGCTGACGGAGCGACAGGTACGAATCCTGAACGGACTGAACACCTCTGGGGTCCCCGCGAATGAGCACATCGAGAAGCGCGCGCGCAAATACACTGGCCGGAAGTTCAAGGGTTTCCGGCCGGACCAGCGGCGGGTGATCGTCAAGGTGACCCCGGAACGGATTCACGTGCAATGATCTGCGCCTAGATGGCCAAGGCTGCCCGAGCCGTCAGCGTTCGCGACGCCACCCACGATGACCTCCGCGCCATCGTCGGCATATACAACTGGGCCGTCAACCAGACATTCGCCACCATCGATTCGGAACCGCTCGACACCGAGGAGGCGGCCCACTGGTGGGAAGCGCACGGCAAGCGCTCCAAGCTGCTCGTGGCGACAGACGAGAGCGGCGTGATCGGCTGGGCGCGGCTATTTCCGTGGAAGCAGCGCGGCTTCGACATCGTGGAGGACCTCGTGTACGTCGATCCGGTCCACCACGGCCGGGGCATTGGCAAGGCCCTGCTGACCGAGCTGATCAAGGAGGCGCGCGGACTCGGCTATCGGACCATCGTCGCCACCATCGCCACCGACAACCGATCTGGCCTCCAGCTCCACACAACGCTCGGCTTCGAGGCGGTCGGCACGATCCGGAACGCGGCCCACAAGTTCGACCGCTGGATGGACATCACCCTGGTCCAGCGCTCGCTCGACTAATCACCTCCCCGCTGCGGGGAGGTCGGCGCGGCCGCGAAGCGGCCCCGCCGGGTGGGGGAGACGCAGCTCCCTATGGAGCCGGAAAGGCAAGTTCGGGGCGTCCGGTTGCGTATGCGGACGGATAAACGATCTTCATGACGCCCACGGCCTGCCACTGGCCCACGACCGCCGCCGCCCGAGTGTTCTGACCCTCCTCCAGAGCACCCGCGCCCCCGAACCGCACGCCGCCGCCGTTGATGCTGTCGCCGACCGGCACATCGACCGCCAGCGCGGCGGCACGAATCGAGTCGGCGGTCGCCGGCCCTGGCATCGCGGCGAGGACGTCATGAAACAGCGTCCAACCACCGACGAAACCGGCCACGGCTGGGATCGACATCGAAGCCCCGACGTTGTCCCGCCCGTAGGCTGACTGCGCCTGCGCAAGCAGCGCGCGGCCGGCGGATGACAGAGCGCCAGCGCTGATCTCGGCATCGGGCTTGTCGGCCGCATACACGCCGATCGCCCCCGCTCCCAACCGCCTGCCGAATTCCGGCATGCAGAACGCCGAGCTCGTCCCGACCGCGGCTTTGAGCGCCACGTTCAAGCGGAGCAACGCCTGCCAGATCGCGACGCCGTCGTCGAGATAGCTGACGTCCCATACGAAGTCGGGGTGGGACGCCGCCACCCGCGATGCAATCACCGCCGGGTCGAATGCACGCGGGTCGTACTCAACGACATCGACAACCGAAATTCCGAGCGCCGAGGCAAGGGCTTGCTCGCCGCCACCGACCGACCGGCCGTAGACGTCGTTGACGCGGACCACCACGACCCGCGGCGACCGCACCTTGTAGCTGGGGATGAGCACGTCGTGCGTGAAAGTGACCGCCATTCGTCCCAGCGAGCTGCCGGTCGCCACGGTGCGAAAGACGTAGTGGCGCTGTTCTGTGATGGGGTCCGCCACCGCGCCGGTCTCCCAGTAGACGGTCTTCAGCTCCTCAGAGCGGGCTGACGCCGCGGCGGAGAGCGTGCTGCCGTAGGTGCCGAGGATGACCGGGACGTGGTCGTCGCGCACGAGGCGCTCGACCGCCGCGACCGCAGCCGACGGCGTGGTGGCGTCCACAACGTCCAGGCGCACCGGCCCTTTGAGCGCACCTGTGCTCTGGGCTAGCCCCAGCGCGGCTTTGACCCCGGCCAGCTCCTCCTTGCCGCCCTGGGCCTGGGGACCGCTGAGCGGATAGATCGCACCAAGCACCAGCTCGTTGGACGGCTTCGCCTGCGATTGGGCACATGCAGCCGAAACGACAAGAAGCAGGAAGAGAGCGACGAACCGGCGCATGACTGGAAGCTTAGGCGGTGGCGGTTTGCTCCATTGTCAGACCGCTCCGCGCCTCGGCCAGCTGGCGGTCCAGCTTGTTGGCGGGCGCGTAGCCGTAGTTGACGTGCAGAGCTCGGCCTTCGGCCGACATGACCACGGTCGTCGGCAGGGTGTAGACGTGAAACTGTTCGGCGAGCTCGCGGTCAGCGAGGGCGTCGACCTTGTCGACGCGCACCTCGCCGAGCTTCGCCAGCGCCGGTTCCTGGTGCGTGCGGCATACCGTGCAGCCCTCGCCCGTGAAGTACAGGATGTACGGCGCCGCAGCCGGAGCCGACGTCGCGCCGGTCGCGAGTCGCTGGGCGCGCGCCGAGCGGTAAGCCTCCAGGCCGGCGGCGGCGAGCAGCACTATGCCCACCACCGCCAGAGCCCAGAGCTGTGCATTCATGCTCTGATCAGTCCCCGCTTGCCAAGCTGGAAGTAGATCTGGCATCCGAGGCAGTAGCCGAACGCCAGGTTGACGAACGCGAGCACCGCGACGAGGAGCGCGAGCGCCAACCCCGCAACAGTCAGCGGGATCAGAAGCACCGACGAAATCGCCAGGAAGACGCCGCCGAGGCCCTGGGCGAAGTTGTGTGGCTGGGGGCGATCCTGCACCGGCCGCGCCTTGACGATGCCGCGCGGCTTGAGGATCTTGAAATAGATCTGCTTGAACAGGGCCAGCTGGGGCGCGAACGTCCCAACTAGGAGCACCACGGCGAGCAGCGGGATCAACACCAGCAGCGGCCGGTAGAAGTAGCTGCCGATGAATGCGACCAGCACGGTCGCCACAATCCCCGTCTGGTTGACCTTGAGCGCCGAGTGGTCGACTGTCGTTAGAGCCATTACTTCTCGATGGGGAGGCGAATCGAGCTCCCCCACTCCGTCCACGATCCGTCGTAGTTGCGGACGTCGTCGTAACCCAGCAGCTCGCGGAGCACGAACCACGTGTGAGCGGACCGCTCGCCGATGCGGCAGTACGCGATGATCTCGCGGTCTGGCGTGATGCCCTTGCCGCCGTAGATCTCCTTGAGCTCTTCATTGCTCTTGAACGTGCCGTCCTCGGTGTTGACGGCGGTGCCCCACGGGATGCTGACGGCGGTCGGGATGTGCCCGCCACGCTGGGCGCCTTCCTGGGGCAGGTTCTCAGGCGCAAGCAGCTCGCCCGAATACTCCTTGGGCGAGCGCACGTCGACGAGCCCGGCCTTGCCAAGCTTCGTCTGCACCTGGTCCTTGTAGGCGCGAATGTCCTCGCGCGGCGCGCCCTGGAAGTGATACGTCGTGGCGGGAAAGCTCGGGACGTCGGTGCTGTACTTGCGCCCTTCCTTCTCCCACTTGACGCGGCCGCCGTCGACCAGCTGAACCTTGTCGTGCCCGTAGTACTTGAGCGCCCAGTAGGCGTACGCGGCGAACCAGTTGTTGTTGTCGCCGTAGAGAACGATCGTGGTGTCGGGGGTTATGCCGCTCTTGCCGAGCAGCGAGGCGAGCTCTTCCTTGCTCGCCACGTCTCGCACCAGCTGGTGCTGAAGATCCTTCCTCCAGTTCCAGCCGGCGGCGCCCTCGATGTGGCCCTTGTCGTAGTTGCTCGGGTCGACATCGACCTCGACCACACGGATCCCCTTGTCCTTGCCATGCTCGGCCACCCACTCGGTGGAGACGAGTGGCTTGGTTGACGTCGATGAACTGCTCAATTCCAAACCTCCAAAAAATGCAAATGAAACGAGTCGAGTCGAATTTCGGTTGACGAGAACGGACCGAAAGGGCGCGCCCCCCAGAAGGGACGCGAGCTCAGGCCCGACGGCTAGCTACAGAAGCAGGCCGGGTTGTGAACCAGACGCTGGGCAGGCCAGACGAGGTCCTGCATATTCACGTCATTTTATGACAACCCGCGGAGAGCGGGAGAGATTCCGGATGATAGGAAGCCGTAATGCGAATCGATCTCATTAAGTACCAGGCGCTGGGCAACGATTACCTGGTCCTGGACCTTCCGGGACCTCTGGGCGAGCTGGTGGCCCTGCTGCCGCTCGTCTGTGACCGGCACCGGGGACTGGGCTCGGACGGGCTGCTGGCCTACGAACCGGCGACGATGGCGGTCAGAATCTTCAACCCGGACAGCTCGGAAGCCCAGAAGAGCGGAAACGGCCTGCGCATCGCTGCCGCCCACGCCGTCCTTCAGCATGGCGCCGGGGACGAGTTCGAGCTGCATACGATCGGCCGCGCCAACCACGTCCGGGTGCTCGCGCGTGACGGTGCCGAGATCAGCACAGAGCTCGATATCGGGCGGGCGTCGTTCGTCGCCGCGGACCTACCCGCGCGTTTCGAGGGCGAGCCTGAGCGGGTGCATCTCGACACTCCGGCGGGGCGCGTGGAGGCGATGCTCGTCTCGGTCGGCAACCCGCATTGCGTGGTTTTCGGCGAGCCCGCGACGAAGACGCGATGCGTGGAGCTCGGTCCGCTCCTCGAGCACCACTCCGCGTTTCCCGAACGCACCAACGTGCAGCTTTTCGAGGTGTTGGACCGAAGCCATGTTCGAATCGAGATCTGGGAACGCGGCGCCGGCTACACGCTCGCTTCGGGGACGAGCGCCAGCGCGGTGGCGGCCGCGTGCATGCGAGCCGGCCTCGTCGGCGAGCACGTCACGATACAGATGCCGGGGGGCGATCTCGAGGTTCGTAGAGAGGCATCGGGGAACCTAGTGCAGTCTGGGCCCGCGCGCCTTGTCTATCGAGCGAGCGTCGACCTCGCCGACCTTGCCGACCTTGCTAACGAGGCGCGGCCGCCAGCTTCGTGACCGCGTCCGGGAGCTCGGAGAGCCCTGACACCACCGAGTCCGCCAACGTGGGATCGTCCTTCTCGCCCTGCCGGTTGACCCAGATCCTGCGAATTCCGAGCTCGGCGGCCGGCTTGATGTCGTGGTAGTAGCTCTGCGCCACGTGGATCCACGCGTCCGCTGAGCCTCCGAACACGGACTCAAATCGATTGAAATGCGCGGGGTCTGGCTTGTATGCCGAAACGTCTTCGGCGGTGATGACCGCATCGAATGGCTCCGGGAGCCTTCGTTCTGTAAGCGCAATGAGGTCGCGGTCGCAGTTGGTCAGGAGCGCAAGCTTCCAGCCCTCCGCGTGAAGCGTGCGGAGGGCTGGACCCACGTCCGGGAACACCGGCCAGTGGGGGATCGTCGAGGTCAGCGCGGTCGCATCGTCATGCTTAAGGTCGAGCTTGAGCCTTGCCGCGGCGCGCCGCAGCGTCTCCGCCAGGACGACCCGATATCGCCGGAACGGCTTCTCCTTTTCGACCTCCGCCTCGATGTGTATGTAGGCCCCCAACAGCTCCGCGCCGCGGCCCGGGAAAAGCAGCTCTCCGGTCGTTCCAATGCCATGGCGCCAGTCGACCAGAGTCCCGAAGCAGTCGAACGTGAGCCATCTTGTGGCCATCGAGCTGCTTAACGGCCTGGCGGCCGATACGACATGGTCTTCTTGCCGGCGGCGTCAATTTCCTCAGGTGTCATCA
>MNES01000050.1 GCA_001917815.1 Chloroflexi bacterium 13_1_40CM_65_17 | reverse complement strand
AGAATGCGCCGGAGATGCGGCTGGGGTCGCGCGACCGGCGCAGGCAGTTGACGCAATCGGGGTCACGATCGACATTGACGAAAGAGCCGGCGGGCAGCGTCTTGCCGCAGAGCGTCGTGACTGGACCGCTGCGAGGGACCTTGGGCGTCAGGTGTATGCGTCCGCCGGTCTTTCGCTGCAAAGATTCCAGCCGCAGGTTGAACACGCTCATGCCGAACATCCCACGAACATGAGGTTAGTGCCCTGCGGAACTAAGCTGGGCAAGTGACTGACGCAGACGACTTGCGGGAGCTCGCGCAGCGTCTCCTCACTCATCCGCATCCCGAAGGCGCGACCTCGATCGAGCTCTTCGTCCAGCGCCTGCCGGACGCCTGGAGCGAGATACCTCCTCCTCCGGGCTCGCGGTTGTTGGGCAGCGCGCTCCACTCACGCCGCGGCAGGCCGACTCTGATCGAGGCGGTCTACGATGCGGATGGCGTTTCGGCGGCTGTGCTGGCCATGTGCGATGCGGAGCTGACCAAGAGCGGCTGGGGTGTGTTTCAGGGCTTCGGTCCGCGGCCTGGTGGTTTCATGCCCGCGGCCCCATGAGCGCGATACCAAGTCGACCGACCTGCGCCTGCGGCTCGATTGGGACATGATCCGCCACCTGCCCCAGATGCGCCGGCACGGCGTGCCGGATGGAGCCGATCGAATGCCGCCCCTGCAACCGCCGGCCGGGGTAGCGCTGCGCGGAGGCGGCGGGGGTGGAGGTGGCGGGACCTGGCACTCGGAGGCGACGGTGGAAATCGACCAACCTGTATCCGAGGTCGAATCCCATTTTGCCCAGCAGCTCGAGCGCGCGGGCTGGACTCGAATCGCCGGCGCCGCGGACGACGTCGCCGCGTGGAGCTCGTGGCAGTTGCCTGGCGACGGTAGATGGCGCGGCATCCTGCTCGTGCTCGCGGCGTTCGCATCAAACGAGCGGTTTCTCTACGTGCGCATCGCGGGTGGAGAGCCTGACGACGGCGGTTGGTACTCTTCGGCGCCTCTGATCAGCAGTCAGGGCTAGTACTGGGAAGAGCCCAGCTCCACGAGGTCCTCGAGGATCCGGTCGAGGTGGCTGACGAGCGACAGGTGGCCTTCAGCATCGAGCAGGCGAGCCTGCGCGCCGGCGACGTTTGCCGCCAGCCAGCGGCCGTGGTCATACGGGACCATGAGGTCCTGCGCCCCCTGCCAGATGGCGACAGGCACGCGAACGCTTTTCAACTCGAATCCCCACGGGCGCGTGAACGCGAGGTCGTCGTCCCGCCAGCCGGCAATGCCGTTGGACACCGCACGTCGGAAGGCCTCCGCCAGCACTTCGGCGAACTCGCCGGTCAGGGCGCTTTGGTCGACGTCGGAGACGAGCCCGCCCAGTGCGCCGGCGACCTCCGATCCGGTGACGTCCCTCAAACCGGCGGCTGCCGTCTCGAGGAACTCGATCAGCGGTTGCTCACCCTTCACGGCGGCGCCGAACTCATCAAGGTTCTCCGGGCCCATACCCGCGAACCAATCGAGGCCCGCTGCGTTATAGGGTGCGACGCCCGCCATCGTCGCGGCGGCCATGCACCTCTCCGGGAGCAGCGCGGCGCAAGCCAGCGCATGCGGCCCTCCTCCGGACCACCCCAGCACGAGGAACCGATCGGCGGCCAGCGCGTCGAGGATCGCCTCCGTGTCCTGCGCGGCGTCTGCAACCGAGCGCCCGTGCTGTTCTGTTGAGGCTGCGTAACCGGGGCGTGAGTAGGTGACGGTACGCAACCCGCGCTTCGCCGCCGGTTTCACTACGTGCGGGTTGTGCGTAGCGGCGGTGGGCGTCCCGTTGTGGAACAGCAGCACGGGTCCGCCATCGGGCCCGTCGACGACGACCTCCAGGTCCCGACCGCCTGCGGCGCGTACGGTCAGCCAGCGCTCCGCCACGCGCCGCAGTATGACTAGCGCCGGCTAGTCTTCGGGACTCGCAAGATCAATCGCCTTTTCCAGGAGCTCGTGGCCTTCGTCGACGAGCTGCTCGGCCTGGTGCTCGCTGATGGCGTGGCCGTTGAACTCCGCCCCTTCGAGCAGGCTGATCATCTGCGCCGCCAGGGCGTCGCGATCACTCGTGAGGGACATGAGCCGATTCTCCAGGTCGGTGTAGGTGCTGTCGCTCGATGCGCTCCCGCTCTCGATGGCGCGGGTCGATGCCTTGAGCGTCGCCAGGCCGAAAGGCCCGACCGTGGCGTTGATCTGCTTGTAGATTCGTGCGACTTCAGTGAACTTGCCGTTTCGGATCGCGGCGGGTCGCGTGCGGCTGCTGAACTCCTCGGTCAACGCGCGGCCGTCGTGGACGTAATCGTCCTTCAGGCCGAGCAGGACCATCAGGGTCGGCCGGATGTCGGTGTGGTCGGACCAGGTGTGCCTGTCGACACCACGATGCTCGATCCCCGGCCCGACCATTCCGAGCCAGGTCGTGACGATCTCGGGTTGGACGTCGCCGTGGTTCCACGCGAATCCCGGATTCTCTGTCACGCAGGGCGAAGTGCAGTTGGGCGCGCCGGCGAACAGGAAGTAGTTCGGGTCTGCGAACAGTGTGAAGGTGGGCGTTCGGCGGGGATCGGCGGTGATCATGTGCAGCGCCTTCATCTCCACCGGGTCGGCTAGAAACGTGGTGATCGTGTCCGACTTGCCGTTGATCGGGTTGAGGGCCGTCAACTTGCTCGTCGCGCGCTCGAAGGAGCGGGTGTTCGGGTCGGTACGCGTCGGGTTGCCGGTGATGTAGACGGTGGGCGCGTCGTCGGAATGCACCTTGAACGGTGTGGTGACGCCTTGCTCGGTGGCGAGCAAGCCCGCGTAGTTGGTGTTGATCTCGCCGATCTTGGCGTAGGTGCATGGCGTGGTCACGCCGTTGCATCCCGCCGGATTCGGCGGTCCGCCGGCGAAGTGGTCGCCCTCGTCCGCCGTGAAGACGAACAGGGTGTTGCTCTTGTTGATGCCATCATCGGCGAGGCGCTTGAAGAACCTTCCGAAGGCGTCGTTGTAAGCAGCCAGTGCGGCCACGTAGCCCGCCTGCCCAGGCCCATAGGCCGGACCCGACGGATGGGCGTCGTGCGCGTCGGATATGTATGCGTATGTGATCGGAATCCCGTGTTCCTGCATCGCGGCGACGTACGACAGCGAGACGCTCGCTGACATGCCGTCGAAGCCCGGAAAACCGATGTGGCTGGTGGGCGTGCGGTGATCCTGGATGACATTGCCGTTGAGGTCAGCCAGCGGGCCGGTAGGGCTGACGAGTGGAGCGACGTACTTGTGGCCGAAGAGGCCCATGTAGCCGGAGTAGCCGCCTGGCTCGTCCGGGAGGAGGTCCGGCCGGGCGCCGTTAGCTGCCGAGCAGAGGCTGCTGCCGAGCGCGCAATGGACGCCGATGCCGACGAAATCAGAGAACGACTGACAGTTCGGTGTCGACAGTTGGCAGCCGGGATCGCCGGAAACCGCCAGAGCCTGGGGTGACCCGGCGCCGAAGACCGTCGGAATGTCGGTCGCGAGGTTTTCGAGCACCGTGTTCGCAGTCGCCACCTGGCCGACGTCGCAGCCCGCCCTCGTGTACGGCACCCACGGCGCGGGCGCGTTCTTGCCCGCCGCGGTCAGCATGTTGAACGTGCTGTCCGGGGTTGGATTCGGGGGCACGGACGGGTCGAAGACGGGATCGGTCCAGTAGGCGAAGGACACGCCGAGGTTGGTGGTTCCGTCCGGGTTGAAGTAGCGGAAGCTGTTCGACACCGGCACGCCCATGTGGTCGCCATACAGACCGGTGAACGACGTCAGGATGTCGGTCGCCGTGTGGGATATGAGGGGCGTGTGATGGTTGCTGAGCAGCACACCGTTGCCCTTGATGAAGTTGAGGAGATTGGGCATCTGCTCCAGGTCAGAAGGCACGTTTGGGTTGTCACGCGTGAAATGAGTGTTGTCGAACTGAACGAAGATCACGTGCTGGATCTGGCCCTGGGCCGAGCTCAGCTGGCAGGCCCCGGTAGCCGAGCTCGCGGCGCTCGGCGCCGCCTGCGTGTTGGTCGCAAAGCCGGCAAACGCCGCCCCTATCAATGGAATGAGCGCCGCCACATTGAGCAGCCTGCGTCGACGTAGTCCCTTCACAACCCACCTCCGTTTCAGAAGCGCCTGAAAGAAGCCCGCGTTCCCCAAAGCCGATTCTCCACGTTCCCCATGCCACGTCAAGCGGTGAGATTGGTCGGGGCCCGCCGGTCTCGTTTCGACAACTGTCGCGGGCGACGGTTAAGGGGTGGCCGCGGGGAGGTGAAGGAATCGCTCGCGACGTAACCGTCGCCGCGAGCTGGGCGTTTCAACAACAACAGCGATACCGTGGTGCGCGTGAAAGAAAGGAGGTGGGAGCAATGTGGAACCGTAAGCGTTTCCTGCAGCTGCTGCTGGTTGGCGCAGCGTTGGCAGGCGTACTCATGATTCAGGCCGGGCCCGCGAGCGCCGGCGTAATGACAAGTCCAAGCCGCTCGCGCTGACCGTCGTCTAGTTCCGCATGGCCCGCGCGCAGGCCATGCCTTTAGACTCGAACGGTGCCTTCAGATCCGCCGTTTCGTCATGCCATCGAGGTCGCGGACCTGCGCAAGGTTTACACGACGACGCGCGGGACGTTCCGCCGCACGAAAGTCGAGAACGTGGCGCTGGCCGGAATCGACCTGGCAATCGCACCCGGCGAGCTGTTCGGGCTGCTCGGACCCAACGGCGCCGGGAAGACGACCACGGTCAAGGTCCTGACGACGCTCCTCCTGCCCACATCAGGCACCGCACGGGTGCTTGGTCATGACGTGGTGAGCGCGACAGGCGACGTTCGCCGCCGCATCGGTTTCGTGTTCGGGGGCGAGCGCGGCCTTTACTGGCGGCTGTCCGGCTATGACAACCTGCGCTATTTCGCGGATCTGTATCGGATCCCGCCACAGGTCTCCAAACGGCGGATCGGAGAGCTCCTGGAAGTGCTGGGACTCGCCGGCCGCGAGCACGACAAGGTGGAGGGTTACTCACGCGGCATGAAGCAGCGGCTGCACCTCGCCCGGGGGCTCCTGAACGATCCTGATGTCCTCTTCCTGGACGAGCCCACGATCGGCCTCGACCCAGTGGGAGCGCGCGATCTCCGGGTATTGATCCGCGGTCTTGCGGACCACGGCAAGACCATCTTCCTGACCACCCATTACATGTTCGAAGCGGACGCCATCTGCGACCGTGTCGCGGTGATCAAAAAAGGCCGCATCGTGGCCGAGGGCACTCCCAGCAGCATCAAGCAGCTGGTGGGCGACATCGGAGTCGTGGAGTTCGAGGTCGACACCATCTCCCAGGAAGATATCGAGCGGCTGCAGGGTCTCGACACCGTGAGCTCGGTGGTGGTGACCGAACGGGAGCTGGCGCTCGTGGTCACCATCCATTGCGCACAGCCGGCGGAGGTGATGACGCAGCTGGGCAGGCTGCTCGATGGGATCGCCTTCAGGCGCGTGTCAGCCCGCGAGGCGACGCTCGAGGATGCTTATGTCGAGCTGATCGGCGAGGCGTCGTGAGGTCGCTCATCCGCGCCGCCTGGCGTTCGTTCGAGATGAGCACCCGCCTTCGCGTGGTGAGTCCATGGGCGTACCTGAACTGGCTGGTGTTTCCGGTCATCTTCGCCGCGATCGGCCTGTTCGTCCTCACCTCGTCTGGCTACGCGCGCGTCGCGTATGGCGTGCTCGGCGGCGGTGTCATCGGATTCTGGTCGGTCACCTACCTGGATGGTGGCAACTCAATACAGGAGGAGCGATGGAACGGCACGCTCGAGCAGATCTTCGCCGTGCCGACGCCGCTGGTCGTCATCGTGATCGGGAAGATTCTCGGCAGCCTGCTCTTGGGTTTGCTCGCGTTCATTCCCACTGTCGGGCTCGCGTACTTCGGCTTTCATGCGGTCCTGCCGGCCCTTGACCCGCTGCGCTTCGCAGTCTCGCTCGGGGTCCTGAGCTTCTCGTTCTTCATCATCGCGGTGGCGCTGACTCCGCTCTTCGCGATTTCGCGCTCCGCGTTCACGGTGTTGAACGGGCTGGAGCTTGGCGTCTATGGGTTGTGCGGATTCATGTTCCCGGTCTCGCAGCTGCCCCAGTGGCTCCAGCCCATCTCGTATGCGCTGTCACCGACCTGGGCGACGCGAGCGCTTTACGCATCCGCCACTCCATCAGCGAGCGGCGACATCGCCGGCTGGTGGCTGGCGTCTATAGGTCTGAGCGCCCTCTACCTCGTCGTGAGCGTCGCTCTCTATCGCTTCGTCGAAGTCAGGGCTCGGGTGAGCGGAGAGCTTGCACTCGCGTGACGCAGTCGCTCGCCGCATTCGCGCGCTCCACCTGGCTCCAGTACGTGGCGCTCTTCCAGTGGGCGACACCCCTCGGCTACTTCGCCTACAAGGTCGTTCTGCCGGTCACGCAAATAGTCTTCTTCGTCCAGCTCGGGGTCTTCGCGACGGGGCCGGGCAACGCGCTGTACTTCGCGCTCGGAAACTCCCTCCAGCTGACGGCCAACAGCGGCATCTTCGGGGTCATTGCCACTGTCTCCAACGAGCGCCAGTACGGCACGCTGCCGCTGCTGCTGGGCTCCCCGGCCAACCGCCTCCTCACCTTCATGAGCCGCTCGTTCGTGAATGTCCTGGACGGAATCGTGAGCGTCGTCTTTGGGCTCGTGGTGACTGCGATCCTCTACGGGCTCGACCTGAGGACGGCCAACCTGCCGCTGCTGGGGCTGTGCATCGTCGTGATCTCGATCACGACCGCGGGCCTTGGGCTGCTCTTCGGCAGCCTGGGGCTTGTGATGCGGGACTCGATCATCGTCGCCAACGTCGTCTACTACGGCCTGCTGATCCTCTGCGGAATCAACTTCCCGGTCAGCCGCCTGCCCGATGCGCTGCAGGTGGTGGCGTATTCGCTGCCCTTGACCAGGGGCGTGATGGCCGCCCGCGAGGCGGTTGCCGGGGCTGCTTTCGGCCAGGTGGCGGGCCTTCTCGCGGGAGAGCTGCTCGTGGGTGCGGTGTATGCCGGCCTGGGCTACGCGCTTTTCCGACTGCTGGAGGGTTGGGCTCGCCGGGGCGGATTGCAGGAGGCTTACTAACTCCGGTCAGGGATCTGCTGGACCGACCAGGTGTTGCCGTCGGGGTCGCTGAAGTAGATGAACCATCCCCAGGGCTGGATGTCGACATCGCTGGTTATTACTCCACGGCCGGCCAATTCTTTGCGGACCGCTTCGACATCGTCGACGACCACCTGCAGGCCCTTCTGCGAGCCTGGCGCCATTTCGGTGACGCCCGTTCCCATCACGATCGAGCACGCGGAACCAGGCGGCGTGAGCTGCACGAAGCGCAGATCATCTGTGACCCTGTGATCGTGGTCGGCGTGGAAACCGATTTTGTCGACGTAGAACGCCTTGGCGCGGTCGACGTTTGTCACTGGAACGGCAACGAGCTCGAGCTTCATGTCCATGGACCAACTCTAAGGCCCGGGCTAAGCTGTCCCTGTGACCACGGCTGATGGAGTTCCCGTCACCGGAGTGTGTGAGCTCGTGCTCGAACAGAATGACATTGCCGCCGCCGAGCACTTCTACGCCGATGTTCTTGGCTTTCCAGTGGTCGAGCGATGGAAGCGCAACGGCGACGCGGTTTGGGTGATGGCGGCTGACCGGACGCGCATCGGTCTGTGGGCACCCCAGATCGGGTTGGGCGGAGGCCGTGGCGGCGTCCACGTCCATTACGCGATGGGGTTGCCGGTTGAGGCTTACGACACGGTGGTTGAGCGGCTGCGAGGTCACGGCTACGAGGTGCTCGACCACGATCATTCGAAATATGGCCATGGTCGCGGGCGCGCCGCCTACGTCACAGACCCCGGTGGCCACGTCGTCGAGTTCTGGACGTGGGACGTGGCCGGCCATCTGCAGGAGCTGGCCGCGGGAGAGTCACCCGGCTCGCACTGATCCAACCGGAAAGCGGATGATGAGGCCGGGAATAGGCACGCTGACAAAGCGGGCTTGACCGGGAGGTTTTGACGATGTCTGTCACCGAAGCTCGCACTACTGCAGACGAGATCGAACACGCGAACGCGACCGGCCTGACTCCAGTCGTTTTCATCCACGGCCTCTGGCTGCTCCCCAGCAGCTGGGACCGCTGGGCGGAGGTCTTCGAGAAGGCGGGCTACACGGCATTGACGCCTGGGTGGCCCGACGATCCCCAGACTGTCGCGGAGGCGAAGGCACACCCCGAGGTCTTCGCCCACAAGACTGTGGGACAGGTCGCGGATCACTACGCCGATGTGATCGGCGGGCTGAAGAAGAAGCCCGCCGTGATCGGGCACTCCTTCGGTGGGCTGTTGACCCAGATCGTCGCCGGGCGCGGCCTTGCAGCCGTATCGGTGGCGATCGACCCAGCGCCCTTCCGAGGTGTGCTGCCCTTGCCGATCTCGGCGCTGAAGTCGGCGTCTCCGGTGCTTGGCAATCCGGCCAACCGCAATCGTGCCGTGCCACTCACCTACGACCAGTTCCGTTATGGATTCGCCAACGCCGTCAGCGAAGACGAGGCGAAGCAGCTGTACGACACGTTTGCGGTCCCGGCGTCGGGCGCACCGATTTTCCAGGCGGCGGCGGCGAACCTCAACCCGTGGACCGAGGCGAAGGTCGACACCAAGAACCCCGACCGCGGCCCGCTGCTCATCATCTCGGGCGAAAGAGACCATACGGTGCCCTGGGCGATCGCGAGCGCGTCGTATAAGCAGCAGAAGCGCAACCCCGGCGTGACCGAGATCATCGAAATGAAGAACCGCGGACACGCCCTCGTCATAGACAGTGGGTGGCGCGAGGTCGCCGACACGGCTCTCGCGTTTGTCCAGCGGTTCGCGAAATAGGCGGATCTGTCACACCGGCCGGGTTTCGTTCGTCAATCGTCATGACGATGGACGAGCGTGAGTGGTTGGCCGAGCGGTTCGAGGAGAACCGGACCCACCTCCGCGGAGTGGCGTACCGAATGCTTGGTTCGCCGAGCGAGGCTGACGACGCCGTCCAGGAGGCCTGGCTGCGGCTCAGCCGCTCGGGCGTGAGCGGCGTCGAGAACCTCGGCGGATGGCTGACCACGGTAGTCGCCCGGGTTTGCCTGGACATGCTGCGCTCGCGCAAGTCGAGGCGCGAGGACCCGTTCGACACGCACCTGCCTGATGCGGACGTGAGCCTATATGTCGCCGGCGACCCAGAGCACGAGGCGATGCTGGCCGATTCTGTCGGCCTGGCGCTGCTCGTGGTGCTGGAAAGGTTGGCTCCCGCGGAGCGGGTCGCATTCGTCCTGCACGACATGTTCGCGATGCCGTTTGACGACATCGCCGCCATCGTGGGCCGGTCCCCGACCGCTGCGCGGCAGCTCGCGAGCCGCGCACGCCGCCGGGTCCAGGGAGCCACGGCGGATGATGGCGCTGATCCCGTCCGCCAGCGAGAAGTCGTCGATGCCTTCCTTGCCGCCTCACGTGGTGGTGACTTCGCCGCCCTCATTGCGATGCTCGACCCCGACGTCGTGCTCCGAGCGGACCGCACGGCCTCACGTATGGGCGCCGCCAAGTTGGTCCGCGGCGCCGCGGCGGTGGCCGGCACCTTCTCGGGTCGGGCCAGGGTCGCTCAGCCGGCGCTGGTGAACGGAACCCCGGGACTGGTGTGGGCTTCGGGCGGGCGGCCGCGTGTCGTGTTCGCCTTCACGTTGAAGAGCGGGAAGATCGTTGAGATCGACATGCTTGCCGATCCCGAACGGCTTGGGGCGCTCGACCTGGCCATCCTCGGCGGCTGACCAGATCCAGCGCCCGCTGCCTTCGTGGGCTCGGCTTGTATTACGATCGGCCGGCCTTCATCCGCTCGAGCAGCTCAGCCAGCCGCTCCATCGACTCGTCGGCCCCCTCCTGCATTCCAGAGGCGACCATTCCGTCGCGGTCCATCACCGACTCGAAGACGAGGTGTGCCACCAGCCTGGTCTTGTTGCCCAGCGCTTCGAAAGTCGCCGTCTGCAAGGCAACGTGTCCGGGCATGCCTTCGTACTCGAACGTCGCGCAGATGCGCTCCGGCGCGACGACGTCGTGGTTGACGCCACGGAATCCGTGCTCGGTTCCGTCGGCGCCCCGCTGAATGACCCTCCACTCGCCGCCACGCCGCGACTCGAACTTGTCGATCTTGTTCTCGTAACGCCGTGGCCCCCACCACTGTGCGAACAGCTTCGGGTCGGTGTATGCCTTGAACACCAGCTCGCGCGGCGCGTCGAGCACTATCGTCGAGATGATGTCCTGCTTGCCAGGCTCGATCACATAGTCAGTCTTTGGCATCGTTTTGGCTCCCTTTGTTGTCATTGGTCTCCTTCTCCTTTTTGATCAGTTCCTGCAAAACCTCGTCGAGGCGCTGGAAGCTCTCGTCCCAGAAGCGCCGGTAGTCCCCCACCCACTCGGACGCCTCCTTGAAGCGTCCACCCTCGAGGCGGCACGGCCGCCATTGCGCGTTGCGGCTCTGCGTGATCAGGCCGGCGCGCTGCAGCACTTTCAGATGTTTCGAGATGCCGGGAAGGCTCAGGTCAAACGGTTTGGCCAGCTCCGTGACTGAGGCCTCGCCCAGAG
>MNES01000064.1:13172-19086 GCA_001917815.1 Chloroflexi bacterium 13_1_40CM_65_17 | reverse complement strand
CTCGCGCTCGACAAGCTTGTTGCGGAGCCGGATGTTCGCGAACGTTCCCCGCACCATCACCTCGTGGTTGCCGCGCCGCGACCCGTAGCTGTTGAAGTCGGGCTTCTGCACGCCGTGCTCGATGAGGTGGCGGCCTGCCGGACTGTCGGCCGGAATCGCGCCGGCCGGTGAGATGTGGTCCGTGGTCACCGAATCGCCGAGGACGACCAGTACGCGTGCGCCCTCTATGTCGATGAGTGGCTTTGGCTGCGGCCCAAAGCCCTCGAAATAGGGCGGCTCCTTGACATAGGTCGAATTCGGATCCCACTGAAAGATGGGGCCGGTGGGAGCCGTCATCGTCTTCCAGTGCTCATCGCCGTCGAAGATGCGCGAGTACTCGCGCTTGAACATGTCCTGCTGCACGCATTTCTGGACGACCGCGTTCACGTCCGCTTGCGACGGCCAGAGCTCCGACAGCATCACCGGTTTGCCATCCCGCGACTTGCCGACCGGGTCTTTGGTCAGGTCGATGTTCACGGTGCCCGCCAGCGCATACGCGACCACCAACGGAGGGGAACCCAGGTAGCTCGCCTTGACGAGCGGATGGATACGGGATTCGAAATTTCGGTTGCCAGACAAGACCGCGACCACGCTCAGGTCTTCCTTGACCACGGCGGCCTCGATCTCCGGTGTGGCCAGCGGGCCCGAGTTGCCGATGCACGTGGTGCATCCGAAACCGACGAGATAGAAACCAAGCCTCTCGAGCGGCTCCATCAGGCCGGCGGTCTGTAGATAGTCGGTCACCACCCGCGAGCCCGGAGCGAGGCTGGTTTTCACATAGGGCCTCACCTCCAGGCCGAGCTCGACCGCCTTCTTGGCGAGCAGCCCCGCCGCGACCATGACCGACGGATTGGAAGTGTTGGTGCAGCTGGTGATCGCGGCGATGACAACGCAGCCGTTCTCCAGCCGCGCCGTCGGCTTGGCCTCGACCGCCACCGCCGCGCGGCCGTTCACCGGCCCGCCCTCCTCTGCGAGCTTCGACACCGCATCGGGATCGGGCCGCGGACCGTTGCCGAACGCGGATGTGAAGCTCTCCCAGACGTGCGGCAGCGCCACTCGGTCCTGCGGCCGCTTCGGACCCGCCAGGCTTGGCTCGACCTTGGTGAGGTCCAGCTCGAGCAGCTCGCTGAACTTCGGGGTGGCCGCGCCGTCGACGCGGAACAGTCCCTGCTCCTTGGTGTAGCGCTCGACTAGCTCTATCTGCTCACGGCTGCGGCCAGTGCCATCCAGGTAGCGAAGCGTCTGAGCATCGACGGGGAACAGCGCCGACGTGGCGCCGTACTCCGGGCACATGTTGCTCAGCGTCGCGCGGTCGGGCACTGAGAGGCTGGACAGGCCATCGCCGCAGAACTCGACGAACTTGTCGACAACACCGTGCTTGCGCAGCATCTCGGTGAGCGTGAGCACCAGGTCGGTGGCGGTAGAACCTGCAGGAAGAGCGCCGCTGAAGCGAACGCCCACGACGATCGGCGGGGCGAGGTACGCGGGCTGGCCGAGCATCGCCGCCTCTGCTTCGATTCCGCCGACGCCCCAACCAAGAACGCCGAGTCCATTGACCATCGTCGTGTGCGAGTCGGTGCCCATCAACGTGTCGGGGATGGCCACCTTTCGTCCTTTGATGTCGCGAACCTGGACGACCTTGGCGATGTACTCGAGGTTCACCTGGTGGCAGATCCCCATGCCAGGCGGCACCAGCGAGAAGTTGTGGAACGCCTGCTGGGCCCATCGCAGCAGCGAATAGCGCTCGCGGTTCCGCTCGATCTCCTTTTCTATGTTGCGTGTGTACGCGTCGCGGAACCCGAAGGCGTCGACCTGCACCGAGTGGTCGATGATGAGGTCGACCGGGACCAAGGGATCGACCTTGCCGGCATCCTTGCCCGCGCGCTGCATCGCCGACCGCATCGCCGCGAGGTCAACGACCGCGGGCACACCGGTGAAGTCCTGCATGAGGACGCGGGCGGGGAGGAACGGAAGCTCTGCCTCTTTTGGCGGCGGAGACGGCCACGACGCCAGGGCATGCACGCTCGCCTCATCCGCGGTCCCGGACTCACTCATCCGCAGCAGGCCTTCGAGGAGGACCTTGACCGTCATCGGCAGGCTCGATGGGTATGCGGCAAGCGGGTAGTAACCGAGGTCGGTGCCCGCTAGTTTCGAGTGAGAGGCGGTCATGATCGAATCGTACTAGGCTCTGTCACGAGCGATCCGAGCGGTCCAAGCTCGAGGGCGATGCCGACATCAGGCAGCTCGCGGCGTTGCGACTGTTCGCTGAAGTTGAGCGCTATCAGCACTGACTCGTCGCCCATGACGCGCTCGTAAGCGAACACCTCACGGTCCGCGAACACCGTGCGTCTCACGCCCCGACGCAGTGCGGGCGACTCGCGGCGCATTCGTCCAAGACGCTGGAAATGCGCCAACAAGTCCTCGTCTTGATCGCCGCCCCACAACATCGGCAGCCGTGCCTCGGCGTTCTCGATCGCGCCGTCTTGTCGTTGGCTGACGCCGACCTCGGTGCCGTAGTAGATGACTGGCATCCCCGGCAGCGTGAGCAGCAGCGTCGCCGCCAGCTTGAGGCGATCCGTATTGCCGCCCGCCATCCAGAGGAAGCGGTTCATGTCGTGGTTGTCCATGAGAGTCGCGAGTGCCAGGCCCGGGTAAGCGTGCTCATGCGCATCGAGCCAGCCGGCGAATGCGTCCGCGCTCATCCGCCCTCGCGCCAGCGCCTGGCGCACGTAGTACGTGAGGTCGAAATCGAAGATCGCGTCCAGGCGGCCCGCGTAGCGAGCCAGCCAGTCCGGCACGCCGGTGGCCTCGCCGAGGACCAATGGCTCCGGCCTCACATCGCGCAAGCCACGCCGCAGCTCGACCCAGAAAGCGGGATCGACTCCCGCCACGTGGTCGCACCGGATGCCGTCGACGCCGTACGCGGTCAGCCAATGCTGGGCGGCGCGGACGAGGTGCTGCTGCACGCGGCTGTCACCGGTGTCGAGCTCGGGGAGCGTGATGACGTCACCGAAGCAGCGGTAGTAGTGCGGCCACTGCCAGAAGCGGTAGTAGCCGGCGGCGTCGGTGTCGTGCTCTATCGCGTCGCGAAAGAGATGATGGCCGCGACCTGTGTGATTGGGGACGAAGTCGAGCAGCACGCGCATGCCCCTGCTGTGAGCCGCCTGCACGAGGCGCACCAGAGCCGCATCGCCGCCATACCGTGGCTCTACCGCCAGGAAGTCCTCATGGTCGTAGCCGTGATACGACGGGCTCTGGTGCACAGGACTCAGCCAAAGCACGTTGCAGCTCAAGCTGGCGATGTGATCGATGTGCTCGCGAATTCCATCCAGCGTTCCCCCGTAGAGCGCAGTGGCGTCGCCGGGCGGCGGCAAGCTCTCTCCAGGTCTCGCGAAGCGGTCGACCATCACGTGGTAGCACAGCGCGTCACGCACCCAAGCCGGCGGAGGAGGCGGCGATGCTTCGACCGCGAACAGCTGCCCGCCTGGCCGGGGATCCGAATCCGAGGCCCAGATCGGCGTCGTGTCCGCATCGCGCAGGTGGATGCGGACCCGATAGTGGGTGACGCCACCTGCTTCCGTTGGTGGTATGGGGCCACTCCAGCGTGCCGGCTGGCCAGGCTCCGCGGCATGAGCCTCGAGTTGCATCGGCGGCCGGCCCGCGACATCCACGGTGACCTCGGCAACTTCGAGATCCGGACGCACCTCTGCCACAAGGCGTGGGACGTCGCCAGGTTCGGGCATTCCGGCGTGGAAAGCGCCCGCGTAGAGCGCGCGAGATCGCCGCGTGAGCTGAGCCCTCGCCTGGTTCTCGAAGAAGGCGTCTTCGCCGCCGGCGACGGAAGGGATCAGCGCGTGGACCGTGAGCAGGAGCAGCGCATGGGCGCGGAGGTCGACGCCACCGGCGCCGAGAAACAGCTTCAGGGGCGATCGCTTCACGACAGCCGAGTGGAGCGCGGCGACAGCGCCGGCACGACGCCCAGCAACCGCGTCCTGCCACGCGCTCCAAAGGACTCCGCCAGGGCCCGTAAGCTGCGGCGCCGGCAGCTGCCGATCGATCCGTCCATTGGCGGCAGCCCATTCAAAGAAAGCCCGGGCCGCACCGCGCTCGCCGCATGCGTCGAGGGCGTGAGCCAGCAGAACGTCGTCGCCGGCGCCTGTGACGAATGCGCCCGAGCGATCCTGGTGCTGCGCGATGACGAGCACGCTTCGCGCGTACAGGTCGGTGACGGCGGTGCGATCCGTGAGGTGTGGAACACGCGCCACCACCGCGGCGCGCGTTGCCCCACGCAGCGGCGGTTCGTCAAATCCTTCAGGCCACGCTTCACTGAAGCTCAACCCCGCCTGGGGCATGATTTCTCCCAGCCCATGCTCCCATCCCACCTCCGCCTCGCCGTCGAAGCGGAACGCAGACTGCAGGGTTTCACCGATTGCGGCGAGCCGCCGCTCAACCCTGATTCCGCTCGAGTGGCGGGACAGCACACGGAGCACGTCGGTGCCGCGCAGATACTCGAGGTGGTGCTTCCATCCTCTGCCGCTCAGGCGTCGCCGACCCGCAGGCAGCGCCAGCACGGCGTGTACCGGTCTGTCGATCAGCTCCCGGTCCAGATGCGGAGCTCTCAGCCCGATCAAGCTGCCGTCGCGTCCAATCCTGGCCAGGAGCCGGCCGTTGCCGACCGTGGCGGCGAAGCGTGCACTCATAAGGTAGGAGTGAGGTTACGGCCGGCGCGCCTCATCACGGATGCGATTCGACGCGTGCCCGCAGATCTCTCGATCTCCTCGAGAGACAGCGGGAGGGCGAGACGCCAGTTCGGAAACTCCGTAGTCGTGCCGGGCACATTGGGCCGTTCCTCGACGCCGATCGCATCCTCCAGCTGCGCGAGGACGATGCGTGAGCGCGCCCTCGCCAGCACCCTGTAGGCGGCGATGGCCACTTCGAACGCGGAGCGTCCCTCCGGCGCACGGGTCACATCGAGCAAACGCCGGCGAAGGCGGTGCAGCCTCCGGTCAGGCTCCGTCAGGTTCCAGATCCCGGCCACCGTCGGCAGATCGTGCGTGCCCACCGCTCCTACAGCGTCGCGCGGCCACCTGCCCGGCGACGCGCCCTCGAACCACAGCAGCCGATACGACAACGCGCCGCGCTTCCGCAGCCGGTTGCGCACTGACGGCTCGACCAGGCCGAGGTCCTCGCCGACCACGAATGCGTTCGAGCGCCGGCTCTCATCGGCAAGGAACGCGAGCAGCTCGTCCGCCGGGTATCGCATATAGACACCCTGCGGGGCCTGCATGCCGCTCGGGATCCAGAACAGGCGGAAGAGGCTCATCACGTGGTCCAGCCGCACGCCCGCCGCATGCCTGGCCGCGCTCCGGATCGCCTCGACGAACGGCTCGCATCGTGCGGCACGCAGCTTCCAGGGGTCGAACGGAGGCACGCCCCAATCCTGTCCATCCTGGAAGAACTCATCGGGAGGTGCCCCCACTCGCATGTCCGGCGCAAGCAAGTGTTGCCAGCGCCATGCGTCGAAGCTGTCGGACGCAAAACCTAGGGGAACGTCGGTGATCATGCCGATCTCGGTGGCCGCCTGCTCGAGCTGGCGATCCAGATGGAATTGGAGCCACTGATGGAAGTCGATGCGCTCGTGCAGCTCGCGGCGCCGGTTCTCCACCTCGGCGCCTCGTGGCTGCCGCACCCCCTCGGGCCAGCTGCGCCAGGCGCGGCCGAAGGTTTCCACCAGGGCATTGAAGGTTGCGAAGTCACGCAGGGCGTCGCCTTCCTTATGGATCCACGCCTTCAGGCCGCGAGGGTGCGGCGCCGCGCGAAATATCAGCTCCGGGGCCTTCGACTTGAGCTCGAAGACCTGGTCGTAGTCAATGAG
>MNES01000064.1:0-13132 GCA_001917815.1 Chloroflexi bacterium 13_1_40CM_65_17 | reverse complement strand
GGTTCGTACGGAAGGCTCGGCACCTGCGCGCCGAGCGGATTGATGAGGATCAAGCTCGCGCCGCGCCGGCGTGCCCAGCGCGCGAAGCGGCGGAGGTCGCCGAAATCGCCGACGCCCCAACTGTCGCGCGAGCGCAGCGCATAGAGCTGGATCGCCCAGCCCCAGGCGCGATCCGGAGCCTGTGCGCACGCGTCGTCGGGCACTGCGTAACGCTTCATGCGTGGCGGCCGCGCCCTGGTCGCGCCGAGGGATGCGAGGACTGCGTCTTGTGCCTTGGGGCTCGCCACGACGCGATCGCCCCTGAAGGCGAAGTACTCGGGCACCACACCCCAACGCCTCGCGCGATCAGCCATCCTCGATGGAAGTATCGTTGCTGCCGTGGGGAGGCTCCACCACGTACCCGCGGAGGCGCGCACGCCCGCCACCGCGCAGACATCGGGCATGTCGCGCATGGCCGCCCTGTCGGGCGATACGGTTGGCAGCCGCGCGATCTGGATGGGCGAGACGCACGTCGCGCCGGGCGTGTCGTCGGGACCGCACCACCATGGCGAGAGCGAAACCGGGATCTATGTTGTCGCGGGAAACCCCGAGTTCATCTATTCGGAAGACGGACGGGAGGTGCGGCTGCAGACAAAACCAGGCGATTACGTTTACGTGCCGCCCTTCGTCCATCACATCGAGTCCAACGCAAACTCCGACCAGGAGGCGGTGGTCGTGATCGCCCGCACCACGCAAGAGGCGATCGTCGAGAACCTGGACGAGCTCTAGGCTTGGCCGTCAGCGCGGCATTGGGCGGCGTCGTCAAGAGGCGCGAGGATCCGCGGCTTGTCACCGGCGCGGGGCGATACACGAGCGACATTCGACCCGAGGGCGTCCTGGTCGCCGTATTCGTCCGCTCGACTCTCGCGCACGCGCGTCTCGGAAACGTCGATACCGGTGCCGCGGCTGCGATGCCGGGCGTCGCGCGCATTTTCCTCGCGCGCGACCTCGGTCTGAAGCCCCAGGAATTCCCGTCGCTGGACGAGATGTCGCGGCCTCCGCTGGCCGCCGACGTGGTCAGGTTCGTCGGTGACGCGATCGCTGTCGTGATTGCCGAGACGCTGGGAGAGGCGATCGATGCCGCGGCGGCGGTGGTCGTCGATTACGAGCCGCTGGCGGTCGTTGTCCACCCCCACGCCGCACTCGATCCGAGCGCTGCCGTCCTGCATCCGGCCAAGGGGGACAACGTGGCGTCGACGATCTCGCTGGGCGACGATGACGATCCGCTGCAGGGCGCCGAGGTCATTGTGCGCGGCCGGTTTGTTAACCAGCGGCTGGCAGCGGTCCCCATCGAGTCGAACTCAGTCGTCGTGGAGCCGGATCGGGAGGGCGGAATCCGCATGTGGACGTCGACACAGATTCCGTTCCGCGTTCGTGCGGAGGTGGCGGACATGCTCGGGTTGCCCGAGTCCAAGGTGCGCGTGATCACAGGCGACGTCGGGGGAGGATTCGGCGCCAAGCTCGCGACGTACCCCGAGCAGAGCGTGATAGCGGCGATCGCGGTGAAGCTGGGCCGGCCGGTCACCTGGTTCGAGTACCGCTCGGAGAACATGGTCGCGATGACGCACGGGCGCGCACAGGTGCAGGAGGTCGCACTGGCGGCCACGCGAGAGGGAAGGGTCGTCGGCCTGGACGTGAACGTCATCGGTGACGCGGGGGCGTATCCCGGGCAAGGCGCGGGAATGCCCGTCTACACCGGCCAGATGTCGCCCGGCGCGTACGACATCCCCAAGGTGCGATTCCGGGCCCAGACGGCAGCCACGAACACGACGGTCGTGTCCTCGTACCGCGGCGCCGGTCGCCCCGAGGCGGTGTCTCTGATCGAGCGAGCGATGGACATGCTCGCCGCTGAGCTCTCCCTAGACCCGGCGGAGCTGCGCCGTCGCAACCTGTTGTCGGGCCCGTTTCCGCACACAACGCCCACCGGCGTCACTTATGACTCGGGCGACTATCGCCATGCGCTCGACACGGCGCTGGAAGCGGCGGATTATACGTCGCTGCGCCGCGAGCAGAACGCGCGCCGCAAGCGCGGAGATCGAGTGCAGCTGGGAATCGGAATCTCCTCGTACGTCGAGGTGACCGCCGTCCTGACGCCGACGGAATATGGCGCCGCGCGCGTGGACGCCGATGGCACGGTCACCGTCCAATGTGGGACCACCTCGACCGGACAGGGACATGAGACCGCATATGCGCAGATTGCGTCTGCGCTGCTCGAGGTTCCGATCGAAACGGTGGGGGTGGTTTCGTCGGACACCGGCTTAGTTGCGAGCGGCGATGGGACGTACGCGTCGCGGTCGCTCCAGATCGGCGGCAGCGCCGTGCGCGGTGCCTGCATCTCGCTGATCGAGAAGGCGCGCGAGGAGGCTGCGCGCCGGCTGGAGGCCGGCATTGAAGATATCGAGCGTTTTCCCGGCGGTCGGTTTGGCGTTCGGGGGGTGCCTGAGACCGCGCTCGGCTGGGCTGAGCTGGCGTCGACCACTGGGCTCTCGGCGGAGGATGAATTCTTCCAGGGGGACCAGACATTTCCATTTGGGTGCCATGTGGCGGTGGTGGAGGTGGACGTCGAGACAGGCGAGGCTCGGCTTATCCGCCACATCGCTGTCGATGATTGCGGCACGATCCTCAACCCGATGCTGGTCGAGGGACAGGTGCACGGTGGCGTTGCCCAGGGCGTCGGGCAGGCGCTGTATGAGGAGTTCGTTTACGACGCTGAAGGAATGCCGCTGACGGCGAGCCTCATCGACTACACGATCCCGTCGATTGGGGAGATCCCTCCGATCGAGACCCTGCACACTGAGACGCCATCGCCGCACAACCCGTTGGGGGCGAAGGGGGTCGGGGAGTCGGGGACGATCGGGTCCACCGCGGCGGTTCAGAACGCGGTCATCGACGCTGTTTCCCACCTCGGCGTGCGCCACATCGACATGCCGCTGCACCCCATGCGCGTGTGGGAGGCAATCCGCGCGGCCACGGAAGGGCCTTAGCCCTGACGCAGCCCGAGGGTGTTCCCATCTGGGTCGCGGAACCATGCTGCGCGAGCAGATCCGATTTGCGCGATGTGGCCCGTCGTACGGAACGGCCCTTCGGCGTAGTCGAGGAACTTGACCCCTTTGGCGTCAAGGTCGCGGATCTCCGACTCGAGGTCCGTGACCTCGAAGTGGGCCACGGTGTGTTCTGTAACCGTTGATGGGCGCTTGAAAATCGAGAGCTCGCTGCTCTCCCCGCAGCGTAAGCGGACGGAAGCCGGGTTCTCCCAGAGGACGGTCAGTCCAAGCGTCTCAGCGTAAAACGCTTTGGCTCTTACGAGGTCGCTGACCGGCACGGTCGCCACCACCATCGTTGCACCGACCATCGTTCACACCCCCAATCGATAATTCCATTCGGGCTTCAGCCGCTATCGCTACCTGCAACCCCCTCTAGCCTGTCAACCCTCGCCTGGAGGCGATCGATCTCGATGTTGGCCTCATGGATTTGTCGCCCTGCATCATCATGGAGCTTGTCTAGTTCGTCTCTTTCTTCGACAGCAGCGAGAAGGGCGGGAAGGGCGTCCTGTACGAAGTGGATTTCCTCCGCCTGCCAGTTGGACGAGACCAGCGCCTTCAACCGCTCCATCTGCTCGGCTGTCAGGGGATCAGGCTTGGTCATTGTCACCCGCCTTGGCGGAACTACTCTTCTTCGTAGCCCAGGATTGGGCGCAGCCACCTCTGCACTTCGTCGAGAGCCATCCCCTTGCGGCGCGCGTAGTCATCGACCTGGTCGCGGCCGATCTTGCCCACCATGAAGTACCTCGAGTCGGGGTGGGCGAAGTAAAGGCCCGCGACCGCGGCGGTCGGTGTCATTGCAAAGGACTCCGTGAGGTCCATGCCGATCGATCGCGCGTCGAGGAGCTCGAACAATGTCCGCTTCTCCGAGTGGTCCGGGCACGCGGGATAGCCGAATGCCGGGCGGATGCCGCGGTACTTTTCGCCGATGAGCTCTTCGCTCGAAAGTTTCGGCCCCTTCTCGTACCAGGATCGTCGCGCGACCTCGTGCAGGTACTCCGCGAACGCCTCGGCAAGGCGGTCCGCCAACGCCTTGACCATGATCGCGTGGTAGTCGTCGTGCTCGGCGGTAAACCGTTCCGCAAGCTCATCGACGCCCAGTCCCGCCGTCACCGCGAACGCGCCTATGTGGTCGCCATCGGGCGCTACGAAATCGGCCAGCGAGTAGTACGGCTTCTCGTCCCCGTGATCCACCTGCTGGCGGAGCATCGGGAAGCGATCGCCACTCTCGAGCACCACGTCGTCTCCGTCCGCGCGCGCCGGCCAGAATCCATACACGCCCTTGGCGCGCAGCCAGCCGTTGCTCTGGATCTCATCCAGCAGCTCCTTGGCGTGGTGGAACAGCTCGCGTGCGGCCGCTCCCTGCGACGGGCTGTCCAGAATCGCGGGGAACTTGCCCTTGAGCTCCCACGCGTGGAAGAAGAACGTCCAGTCGATGTACTCACGCAGCTCGGACAGACGCGGCTCGATTACCCGCGTCCCAGTGAACGGAGGTGCTGGACGGTCGCCGAAGTCGAGCTTTGCCCGCTTGGCCCGGGCCTCCCCCAGCGTCAGAAGGGACCGCTTCGCAGTCGTGTGCTGGGCACGCAGCTTGTCCTGCAGCGCGCGGTTGTCGCGGTCGAACGTCACGCGGCGCGCGTCGTCGAAGAGGTCTGAGACCACCCCGATCACCCGCGACGCGTCGAGCACGTGCACAGTCGAGCCGCTGTACGCGGGGGCGATGCGTACGGCCGTGTGCTGCTTGGAGGTGGTCGCGCCTCCAATCAAGAGTGGGATCGTGAACTGCCTGCGGGTCATCTCCTTGGCCACGGTCACCATCTCATCGAGCGATGGAGTGATGAGGCCGGACAGCCCGACGGCGTCGGCGCCCAGCTCGATCGCTGTGTCGAGGATCTTTTCGGCGGGCACCATCACACCGAGGTCGTGGACCTCGTAGTTGTTGCAGCCCAGAACGACGCCGACGATGTTCTTGCCGATGTCGTGCACGTCGCCCTTGACGGTCGCGAGCACGAGCTTGCCCCGAACCTGTTGGGTGTCGCCGGAGGCCTCCTTCTCCGCTTGCATGAACGGCTCGAGGTACGCGACCGCGCGCTTCATCGCCCGCGCGCTCTTCACCACCTGGGGCAGGAACATCTTGCCGGCGCCGAACAGGTCGCCCACCACTTTCATCCCGTCCATGAGTGGCCCTTCGATCACGCGCAGCGGCTTGCCATATTTCAGGCGTGCCTCCTCCGAGTCAGCCTCGATGAATGCGACCTCGCCATGCAGAACTGCATACGCGAGGCGGTCCTCGACCGATTTCTCCCGCCACGAAAGATCCACCTCGCGCTTGGTGCCGCCTCCCGACACGGTCTTCGCGAAGTCCACCAGGCGCTCGGTCGCATCTGCCCGCCGGTCGAAGATGACGTCCTCGACCAGCTCGAGCAGATCTTTCGGGATGTCTTCGTAGACGGCGAGCTGGCCGGCGTTCACGATGCCCATGTCGAGGCCGGCGCGGATCGCGTGATAGAGGAATGCGGAGTGCATCGCCTCGCGCACGCGGTCGTTTCCGCGGAACGAGAACGACAGGTTGGAGACGCCGCCCGAGATGCGAACGCCCGGGCATCGCTTCTTGATCTCTGTGGTGGCCGCGATGAATGCCTTCGCGTAGCCCGCGTGCTCTTCGATCCCAGTCGCGATGGCGAGGATGTTGGGGTCGAAGATGATGTCCTCCGGCTGGTAGCCGGCCTTGTCGATGAGAAGCTTGTACGCGCGGGAGCAGATGCCGACCTTGCGCTCGAGGGTGTCCGCCTGCCCCTGCTCGTCAAACGCCATCACGACCACCGCCGCCCCGTACTTGCGGGCGAGCTTCGCCTTCTCGAGAAAGGATTCCTCCCCCTCCTTGAGGCTGATCGAGTTGCAGACGCCCTTGCCCTGCAGGCATTTCAGCCCGGCCTCGAGGACGGTCCACTTCGAGCTGTCGACCATGATCGGGATGCGCGCAATCTCCGGCTCGGTGGCGATCAGATTGAGGAAGCGGGTCATAGCGGCCTCCGAGTCGAGGAGGTCGGCGTCCATGTTCACGTCGAGCAGGTTTGCGCCTCCGCGGACCTGGTCGAGCGCGACCTGCACGGCGGCACCGAAGTCGCCCGACTCGATCAGCCGGCGGAATTTGAGCGAGCCGGTGACGTTGGTTCGCTCGCCGATGACCACGAATCTTGTATCGGGGCCGATCTCGAACGGCTCGAGGCCGCTGAACCGCGCTCGCTCGACCCGCTCCGGCACCTGGCGCGGCGCGATGCCGGCGATCGCTTTGCGGATCTGGCGGATGTGGTCGGGCGTGGTACCACAGCAGCCGCCGGCGGCATTGAGGAAACCGCTGGCCGCAAAGTCCCGCAGCAGCCTGCTCGTGATCGGAGGCTCCTCGTCGTAACCGCCGAACGAGTTGGGCAGGCCCGCGTTCGGATAGCACGTCACGTACACCGGCGCCACACGTGACAGCGATTCGATGTAGGGCCGCATCTCGGTGGCACCCAGCGAGCAGTTGACGCCCGCGGCGAACGGCTCGGCATGCTCGACCGAGTTCCACCACGCCTCCACCGTCTGGCCGGACAGGTTGCGCCCGCTCCGGTCGACGATCGTCACGGACATGAAGAGCGGCAGCTCCGGCGCCACCTCCTTGACAGCCGCGATCGCGGCCTTGGAGTTGAGGGTGTCGAAAATCGTTTCGATGAGCAGGAAATCGGCGCCGCCATCGCGGAGCCCGCGCGCCGCCACCGCATAGCCCTCGCGGAGCTGGTCGAACGTCACATCACGATAGGAGGGGTCCTCGACCTTGGGCGAAAGGGACAGGGTTACGTTCGTCGGGCCCAATGAGCCGGCGACGAATCGGTTCTCATAAGCCGCGGCGGCCTCGCGGGCCAGCCGCGCTCCCTCGAAGTTGATCTCGTACGACAGGTCCTCGAGCCCATAGTCCGCTTGCGAGACAGGCGTCGCGGTGAAAGTGTTCGTGGTGATCAGGTCGGCGCCCGCCTCCAGGTACTCGCGGTGGATGCGGCTGACCACATCTGGCCGCGAAAGGCACAGGACGTCGACGTTGTTCTTCAACAGCTTTGGGTGGTCGCGGAAACGCTCGCCGCGCCAGTCCTCCTCGGTCAGGCCCTGCCTCTGCAGGAGCACGCCGATCGACCCGTCGAAGATCACGATCCGCTGCTTGAACAGCCGATCGAGGCGCTCACGAACCGACGGGGCTGAGACGGCGGAGGCCATGTGGACCCTTAAGAGTACGAGGAGGGGGTGAGCTCAGTCCCCGACGGGGCTCCAGACCTGGAACGTGCCGTCGTCGAAGAGTAATCGCCGTCCGCTTCCGGCAAGCCCGTCTATGGCCTTCTGGCGAACGGCTGGATTGATCGTATCGGTGGGGTTCCTGAACTGCTGGTACGCGTCCCGCTGGAGCACCACGTAGCAGCTCGCGTCCAGGAAATCCGGAAAGTCGTTGATGGTATGCCGGTTGGCCAGCCATACCGCAAGTCCATTGTCCGCCGACACAGGAGCGTCGGCGGGAATGATCGACGTCGCGTTCTCCAGCTGGGCGACGACATTCGGGCGCATGTAAAGACTCGATTCGGCGCCCAGCATTGGCGGAAAGCGGCCGGTGCCCCAGGCGAGGAGCAGCGGCGGAATGAGCGCGATCAACGCGTAGGCCGGGCGGATCGATCGCAGCTCGAGGAACCTACGCGCCCCAATTCCCCCCGCGACGATCAGGGGGAACAGCAGCAGCAGGATGTAGTGGACGTACAAGAGGTTCTGGGGATCGTGGCCGCTGAGAACGTTGGCGAGATACGGCGGGATGGCGAGGAGCAGCCAGCGTGGCGCCAGCACAGGCACAGCGAACATGCCGGCGACGATCGCCGCCACGGCGAGCATCGCCCGCGGGTTGAAGATGGCAGCAAGGACCGTGGTGGGCGTCGCATGAATTGCCGGGTTCAGGCCGATCAGCCATCGGTAATAGACGAAATCCGTGTACCCGCCGTTGCGAAAGTGCTGCTGCACGATCCCGGTGCCGATGAGGAACCACGCCCCGGCGAGGTAGACGATGAATCGCCAGTGCTTGCGGATCTCCGGAGCGCCGTAGACCCGCATCAGCAGCCCAATCACGCCGACCGTGTAGACCTGGTCCTCCTTGCAAGTGAGCACCAGCAAGCACAACACCCACATCGCCACGCGATGACCGCGAATTCCTGCCCAGGAAGCGAGCAGCGCGAGCGCGAGCGCCATGTTCTCGGGATGGAAGAAATCGCGTGCCGCCTCCTGGATCGCCGCCCAGAACGGAATGGGGGCCGACAGCGCCACCGCGAGCCAAGGCGATTCCGGGCGGTCGGCTGGCAGCAGCGCGCGGAAGAAGAGGTATGCGGCCGGCGCCGTAGCGGCCAGCCCGGCCGACGAGAAGATGAGCAGGACCGCCGGGTTGGCCCAGAACTTCTCGACCGCCGCCAGCACCACGAGGATCAGCTCGAAGTGGATGCCGAGGAAGTTGGCCCGCGCGAAGCTCGAGTAGAAGCCCTGGCCCACCGAGACGTTCCAGATCACTTGCTGGTCGTATGCGTAGTCCCAGGCCGAGCCGGTCATGCCGTACAGGCGCTGGAGCTCGCCATGAAGCGTCCAGGCGAAAGCGAGAGCGGCGGCCAGAAGCGGTACGGTCGGCGCGATCCACCACGCCAGCGGCTTCGTTCCCTCTCGCCGTGCAGAATCCAGCCCTACTGCTCCGACGGTCATCGCCCCGCCGAGCTTACCTACAATCGCCTTGGTGGCGACGCCGAAGCTTTCCGTGATCGTCCTCGTCTACAACGAAGTCGAGAGCATCGACCCGCTGCACGATGAGCTGACGGGGGTCCTCGCAGGACTCGACGTCTCGTACGAGATCCTCTACATCGACGACGGCAGCCGCGATGGGAGCACCGAGAGGATGGCCGAGCTCGCGCTCCACGACTCACACGTTCGCGTGGTGAGCTTTCGGCGCAACTTCGGCCAGACCGCCGCGGTGCAGGCGGGGATAGACAACAGCCGCGGGGAGATCCTCGTGTTCATGGACGGTGACATGCAGAACGACCCGCATGACATCCCACGTCTGCTGGAAAGGCTCGACGAGGGCTATGACGTGGTCAGCGGCTGGCGCAAGGACCGCAAGGACGAAGCCTCTCGCGTTCTGCCCTCGAAGGTCGCGAACTGGGTCATCGCCCGCGTCACGGGCGTGCCGCTGAACGACTTCGGCTGCACGCTCAAGGCCTACCGCCGCGAGGTCATCGAGGACGTGAAGCTGTACGGAGAGATGCACAGGTTCATACCGGTGTACGCGTCCTGGGTGGGAGCACGAATCACGGAGCTGCCGGTGAATCATCGCCAGAGGGTGTTCGGGCACTCGAAGTATTCGCTGTCGCGAACCTCACGGGTGCTGCTCGACCTCATAACCGTGAAGCTGCTGGGGAGCTACTCGACCAAGCCCATCTATTTCTTTGGTTTCGCCGCGTTCGGCCTGTGGGCGCTCGCCCTGGTGTTCGCCGCGATCGTCATCATCCAGAAACTCCTGCCCCCGTATCCGTATGCGCACAACAACCCGCTCCTGCTGCTGGCGGTGTTTCTGGCGATCGTCGGCGTCCAGTTCATCCTCATGGGTTTGCTTGCCGAGCTTTCGATTCGGACCTACCACGAGTCGCAGGGGAAGGCCGTGTATGTCGTGCGCGAAGTGATCGCGAGATATCAGGGCAACTCACGCCCCTCTCCCCGGCCCTCCCCCCGAGGGGGGGAGGGAAAAACCAAGGAGGGGGAGGCCGTCCGCACACGTAAGTAGATGTGCGGGATCTGCGGGGTCGCCGGCGGGGATGGTGCCCAGGGTCGCGAGCTCGTGCGGCGCATGTGCGCCGCGATGGTCCACCGCGGTCCGGATGACGAAGGCAGTGTGCAGCTCGATGGAGTGACGTTCGGGATGCGCCGCCTATCGATCATCGACGTCGAGGGCGGGCATCAGCCGATCCACAACGAAGACTCGACGGTGTGGGTCGTGCAGAACGGTGAGATCTACAACCACCTGGAGCTGCGCGACATTCTTGTCACGGCCGGTCATTCGTTCACGACCCAATCCGACACCGAAGTCCTGGTTCACGGCTATGAGGAGTGGGGCGAGGCAATGGTCGAGCGGCTGAACGGGATGTTCGCGTTCGCCGTTCTGGACCGGCGCCTGCGACGCGTGCTCCTGGCGCGCGACCGCATGGGGATCAAGCCTCTGCACTACGCGGTCGACGGACGCCGCCTGGTCTTCGCCTCGGAGCTGAAAGCGCTGCTCTGCGACCCGGTCCTGCGCAGGGAGATCGACCCGGTCGCTCTGGATGAGTACCTCGCGCTCGAGTTCGTGCCGTCGCCCCGAAGCATGGTGCGTGGCATCAGCAAGCTGCCGCCCGCCCACACGCTCGAGTGGTTCCCGGGCAGCGGGATGCACCGCCTTCACCGCTATTGGGCGCCAACGCTGGGCGAGGACGAGGGTGACCAGCCGGCACACAGCGTCGACGAGCGTTGCGAAGAACTGCGCGCGGTGTTGCGCGAGTCGGTGCGCAAAGAGCTGATAAGCGACGTCCCGCTGGGCGTATTTCTGTCGGGAGGGATCGATTCCAGCGCCGTCACCGCGATGATGTCCCGGCTCGGCGGCGACGTGAAGAGCTTCTCGGTCCGGTTTGCCGAGCGCACGTTCGACGAGTCCCAATACGCGCGGCAGGTCGCGCGGCATCTGGGCGCCGACCATCACGAGCTCACGCTCGAGCCGGCAATGCTGCTCGATCTCATCCCGCAGCTCCCGACGCTGCTCGACGAGCCGGTCGGCGACGCGTCCATCATCCCCACCTACCTGCTGTCGGCGTTCACGAGACGTCACGTCAAGGTGGCGCTGGGCGGGGACGGCGGGGACGAGCTCTTCGCCGGCTATCCCACCATGCAGGCCCACCGGCTCGCGGGCTTCTACAATCGCGCGCCACGGCTGCTCCGCAAGGGACTGGTCGAGCCCGTCGTGCACCGCCTGCCGGTTTCGCGCAACAACCTCAGCTTCGACTTCCGCGCCAAGCGGTTCGTGAGCGCCGCTGGGCACGGGGTGGCCGAGCGGCACCGGCGCTGGATGGGATCGTTCGCGACTGAGGAGAGGACGGCGCTGCTGTCTGCGGACATGCGCGATGTCCTGTCCGGCGGCGGCCAGATGCGGCTGGAGAACCTCGACGGCGCTGACGTTCGCGACCCGCTCAACCAGGTCCTGCTCATGGACATGCGGCTCTATCTCGAGAACGACATCCTGGTCAAGCTGGATCGCGCGAGCATGATGGCGTCGCTCGAGGGCCGGGTGCCGCTGCTCAACAACGACTTCGTCGAGTTCGCCACCCGGCTTCCCTTGAACATGAAGCTGCGCGGCTTGCGGTCGAAATTTCTTTTGCGGCGTGCCCTGCGCGGGATTCTCCCGGACAGCATCCTCAACCGCCGAAAGAAGGGGTTCGGCATTCCGGTCGCCGATTGGTTTCGCGGGCCGCTCAAGGAGCAGATGCGGTCAGTGCTGTCACCGGATCGGATCGGGCGCAAGGGCTTCTTCGACCCCGCGGCGGTTTCCCTGGTCGTCGATGATCACCTGGCCGGCCGGCGCGACAACCGTAAGCAGCTGTGGACGCTGTTCGTCTTCGAGCTGTGGCACGACTCGTATTCAGCAGGCTCACGGGGTTGAGTAGAACCACCAGACCCTGACCCCGCCGTCCTCTGACGGCGCCGAGCCTTCGACCTCGGTGAGGAAGGCGATGATTGCTGCCTGTCCGCGCGAGGGCCCGACGACGATGCCGCCCGATACACCGGCCTGTTTGAGGTCGGCGACAAACCTCGAGAGAACGTCTGGAGTCACTGTCACCGACTTGCCTGCATCCAGGTCGTCGAGGACGGACTTCATGAACGATGGATGGGGCCCCAGGTACGGACCGGGGGTGAACGCATCGCCTTCAGGCATCTTGAACCGGTAGTTCGCGACCGCCTGCCAGTACATTGCGTCCGTCGACTCCTTGCTCGAAAACGGCGTCACGAGCAAGACGGATCCCGGCGCGATCTTTTCAACCCCGCCGCCCGGCTTGAAGAATGCGGGCGCGCTCGGATGCTCGCTTGGAAACGGCAGGGACGGCAATGATGGGAGGAAAGCCACCACTGCGGTGAAAAGCAGGACGCCGGTTCCGACGCGCCAGGGTCGGGTTCGCTTGAAAGCCTCGAGGCACGCCCAGGCCACGACCATGCCGACGCCGAGAAACGCGATCGACATCAGCCGCCCGGGCAGCGCGCTGCCGAAGAGCGGCAGCCAGGCCACCGCCGCCCAAGGCAGCCAGACTTGTGTGACGTAGCCGTCGACGTGGAGGTGCGGGCCCAGGGACAGCAGGGCCACGATCAGCGTCATCAACGCGGTCCATCGGATGGCCATCTGGCGCCATCCCATGACGAGCCCTGCCGCGAAAAGCGCGAGCAGCGGCACGCCGATGTACGCGCCGTTCTCGGCGGTGTTGCCGGTGAAGTGGATGAACCGTGACGGAACGACGAATGCAAGAAGGTCGCTCACGTATACGTCGGGCGGCTGCACGCTGCCATACACCCGCTGCGGCCCTAGGAACTGAAAGCCAAGCGGGTAGGCGGCGATGATAGCGAACGCAAGAAGCGCAACTCCGGACGCTTTGAACACATAGGGCGCGGCCGCCCGCACCTGGTCGCGATTCATAAGTCCCAGCAGCGCGGCGCCGACGGCGGCGACCAACAGGCTGACTGCGAGGAGCTCCTCTCCCGTCAGAAGCTGCAGCGCAGCGGCTGCGCCCGCGAGCGCGCCCGCGACAGCTGGGCGCATGCGCCGCCGGACGAGGGTCTCGTGGACCAAGATCTCGTGGCCCAAGATGAGCGCGATCGGCGGAAACAGCGCCACCGTCACGTGCGGGTGGCCCATCGCCTGCGCGATGAGCGCCGGGCTGAACCCATAAACGAGCCCGGTCACGAAGCACCACAGCTGACGATCGATGAATCGCCCA
>MNES01000079.1:44828-54475 GCA_001917815.1 Chloroflexi bacterium 13_1_40CM_65_17 | reverse complement strand
TTCGGTCGACATCCTTCTCCTAGTCGCGAGGTAGGTATCGATGCAGGTCCGACAGAGACGGTAGGCCCTTTGAGGCGAGGAAGGCGGCGATGCCGTCGTTCACCTCGGCGATGGCGCGGGGGTTGGCGAACGTGGCGGTCCCGACCTGCACCGCGG
This sequence comes from Chloroflexi bacterium 13_1_40CM_65_17, assembly GCA_001917815.1. Classification (GTDB taxonomy): domain Bacteria; phylum Chloroflexota; class Dormibacteria; order Dormibacterales; family Dormibacteraceae; genus UBA10449. Next base: position 54,319 of record MNES01000079.1, on the reverse strand, counting down.
CGCAGCCGGCGATCAGGAACTCGAGCGCGTCGTCGGCGCGAAAGATCCCGCCGATCCCGACCACCGGGATGTTGACTGCTCGCGCGGCCTGGTGCGCGAGGTGCACAGCCAGGGGGCGGATGGCCGGCCCGGAGAGACCACCGGTGCGAAAGCTGAGCCGAGGCTGCTGCGTGTTGAGGTCGATGGACATGCCGACGAAGGTGTTGATCGCGCACAGAGCGTCAGCGCCGGCCGCCTCGCATGCGCGCGCGATCACTCCAATATCCGTGACCATGGGTGTGAGCTTCACCCACACCGGCAGGTCCGTCCGTTTTCTCACCTCCTCGGTGACGGCGGCCGCCGCGCGCGGGTCGTTGCCGAAATAGAGGCCGCCTTGCTCCACGTTCGGGCACGAGATGTTGATCTCCAGGCCGGCGATTCCCGGCACACCGTCAAGCCTCGCCGCGAGCTCGCCGTATTCGGCCGCGGTTTCGCCGTTGATGTTGACGAGCACCGGGAAGTCCCACCCCGCCCACTGCGGCGCGTAGTCGCGAATGAGTGCCTCCACGCCGGGCCCCTGAAGGCCGATCGCGTTGAGCATCCCCGAAGGCGTCTCGACGATGCGGGGCGGCGGCGTGCCTTCCCGGGGCCGCAGGAAGATGCCCTTCGAGACCATCGCACCGAGGGCGCGCCGCTCGAGCAGCGGCACCTCGGTGCCATAGCCGAACGTCCCGGATGCCGCGACCACCGGCCCGCGCAGCCTCAGCCCGCCGACCTCGACGGACATCTCCACCGTCATGCGCTTATCGCGTACGGCAGATGTGCCGGCAGCATTGACCAGTCGATGTCAGCGGCGCGATAGACGGGCCCCTCCTTGCATGCGCGGTCGTACCCGCCGCGCTCCAGGGGGACCGCGCACCCAAGACAGACGCCGGTGCCGCAGCCCATATAGGTCTCGACCGCGACCTGGGCGTCAGGCCAGTGCGACGCCACCGACGCGAGCATGCGGTTTGGCCCGCACGCGAGCACCAAATCGGCATCCGGCACGGCCGCCACGGCGGTGCCGGCGAAGCCTTGCGACCCGTCATCGGTGGCCCAGATCACCTCGTCGCCGTCGGCTTCGGTGCAGAGCTCATCAGCGGTACGTGCGCCGTGCACCCAGGTCACGTGCATGCCCGCGGCGCGCGCTTCCCGGGCGGCCAGCGGCATCGGCGCCACGCCCAGGCCGCCACTGACCAGAACCACCGAGGTCGGTCCAGGCGAGAGGTCGAAGCCATGTCCGAGAGGGCCGAGACAGCTGATGGTCTCGCCCGGCATCATCGCCAGCAGCTGGGCTGTGCCCACGCCGACCGCTTTCAGGATCACCTCTATGCGGTCGCCGTCAACCCGGTACACCGAGAACGGGCGCCGCAGAAGCGGACCGGGCGACCAGCCGAGGTTGACGAACTGTCCGGCGCGAACAGAGTCCGCGATCTGCGGCGCGTCGACCGAAAGCACGAACATCCCGCGGGCTACCTCGCGGCGAGCCACCATGTTGCCGTCAAGCAGGAACACCGGTTCTCCATTCGTCGATGGTCCGCACGTCGATCTCGGCCGGCCCGGTCGAGGCTGATTCGACGAGCGCCGACGCGGTATCCAGCGAGGTGAGGCACGGAATTCGGCGCTCGACTGCGGCCCGCCGGATCTCGAACCCGTCTTTGAACACCGGCCCGCCGGCTTCGCTCGAGTCCGCGTAGATGTTCGACATGGTGTTGATGACCAGGTCGACCTCACCCGCGGTGATGGCGTCGAGAACCGTCGGGCCCTCCTCGCCGATCTTGGCAACGACCCGCGGCGAGAAGCCTGCCGCCCGCAACGCTTTCGCGGTGCCCTCAGTGGCGACGAGCCGGCAGCCCATCTGCACGAGGCGGGAGACGATGGGGAAAATCTCCGGCTTGTCGGCATCGGCGATGGTGAGCAGCACGGCTCCGCCCGGACGCACCTGCACGCCGGATGCGGCGAAGGCTTTGCGCATCGCGGCGGCGAGCGTGCGGTCGATCCCGATCGCTTCGCCCGTCGACTTCATCTCCGGTCCGAGGTACGAGTCGACGGCGGGCAGCTTGTTCATGGAGAAGACCGGTGCTTTGACCGCGACCAGGTCGCGAGGCGGCACGAGGCCTGTGCTCCACCCGAGCTCGGCCAGCTTTTCGCCCAGCATGACGCGCGTGGCCATGTCCACCATCGGCACGCCGGTGACTTTGGACAGGAACGGCACGGTTCGGGACGCCCGCGGGTTCACCTCGAGGACGTGGACCTTGCCTCGGTGGACGACGTACTGGACGTTGACCAGTCCGCGCAGGCGCAGGTGGCGGGCGATGCGGACGGTGTAATCGACCACGTCATCCAGCTCTGATCGTTCCAGGCCAGGCGCCGGATAGACGGCGTACGAGTCACCCGAGTGCACTCCCGCCCGCTCGACGTGCTTCATGACGCCGGGTATCACCACGGTCTCGCCATCGGTGACGGCGTCGACCTCGACCTCGTCGCCTTGCAGATATTTATCGACGAGAACCGTGCCGCGCGGCATCGCGCCTATGGCCCAAACCATGTACCGCTGCAGCTCTCGACGATCGTGCACGATCTCCATCGCGCGACCGCCGAGGACATACGACGGGCGCACCAGCACCGGGTAGCCCGCGCGCTCGGCGATGACGAGCGCCTCCTCGACGCTCGTGGTCGTCCCGCCCACCGGCTGCGGGATGCCGATCGCATCCAGCGCGGCGGCGAATGCGCGCCGGTCTTCCGCCAGGTCGATGGCTTCGACGGTGGACCCGAGGATCGACACGCCGCGCCTTTCCAGCTGGTCCGCGAGGTTGATGGCCGTCTGGCCGCCGAACTGGACCAGGGCGCCCGCAGCCCGCTCGACCTCGGCCACCTGCGCCGTCGCGTCGACGTCGAGCGGATCGAAGTACAGCCGGTCCGACGTGTCGAAATCCGTGGACACGGTCTCAGGGTTGGAATTCACCAGCACCGCGCGCACGCCGGCCTCGCGCAGCGACCAGGCGGCGTGGACCGAGCAGTAATCGAACTCGATGCCCTGGCCGATGCGGATGGGCCCTGACCCGATGACGATCGCCGTACGGGCGGTCGCGGGATCGCTTTCGTTTTCCTCCTCCCAGCATGAGTAGTAGTAGGGCGTCGCGGCCTCGAACTCGGCCGCACAGGTGTCGACGAGCTTGTAAGTCGGCGCCGACCTCTCCACCGATTCGCCTCGGAGCGCGGCGATCATCGCGTCGGAGAAGCCCGCGCGGCGGAGCTCGCGCACATCGCCCTTCATCTCCAGGCGCGTGATGGTTGCCATGCGGTCGATGAACCAGCGGTCGATGTGGCTGCGGGCCGCGAGGTCGCCGGGCTCGGCGCCATTTCGAAGCGCATGGAGCAGCGCGAACAGCCGCCTGTCGTTGGGCTGGTCGATGAGCTCCGACCGTTCCAGCTCCGCGGCCGCGGGCGCCTTCTGCTCGAGAGATCGCATCGCCTTGATGAGCGCCGCCTCGAAAGTCCGCTCGATCGCCATCACCTCGCCGGTCGAAGCCATCTGCGTGCCGAGCCTCCGGTCGCCGGCCGGGAACTTGTCGAACGGCCAGCGCGGAATCTTGACGACGCAGTAGTCGAGCGCCGGCTCGAATGCTGCGAAGGTGCGGCCTGTGATCTCGTTGCGGATCTCCTCGAGGCGCCTCCCTACGGCAACTTTCGCCGCCACTCGCGCGATTGGATATCCGGTGGCCTTGGACGCGAGGGCGGACGACCGACTCACGCGCGGGTTGACCTCGATGACGTAGTAGGCCGAGCTGGCGGGATCCAGTGCGAACTGGACATTGCAACCGCCTTCGATGCCAAGGGCCCGGATGATGCGAATCGCCGACGAGCGCAGCATCTGGTGGTCGCGATCCGAGAGGGTCTGCGCGGGCGCGACGACGATCGAGTCGCCCGTGTGGACCCCCATCGGGTCGAGGTTCTCCATGTTGCAAACGGTGATGCACGTGTCGGCCGCGTCGCGCATCACCTCGTACTCGATCTCCTTCCATCCCCACAGCGACCGCTCGACGAGGACCTGGTGGATGGGCGACGCGTCGAGGCCGCGCTGCGCGATGGTCCTCAGCTCGGCGTCGTTGGTGACGAAACCGCCACCCGTACCCCCCAGGGTGTAGGCCGGCCGGATGACCACCGGCAGGCCGATCTCGTCGCCGAACGCCATCACCTGTTCGATCGATTCGCAAACCCGCGACAGCGGAACCGGTTCGCCGATCTGCCCGAGCATCTCCTTGAAGGCCTGGCGGTCCTCCGCCTTCCGGATGGTCTCGATGCCGGCACCGAGCAGGCGAACGCCGTAGCGGTCGAGCACGCCGGCGGCGGCCAGCTCGGTCGCGAGATTGAGGCCGGTCTGGCCGCCCAGCGTCGGCAGCAGCGCATCAGGCGACTCGCGAGCGAGGATGCGCTCCACGGCATCGACGGTCAGCGGTTCGAGGTAGACGCGGTCGGCCACCTCCTCGTCCGTCATGATCGTTGCGGGGTTGGAGTTCACGAGCACGGTCGTGATGCCTTCCTCGCGCAGCGCCTTGCACGCCTGCGTGCCGGCGTAGTCGAACTCCGCCGCCTGGCCTATCACGATCGGCCCCGAACCGAGGATGAGCACCTTCTTGGGTTTCCGCGTTTCTGACGCGCCACCCACGGCTTTGAGGAGCGGCTTGCGGTTGCGGACCATCTCCACGAAGCGGTCGTAGAGGTGCTGGTTGTCCTGCGGTCCGGGACAGCCCTCCGGGTGGTACTGGACGCTGAAGGCAGGCATCGTGCGATGGCCGAGGCCCTCGACCGAGCCGTCGTTGAGATTGCGCTGCGAGACGAAGAAATCGCCCGCCGGCAGCGAGGCCGCGTCGACCTGGAACTCGTGGTTCTGGCTCGTGATGTGCACCCTGCCGGTTTCGAGGTCTTTGACCGGGTGATTGGCGCCGTGGTGGCCGTACGGCAGCCGCGAGGTGGTGGCGCCGGCCGACCGACCCAGGATCTGGTGCCCGAGGCAGATCCCGAACAGCGGCACACGGCCCAGCGCTTCCTTTGCCAGCTCCACAGGTCGATCGAGGACCGCCGGGTCACCTGGGCCGTTGGACAGCACCAGCCCGTCCACACCGGCCGCGGCCACGTCCGACCACGTCGCGGTATGCGGCAGAACGATCACCCGACATCCGCGCTCTCGAAGCGAGCGGAGGATGTTCAACTTCACTCCATAGTCCACGACCGCGATCGCAAGCCCGTTTCCGTCCGCAGCGTGGGCAGGCCTCAGCTCGGGCGGAAGGGGATCGAGCCATTCTTCGCGAGCCGTGCGCGACGTCTCGGCCACGAGGTCCTGTTCTGAGAGCGGGGTCACCCGACGCGCGGCCGCCCCCAGCTCGTCGAGTCGCTTCTGATCGGGTGCCGTCAATTCGTGCGTCAGCACCGCGCGCAGTGCGCCGTGTTTGCGGATGTGCCGCGTGAGGGCGCGCGTGTCGATGTCGGCGATGGCCGGCACTCGCCATCGCCGCAGGTATTCGTCGAGCGAACCCTCGCTCGAGTGGTGGCTCGGCACCGGGCAGGCCCAGCGAACGACCAGGGCGCGAGCCCACGGGCGCGCGGATTCGGAGTCGGCATCGCGCACGCCGTAGTTGCCCTGCAGCGGGTAGGTCATGCAGACCATCTGCCCGGCATAAGAGGGATCGGTCAGGACCTCCTGGTAGCCCGTCATAGCGGTGTTGAAGACGACCTCGCCTTCACCGACGACGTCCGCGCCAAGGGCCGCGCCGACGAAAGCCCGCCCGTCCTCGAGGACCAGGGCCGCGTGGAGATTTCTAGACCGCAACGATCACCGCCTGGTCGACGCCATCCTCCTCGGCGACGAGGACCTCGATCCGCTCAGAGTCCGACGTGGGGACGTTCTTGCCGATGTAGTCGGGGCGAATGGGCAGCTCGCGGTGGCCGCGGTCGACCAGCACCGCCAGCTGGATCGCGCGTGGGCGGCCGAAGTCCATTAGCGCGTCCATCGCGGCGCGCGCCGTGCGTCCGTGGTGGATGACGTCGTCAACCAGCACCACGACCTTGCCGTCGATGTCCGGGACGTCCGACTGGCCGCGATGAGCGGGTACGCGGAGGTGGCGGTCGTCGCGATGCTGGCTGATGTCGAGCGCGCCCACCGCGACCGGCGCTTGCTCGAGCTCCATGAGGCTGTCCGCCAGGCGGCGGGCGAGGTGATCACCCTTCGCCATGACACCGACCATCACCAGGTCGCCCGCGCCGCGGTTGCGCTCCAGGATCTCGTGCGCGATCCTCGACAGCGATCGGCGGATCTGGTCCGCGTCCATCACGGTTGCTTTGAGCCTTCCTTGCTGTATGGCACTCATGCGAGCAGCTTGTCGAGGAGCGCCATGCGGATGTACAGGCCGTTGCGCGCCTGGCGGAAGTACGCCGCGCGAGGGTCGGCGTCGACCTCGGGCGCGATCTCATCGACTCGGGGCAGTGGGTGCATGACGATCGCCTCCTTCCTCATGCGGTCGAGAGTCGAGGCGTCGATGCGATAAACGCCCTTCAGCGCGAGGTAGGCGCCCTCATCGGCGAACCGCTCCTTCTGAATGCGCGTCTGGTAGATGACGTCGACCTGCGGCAGCACCGCCTCGAGGTCCTGCGTCTCCACCCAGGGCACGTGGTGCTCGTCGAGGTGGTCCTTGATGTCGTCTTTCATGGCCACCTGCGGCGGCGCGACGAAGCAGATGCGAATGTCGCGGAACTTGCTAAGAAGGTAGGTGAGCGAGCGGACGGTGCGGCCGTTGGCGAGGTCGCCGACCATCGCGATGCGGATGCCGTCGATATGGCCGAGCTCGTCGCGGATGGTGTAGAGGTCGAGCAAGGCCTGCGTCGGGTGCTGGCCGGGCCCATCGCCGGCGTTGATGACCGGAACCGAGCTCACGGCCGCCGCGCGCTTGGCGGCGCCCTGTTCGTTGTGGCGCAGGACGATGACGTCGGCATACCCGCTGACGATCCTGATCGTGTCTTCGAGCGTCTCACCCTTGGCCGCGGACGAGAACTCGCGAGCGTTGTCGGTCCCCATCGTGCGACCGCCCAGCCGGAGCATCGCGGCTTCGAATGACAGCCGTGTTCGTGTCGAAGGCTCGTAGAACAGCGCAGCCATCACCTGGCCGGCAAGGCGGCCTGAGAAGTGGTGCGGCTGGCGCTTCATCTCGTCGGCGCGGTGCAGCAGCTCCTCGAGGAGAGGCCTCGAGAATTGCTGGCTCTCGACCACGTGCCGCAGGCGACTACCGATCGCCATGAAAAATCCTCCTTCCCGACCTCTCATGGATCGGACTTAAAGGAACTCCGGCGCGTCGCGCCGTCGTGCGAAGTTTATCAGCTACCGTTTGTGAAGTGAACAAACGCCCGGGGCACGTGCTGGTCACGACCGAGGTCGGCTTCTGCTCGTTCTGCGGCCGCCCACGCAACCTGCGTCACGAGGCGCATCAGCTCGGCACGCTCGTGCGCACGATCGTCACCTGCGAGACATGTCACCGCACACTGTCCAGCACGATCGGCGTCGCGAGCGCCGAGCCTGCCGCGCCTGAACCGGTCGCACAACAGGCGGAGCCCACCCCAGAGGTCGTGGCCAAGCCCGCGAAGCCCGCGAAGCCCACGACTCAGCGCAAGGCACGAGCCACGGCGAAGTCAGCCCCCGCCGCCAAGAGCACAGCCAAAAAGAAACGCTAGTGGTCAGGTGACCGAGGCTGCGGTATCGGTCGAGCGCCTCGAGAAGACGCTCGGCAAGAACATGGTGCTGCGCGGTATCTCGTTTCAGGCGCAGCCTGGTGAGATCTTCGGGCTGTTGGGGCCGAATGGAGCGGGCAAGACGACGACGCTCCGAATCATCAGCACCCTGCTGACGCCGGATGCCGGCACCGTCGAGCTCCTCGGGTACGACACTCTGAGGTCGCCGGAACAGGTGCGCCGCCGGATCGGTGTGGTCACCGCCGACATCGGGGTGTACCCGCGCCTATCGGCTCGCGAGAACATCTCCTACTTCGCGCAGCTCAGTGAAGTGCCCGACCGCGAGCTCGAGCGCCGCGTCGATGCTGTCGTCGAGCGGCTCGACATCGGTTCGTTTGCGGACCAGCGAGCCGAGAGCCTCTCCTCGGGCCAGAAGCAGAAGGTGGCGATCGCGCGCGCCATCGTCCACGACCCCGAGGTGCTCATGTTCGACGAACCCACCTCCAACCTCGACGTGCTCGCGTCGAGAGAGGTCAGGGAGTTCATGGTCGAGTCAAAAGGCCGCGGCAAGTGCGTGATCTTCTCGACGCACGTGATGCACGACGCCGAGCGCCTGTGTGACCGCATCACGATCCTCCACCAGGGTCAGGTCGTGGCAAGCGGACCGACGGCCGAGGTGCGCGGTAATCGAGCGGAGCTGGAGGATGCTTTCCTCGAGCTGGTGGGCGTCAGCTGATGCACGCCACGTGGATCGTCTACCGGAAGGAGATGACCGAGATCATCCGCGACCGTCGCACGCTGATGGCGATCGGGCTCGCGGCCCTCGCGACGCCGATCATCCTGAGCGTCATCTCGCAGGTGTCCACCAGGACGGCGACCCAGGCCTATACGATCGGATACACCGGCGACGTCCCGGCGGGTCTCGACATCTTGCTGCAGGCGACGAACCTGAAGCTGGTGCCCGTCGCGGACCTGGCGACGGCCGCCAAACAACAGGTGGACGTGGCGGTGGAGTTCAAACCCGGCGAGATCGATGAGTATTACGACCCCAGCCGGCAGAGCGCGCAGATCGCCGATGTGCGCTTGCAAACGGTGTTGGGCCAGTACGACGCGGCTCAGGCAGCCGCCGCGTTGAAGAGCAAGGGCATCGATCCCGGAATCCTCACCCCGCTACGCCTCGTGAGCCATCCTCTGAGCTCTCCGGTCAAGGCCGCGTCCAACGCCTTTCTCAGCTTCTTCCTGCCCTACATCCTGATCACGATGATCATCACGGGAGGTTTCTCGGCCGGGCTCGACAGCACCGCCGGCGAGCGGGAGCGCAAGACTCTCGAGAGCCTGCTGCTGACCCCGGCTCCAAGGAGCCGCCTGCTGATCGGCAAGATCGCGGCGGTGACGACCATCAGCCTGGTGGCGGCTGTGGCCGCCATCGGGTCGATGTTCGTGGCCCTGAGCCAGATCGCGCTGCCCGGACCTTCTGAGTCCAACCACATCAGCCTCAACCCGGTGGCCGTCCCGGTCATGATCTGGGTCGCGCTCCTGATCGCCATCAGCTTCAGCTCCGTCACCCTGGCGCTGGGGACGCTTGCCAAGTCGTTCCGTCAGGGCCAGGCCTACGTCACACCCCTGTACTTCGTCACGATCTTCCCCGCCTCGATCATCCTGTTCATCCCCGATTTCAACCCCGGCCTCGCCTACTACCTGATCCCGATCCTGAACGCGGTGCTCGTGCTGCGGGACGCCATCGTCCACGACGC
>MNES01000079.1:0-44785 GCA_001917815.1 Chloroflexi bacterium 13_1_40CM_65_17 | reverse complement strand
GTGGCAAACTGTGTTCGAGGCCCTGATGACGGACAAGAGCGACATCCGACTCCGCAGCCTGGAGCGGGAGAGCATGTACTCGATCTTCGCTCCCCTCGACGCCAACGAGCCGCTGCCTCGTGAGCTCGTGAAAGAGGGCCGCCGGTACAAGACGCTCGGCCGGCGCGAGCTCGCCGGGGCGTTGTGGTTGCCCGCCATGGCCACCGTGCTGGTGCTCGCGTCGTGGGGCGGGATCCACGGGGTCGTCGTGCTCGGCATCATCCTGTTCATGCTGCTGGTCTTCGTCGTCTTCGTCGTCTCGGGCGAGCGCAAGGCTCGGCTGAAATAGCGATCTGCGGCCAGGCGTAATAATTCGAACCATGAATGGAGCTGTGATCGCTGCTTTGGGCCGCTCTCCAATCGGGAGGGCTCGCAAGGGATCGCTGGTCGACGTCCGGGCGGACGACCTCGCGTCTTACGTCGTCACCAAGGTGCTCGAACAGGTCCCGCAGCTCGAGCGCTCCGAGATCGAAGACCTGATTTGCGGATGCGGGCTCCCTGGCGGCGAGCAGGGACACAACATCGGCCGCGTGGTGTCGGTCCTGAGCCGGCTCGACGTGCCCGGGGTGACCGTCAACCGCTACTGCTCATCGTCGCTCATGACTACAAGGATCGCGGCGCACGCGATCGAGGCCGGCGAAGGTGACGTGTTTTTGTCCGTCGGGGTCGAGTGCGTCTCCCGATTCGGCAGCGGCTATCCAGACGCGCCGGACACGTACAACCTGAGGCTGGTCCCCGGGAATGCCGAGGAGTACCCCGACATCTACATCGCGATGGGCCAGACCGCCGAGAACGTCGCGCGGCGTGAAAAGATCAGCCGCGAGGAGCAGGACCGCTACGCGGTCAAGAGCCAGAACGCGGCTGTGAAGGCCCGTGACGATGGCTTCTTCGACCGCGAGATCATCCCCGTTCCGCTGCCGAACGGCGAAATGTTCACCAAGGACGACGGCCCGCGGCCGGGGACGACCATGGAGGTGCTGGCGACCCTCAAGCCGGCTTTCCGCGAAGACGGCACGGTGACGGCCGGCAACTCATGCCCGCTCAACGATGGCGCCGCGGCGGTGGTGGTGATGTCGGAACGCAAAGCCAAGGAGCTCGGCATCAAGCCCGTGGCGCGGGTGGTCTCGACAGGCTTGACCGCGCTCGAGCCGGAGATCATGGGCCTCGGGCCGATCGAGGCCTCGAAGCAGGCACTGAAGCGGGCGAAGATGACCATCGACGACATCGACATCGTCGAGATCAACGAGGCGTTCGCGGCGCAGGTCATACCTTCAGCGCGTGGAATTGGCATCGACCCGTTCAGCGACAAGCTCAACCCGCACGGAGGCGCGATCGCGCTGGGCCACCCGTTCGGCATGACCGGCGCCCGCATCTTGTGCACGCTGCTGAATGGGCTGCGCGAGAAGGACAAGACCTATGGGCTGGAGACGATGTGCGTCGGCGGTGGCCAAGGCATGGCCATGATCGTCGAGAGGCTGAACTAGCGCTTAGACCTTGATGGCGTCCGGGGAGACCCGGAGCAGGCTGTCGAGGACGCGGCGAAGGAGCTTTCTTAGCGACGCCCGTTCCTCGGGGCTGAAATCCGCCAGGACCTCGTCCTCGAGGCTCTCGCGCGCCTTTTCCGCGCGTTCGACCGCCACGCGGCCTGACGCGGTCAGCTCCACCAGGTGACGCCGGCGATCATGCGGGTCGCGGCGCCTGACTGAGAGGCCGGCCGCCTCCAGCTCGTTGAGCAGCAGGACCACCCCGTTCGCGTCGATCAGAAGGGCGGTCTCCAGCTCCTGCTGTGAGACAGCGGGATGGTCGCGCACGTAGCCAAGGAGCATGAACTGCTTGAGGCGCATGCCCAGCAGCTCCTCTGAGGTGCGCCGGTGCAGCGCTTTGGAAATCTGGGTGATCAGCGCGATCAGCCCCGTATCCGAACCGCTCTCCATCTTGACCACTTCTGATCCTACCACCAGATGAGAATCATTCCCACTATTCAGATAATCCATGCAATAAGTAGCATAATGATCCTGTTATAGTGATCGTCACGTAAGTTGGTTCGTCTGTGGAGGCGTTATGAAAATTCATTCTTCGGCAATACGACCCGATAGGCGGCGCTGGATCGCCCTGATCGTCATCTGCCTCGGCCAGCTGATGATCGTCCTCGACTCGACGATCGTGAACGTCGCACTGCCCTCGATTCAGCGCGACCTGCACTTCAGCCAGGCCAACCTGACCTGGGTCGTCAACGGGTACCTGATCGCCTATGGCAGCTTCCTTCTCATAGGCGGCCGGGCAGGTGACCTGATCGGCCGCCGGAAGGTGTTTCTTGCCGGTGTGCTGGTGTTCACCATGGCTTCGGTTTTGAGCGGACTGGCGCAGGACTCCGCGACGCTCATCGGCGCTCGCTTCCTGCAGGGACTGGGAGGCGCCCTCTCCGCCGGCGTCATCCTCGCCCTGATCGTGACGGGCTTTCCCCAGCCTAGTGAACGCGCCCAGGCGATGAGCGTCTTCACGTTCGTGCTCGCCGGCGGCGGCTCGCTGGGGCTGCTGGCCGGAGGGATGCTCACGCAGATGATCAGCTGGCACTGGATCTTTTTCATCAACGTGCCGATCGGCGTCGGGACCCTGCTGCTGGGCTGGAGGCTGATCGAGGAGAACGAGGGCATCGGCCTGAGCCACGGCGTCGACGTCGCCGGCTCGATCCTGGTCAGTGCCGCGGTGATGCTCGGCGTTTACGCAATCGTGACCGCCGCTGACCAGGGTTGGGGATCTGACCACACGATCGGGTTCGGCGCGGCAGCGATCTTGCTGCTGATTGCATTCTTCTGGCTCGAGGCACGCCTCGAGAACCCGATCCTGCCGCCGCGAATCCTCCGCCTGCGAAGCCTGACCGGCGCCAGCGCAGCACGGGCAATGCTCGCCACCGGCATGTTCACGACCTTCTTCCTGGGCGCGCTCTACCTACAGAACGTCAAGGGCTACGGCGCGGTCGGAACCGGCCTGGCGTTCTTGCCTACGACCCTCGCGCTGGCGGTGCTGTCGCTCGGCATCACAGCGAGGTTGATGCGCACCTTCGGTCCGCGGGCTCTGCTCATCCCAGGCCTGGTGTTGATCACCAGCGCATTGGTTCTACTGTCGACGGCCGACCAGCATGCGGCTTACTTCCCGGGCATCTTCGGGGCGTATCTACTGTTCGGCATCGGCGCGGGCATGTCGTTCATGCCCCTGATGACGATCATGATGGCCGACGTTCCCGCCGCCGACGCCGGCGTTGCTTCCGGGGTGGCCAACGTGACGATGCAGGTCGGTGCCGCGTTCGGCCTGGCCGCGCTGGGCACGATCGCGACCGACCATTCCCGCACGCTGATCGCGCAAGGGAATTCGATCGTCAGCGCGCTGACCGGTGGTTACCAACTTGGATTCGCCATCGCGGCAGCTTGTGTGGCGACGGGATTGCTGATCGTGGTGGTAGTGCTGCGGTCAGCCGGCGGAATGCGCTCGCAGCGACCGATCGCACGTCCCGAGCCGGAATCCGAAGAGGCTTCCGAGGCCGCATGAAAGGTCAAGGGCAAAAACCGTTCGAAATAACTCCTTCCTTGTGGCCGGTTACTAAGGTGAGATGCGCGCCTTTGCCCTTGATGCCTTCGGGCAACCCGGTTCTGTTCACGACCTGCCTGAACCGGAGCCGGCCGAAGGACAGGTGCGTGTACGGGTTGCCGCCGCTTCGATAAATCCCTTCGACAACGCCGTGCTCCAGGGCTTTCTGAAGGATCGGATGGAACACCGATTTCCACTGATCCCTGCCGGCGACCTGGCGGGCACGGTCGATGCGCTCGGGCCCAAAGCGAGTGGGTTCTCGGTCGGAGATAGAGTGTTCGGGGTCACGAGCAAGATGGTCTTAGGCGAAGGCACGTTGGCGGAGCTGACGACGGCCTCCACCGGCAGCATCGCCAAATATCCGGGGTCGGTCAGCGACGTCGAAGCGGCTGCCCTGCCCCTCGCAGGCGTGTCGGCGCTGATGTCCGTGGAAGCTGCTGCCCTCAACCCGAATGACGTTGTCGTGGTCGTGGGTGCTTCTGGGGGAATCGGCGGCTACGCGGTCCAGCTGGCCTCCGCGCGTGGCGCACATGTGATCGGCGTGACCAGCAACGGAAATACGGAATATGTGAAGAGCCTGGGCGCCGACGAGGTGATCAATCGAATGTCAGGCGAGGTTCTGGAAGCGCTCAAGTCAAAGCACTCCGATGGTGTTGCATCGATCATTGACACGGGTAGCGATGCTCCGGCACTGGCACTATTGAGCGAGGCGGTACGTAAGGGTGGGACGGTCACCTCGATGAAGGGTGCGGCCGCGATCGAGGAGCTCGCGATACGCGGCATCAAAGGCGTCAACCTGCGCACCCAGGTGACGACGGAGCGCCTTGAGCATCTTGTCGGGCTCATGGCTGATGGGAAGTTGAAGGCCCCTCGCATCAGGACGTTCTCTCTCGAGCAAGCCGGAGAGGCCTTCAAGATCATCGGCGAGGGCGGGGCACACGGCAAGCTGGTGGTGAAAATCTGACCGAGTCGCCGCTCAGGTGACGCCGGTTTTCGGTTTGTAGAACCTGCACGGCGGCGACTCGGCCGTGGTGTGGAAGTTCCAGTGGCGGCACCAGGCGAGGCCGTCGAACATGCGACATGTGCCGCAGGTCACGCGAGGGTGCTCTACGTGCGTCTTCTTCATGTGGTGCTCCGGGCGCTCGCCTTCGAACCCTGCCTTCAAAGCAGCGATCGCACCTCCCACAGCTCGGGATAGAAACGCTTGCCCAAGGTGGACCGGAGATAGCTGGCGCCGGTGCTCCCTCCTGTACCGGGCTTGGAACCGATCTGGCGCTCGACCATCAGGACGTGTCGAGCCCGCCAGTGCGCGAATGTCTCGTCGTGATCTAGCAGCTCCTCGCACAGGTCGAACAGGTCGCCGTAGCGCTCGCGATCGCGAAAGATGTCTACCAGCGAGGGTGACCCGCGACGGGCGACCAGCGCATCGAATGCATCGGCCAGCGACGGTTCGTCGAGCCGTCGTTGCAGCCTCGCTTTCTCCTCCGGGGTCGCCTCGATTCGCGTCAGGTATTTCGGGTCCTTCAATCCCGATAGGAATTCGATCTCGCGAAACTGCACCGATTGGAAACCGCTGGCAGGGGCCAGCTGGGAGCGGAATGCAAGGAAATCCTGGGGGGACATCGTCTCCAGGACCTCGATCTGCTCGACCAGCAGTCTCTCGATGACGTACACCCGGCGGAGATGGTGGCGGGCGAAGAAGATGTCGTCTCGGTCGATCGTCGCGCGGGCCGCCTCGAGTTCGTGCAGGACCACCTTGAACCACAGCTCGTAGACCTGGTGGGCGACGATGAACAGCAGCTCGTCATGCTCGTGGCTCAGTCCATGCTGGAGCGCGAGCAGCTCGGGGATCTTGAGATACGAGCCGTAGGAAAGCTTCCGGCCCTCTTCGCCAAACCGTGTCCCCATCAGTGCTTGAAATGCCGCCGGCCGGTCGCCACCATCGCGATCCCTGCGGCATCGGCGGCCGCGATGACATCGGCGTCCTTCATCGAACCACCCGGCTGGATCGCCGCGGTGATGCCGGCGCGAATCCCCACCTCCAGCCCGTCCGGAAACGGAAAGAAGGCATCGGACGCCATCACCGAGCCACTGGCTCGTTCACCTGCCCTATTCACCGCGAGCTGCACGGCCTCCACGCGAGACATCTGCCCCGCTCCCACGCCGACCGCGGCGCCATGCTGGAACAGGACGATCGCATTGGACTTCACGTGCTTCACAGCCGTCCACGCAAGCCCGAGCTGCTCCCATTCCTCCTCCGTTGGCTGCCGCCTGGTCATGACCACGCATGACGCGCGGTCGAATCCGATCCGATCCCAGGCCTGCACCAGGAAGCCTCCCGCGACGGTACGAACGTCGTAATCGAACAAGCCGGGCCGGCCTTCGTGCGCGGCCAGCACAACCATCGCCTTGCGCCGCGCCAGCACCTCGTTGGCCTCGTCCAGAATGGCAGGCGCGATCACCACGTGGGTGGCGATCTGGACGATCAGCTCGGCGGTGGAACGGTCGAGCGGCCTGTTCACAGCGACTACCCCGCCAAATGCTGAGACCCTGTCGCATTCGTACGCCATCCGGTACGCCGCAGCGATGTCGTCAGCCACAGCCAGGCCGCATGGGTTCATGTGCTTGATGATGGCCGCCGCCGGCCGCGGGAAGTCGGTCACCAGCGCGAACGCCGCGGCCGCGTCCTGGATGTTGTTGAAGCCGAGCTCCTTGCCCTGGAGCTGCTTGGCGCCTCCGATCCCACCTGGATCGGGACCGAATCGGTAAAAGGCAGCCTGCTGATGCTCGTTCTCGCCGTACTTCAGCGCCTGCGCGAGCTGACCGGTGATCGAGAGCTCCGCCGGGAAGCCGGTGTCGCTGTTGGCGAGCATGTATGCGGCGATCCATGAGTCGTAGGCGGCCGTGTGCGCGAAAGCCTCCGCCGCGAGCCGGCGCCGCATCGCGAGGTCCGCGCTGCCGGCCTGCAGGGCCGCCAGCACCTCCGTGTATCGCTCTGGCCGCACCACGGTTATGACCGCTTCATGGTTTTTCGCCGCTGCGCGGATCATCGTCGGACCGCCGATGTCTATCTGCTCGACCGCCTCATCGAACGCGACGGACGGGCGGGTCACGGCTTCGACGAACGGGTAGAGGTTGCAGCACACGAGATCGATGGTCTTCAGGCCGTGTCGCTCCAACGCCTCCATGTGGTCTGGCTGATCACGCCGCGCAAGCAGACCCGCATGCACGCCTGGGTGCAAGGTTTTGATCCGGCCGTCCATCATCTCGGGAAAGCCGGTCAGGTCGCTGACCGGATGGGCGTCGATCGCCGCGTCCGCGATCGCCTTGAGGGTGTTGCCGGTTGCGTAGAGCTCGAAGCCCAGGCGCTGCAGGCCGCGAGCGAACCCGGTCAGCCCGCTCTTGTCACTGACCGACAGCAGGGCTCTCGGCAAGTCTCGCCTCCAGCGTCCGGATTGCCCGGGGAAGAATCCTGTGCTCCGCTTCGTGGACGCGGCGGCGAAGACTCTCCACCGTGTCGTTGTCCCTGACCTCCACCGCCTCTTGGGCAAGGATCGGCCCCGCATCCAGGTCCTCCGTGACCAGGTGCACAGTCGCGCCCGTCACCGGGACTCCGCTGCGCAGGGCTTGCTCCACGGCATCCATGCTGCCACCGAACTCGGGCAGCAGGGACGGATGGACGTTGATGATCCGGCCTCGATAGCCCTCCAGGAACGGTCTGGTATGGATGCGGTCGTAGCCGGCGTCGACCACAAGCTCAACGTCGTGCGACCTGAAGAAGTCGCGCATGGCCGCATCGCGTGCCTCCTCGCTTGCAAACCGTTTGAGCGAGAGCTCACCCACCGGGATGCGACGTTGGCGCGCAAACGCGGCTCCGCCACAAGACGGCCGGTTGGTGGCCACGGCCACGACGTCGAAACCAAGATCGACGAGGTTGCGAAGATTCGAGCCTTTCCCCGAGACGGCTACCCCTAATTTCATCGGGGTCCCCGCAAAATCGGAGATTTTGTGCGGTGAATTTTCAGCTGATCACCACGCGTTCGCCGCCGGACTGCTCCACGACCTCGCCGACGACGCAAGCGCTGCGCGGCACCTCGTCTCGATCCACGACCAGGATCATGCCCAGACCCATGTTGAACGTGCCGAACATCTCGATGTCGGCGATCCGGCCCCGCTTCGACAGCAGGCCGAAGATCGGCGGCTCATCCCACGAGCGGCGACCGAGGCGCGCGCCCAGCCCCTCCGGAAGGCAACGCGGTAGGTTGCCGAGCACCCCGCCGCCCGTGATGTGCGCGGCGCCCTTCCAGTTGATCGAGCCGAGCTCCTGCAGGTAGGATCGGTGGGGCTCGAGCAGCTCCTCGCCGAGGGGCCGGCCGAGCTCGGGGAACACGCGATCCAGTGGCACGTCCTCGAACACCTTGCGGACGAGCGAGAACCCATTGGTGTGGAGGCCGCTGGACGGCAGCCCGATCAGGACGTCTCCGGCGCGAATGTTCTTCGGGTCTCGCGTGAGCCCCGGCTCGACCATGCCGACGATGAACCCGGCCAGGTCGTAATCACCGAGCGCGTACACGCCAGGCATCTCGGCGGTCTCGCCCCCGAGCAGCGCGCAGCCGGCCTCGCGGCAGGCCGAGGTGACGCCTTCGATCACCTGGATGAAGACCTCTGGATCGAGCTTGCCGGTCGCGAAGTAGTCGAGGAAGAACAGCGGCCGCGCGGCGGCGGTCGCGATGTCGTTCACGCAGTGATTGACGAGGTCGATGCCGATGCCTCGATGAGAGGACGCCGCGATCGCGACCTTGATCTTCGTGCCCACGCCGTCGGCGCTGGCCGCAAGGTGCCCGCCGCCAGGCAGCGCGAAGAGCCCCGCAAACGGACCGACCCCGAGGGCCACATCCTCGCCGTGGGTGGCGGCGATCAGCGGTTTCACCCGCGCCAGCACCCGCTCATACGCCTCTATGTCCACGCCGGCCGCGGCGTAGGAAAGCCCTTCGCCGGCCATCAGCCCTTCGTGTCGAGAAGGATGGGATCCGGAATCAATTGCGGCTCGAACTGCATTTTGTCCATCTCGAGTTGCTGAGGCACGGGCACCGGATACGAGCCGTCGAAGCATGCGCGGCAGAACTGCTCGGCGGTGCCGCGGCCGATGGCCCGCATCAAGCCCGGGATCGACAGGTACGCCAGGCTGTCGGCGCCGATGTGCTTGCGCACCTCTTCGACCGTGCGGCCGGCCGCGATCAGCTCTTTGGTCGAGCCGATGTCCACGCCCATGAAGCACGGGAACCTCATGGGCGGGCTCGAGATTCGCATGTGGATCTCGCTCGCCCCCGCCGCACGCAGGCGTTCGATGATCCGGCGCGACGTCGTCCCGCGAACGATGGAATCGTCGACGGCGATCACGCGCTTGCCCTTGATCGATCGCGGCAGCGCGTTGAGCTTGAGCATCACTCCCGCCTCGCGAAGCGACTGGTCCGGCTGGATGAAAGTGCGGTTGATGTAGCGGCTCTTCATCAGCGCCTCGCGAAAAGGAATGCCTGACGCCTCCGCGTAGCCGATGGCCGCCGGCGTGCCCGAGTCCGGAAACGCGATCACCATGTCCGCGTCGACCGGCGCTTCCCCGGCGAGCTCGTGACCCATGCGTATCCGTGCCTCCTCCAGCTCGCAGTTCTTGAGGATGGAGTCGGGGCGCGCAAAGTAGATGAACTCGAACACGCACATCGCGTGCTTGCTCGAGGTCTGGAAGGTGAGGTTGTGGACGCCGTGCTCGTCCATCACCACCATCTCGCCTGGCTGCACCTCGCGCACGAAGGTGGCATTGACCGTGTCGAGCGCGCATGTTTCCGAAGCCACGATGTGCGCGGGCTGGCCGGGGAGCGGGATGTAGCCGATGCACAGCGGCCGGAAGCCGTATGGGTCCCGCAGCGCGATGAGCTGCGTGGGCGTGATGATGCCGCACGAGTAGGCGCCGACGACTCGAGCGAACGTCTTGCGGATGACCTCCTCCCACGAGCGGCCGTGGGTGTGCTCTATGAGCCGGGCCATCACCTCGGTGTCGAGCGCCGTACCGAATGTCGCGCCCTCTTCCTCGAGCTGGCGGCGCAGCGCATCAGCGTTGAGCAGGTTTCCGTTGTGCGCGATGGCGCCCGGCCCGAGCTGCGGGTGGTGAAAAGGCAGCGGGTGGGCATTCTCGGGACGGCTCGAACCAGTGGTCGAGTACCGCGTGTGGCCGAGCGCGAGGATCGAGCCTTCGCCCATCTCCTTGACGGTGGCGGGCGAGAACACCTGAGCCACGAGGCCCATGCCGCGATGCACGCGCACGTTCGTGCCGTCCGAGACGGCAATACCCGCGGACTCCTGGCCGCGGTGCTGGAGCGCGAACATCCCGAAGTAGGTGATGTTCGCGACGTCGACACCCCGCGCCGCGCAGATGCCGAAGACCCCACACATGGGTTAGGTCAACAACCCCGCTTCCCAGGCCTGCCGCAGGTCGGCGAGCGGCAGCCGGAACTGGCCCTCGAACTCCACCGTCTGGCCGCCCGCCATCCCGAGCAGCGAGATCTCGACGTGGTGGCGCCGGGAGAGCGTCTGGAGCTCGGGCATCGCGCGCGACCCCGCGCTCACGACGAAGCGCCCTGGGGTCTCGCCGAAGAAGGCGGCGTCGAGGCGAAGCGGAGTCTCTGGCCGAAGCGCCGGGCATCGCACGCCCATGCCGCCCAGCAGGCAGCATTCGGCGAGGGCGACCAGCATGCCGCCCTCCGCACAGTCGTGCGCGGACCGGAGCAGCCCGGCCTTGGCCGCGGCCAGGATCAACCTGTTGACGGTCGCTTCCCGAGCGAGGTCGAGCGCCGGCGGGCGGCCGGCCACCGTTCCATGCTCGACCTTCAGGTACTCGCTACCCCCGAGGTCGTTGTGGCTCGACCCCACCAGGAGCACGAAGTCGCCTTCGTTCTTCAGCCCCGCCGATAGCCGCCGCCCGTAATCGTCGATGAGGCCGACCATGCCCACCACCGGCGTGGGATGGATCGGCGAGGCGCCGCCCGAGTCGTTGTAGAGGCTCACGTTCCCGCTCACGATCGGAACCTCCAGCGCGCGGCATGCCTGCGCGAGGCCGGCGATCGTCTCTTCGAGCTCCCAGTAGACCTCTGGCCGCTCAGGGTTGGCGAGGTTCAGACAATCGGTGACGGCCAGGGGCCGCGCGCCGGTTGCGATGATGTTGCGGGCAGCTTCCGCAACCGCGTGCTGGGCGCCAAGGTTGGGATCGAGGTGGCAGTAGCGAGCATTGCAGTCGGTTGTCATCGCCAGCCCGAGCCGCGTGCCCTTGATGCGCAGCAGCGCCGCGTCCCCGCCCGGGGCGACGACAGTCGAGTCGCCGACCATGTGGTCGTAGCGCCGGAAAATCGGACGCCTGCTGGAGAGGTTCGGGCTCGCCAGCATACGGAGGAGAGACTCGCCCGCGTCGACCAGCGGGGGAAGAGAGTCGAGATGCAGTGCAGGCGGGGGCTCCGGCGCCCTGCCGGACAGCCGGCGCGGCGGCGCGCCGTCAGTGAGCAGCTGGACCGGGAGCCGCGCCACGACCTCGGTTCGGTCGAAGACCGTCAGCTGTCCGTCGTCGGTCACGTCGCCGATGACGGCCGAGGTGAGGTCCCACGTCTGGAAGATGCGCTCGACCTCCGACTCACGCCCGCGCTGGACGACGACGAGCATCCGCTCCTGCGATTCCGACAGCATCACCTCGTAGGGAGTCATCCCACGCTCCCGCCTTGGCACGAGCGCGACGTCGATGCGCGCGCCGGCGCCCGGGACGCGTCCCGCGCACTCCGCCACCGACGAGGTGAGTCCCGCCGCCCCGAGATCCTGCACCGCGACCACCGCATCCGTGTGGGCGAGATCCATGCACGCCTCGAGCAGGCATTTCTCGAGGAACGGGTTGCCCACCTGGACCGCGGGCCTGCGCTCGGAGCTCGATTCGTCGAGCTCGATCGAGGCGAACGATGCGCCGTGGATGCCGTCGCGGCCGGTGTCCGCGCCGACCAGCATGAGGCTGTTTCCGGTTCCCTCCGCGCGGGCGCGCATCAGGCGATCGATGCGGACGAGCCCGATACACATCGCGTTGACCAACGGGTTCTGCGCGTAACACTCGTCGAAGTAGACCTCGCCGCCCACAGTCGGTATGCCGATGCAGTTCCCGTAGCCTGCGATGCCGGCCACGACGCCGTCGAAGTGATGGCGTGACCCGGGCAGCGGGCCAAACCGCAGCGAGTCGAGCAGGGCGATCGGCCGGGCGCCCATCGCGATGACGTCGCGGATGATTCCGCCGACTCCGGTCGCAGCCCCCTGGTAAGGCTCGATCGCCGAAGGGTGATTGTGAGATTCGATCTTGAACACGGCAGCCCAGCCCTGGCCGATCTCGACGGCGCCGGCATTCTCGCCGGGACCCTGCAGGACGGCCGGACCTGTGGACGGAAGGCGGCGCAGGAGCGTCTTCGACGTTTTGTACGAGCAGTGTTCCGACCAGAGCACGCCGAGCATCCCGAGCTCCACCGCATTCGGCGGGCGCCTGAGCCGCTCGACGATGACGCGATACTCCTCCGGCGTGAGGGCCACCTCTCTCAGCCGCGCCTGATCGACGGTGTCGAGGCTCATGAGACCAGCACCCTCAGCGCGCTGCCGGCGACCGAGCGGAACAGCTTCAGGCCGTCGGCGCTGCCCAGCTCGGCTTCGGCGCAGCGCTCAGGATGCGGCATCATCCCGAGAACGTTCCCGCGCTTGTTGATGATGCCGGCGATGTTGTGCAGCGAGCCGTTCGGGTTGGCGCTTGGGACGACGCGGCCGTCCGGATCGCAGTAGCGGAACACGACCTGCCCGTTCTGCTCCAGGCGCGAGAGCACCGCGGGTTCCGCGAAGTAGCTGCCTTCGCCGTGCGATATGGGAACGCGAATCACCTCCCGTTCGGCGCACTGGGACGTGAAGGCGAGGTCAGTTCGCTCGATCACCAGGTTGCTCCATTCGCATCGAAACTCGAGCGATGCATTGCGGATCAGCGCACCGGGCAGCAGGCCCGCTTCACACAGGATCTGGAAGCCGTTGCAGATGCCCCAGACGAGGCCGCCGCGATCCGCGTACTCTCCGATCTCCTCCATCACCGGCGCGAATCGCGCGATCGCCCCAGTGCGGAGATAGTCGCCGTACGCGAAGCCGCCCGGCAGGATGACACAGTCGCATCCCTTGAGGTCGGCGTCCTTGTGCCACAGGTACTGCAGCTGCGCGCCGACGACCTGGTCGATCACCCAGCCGCAGTCGCGGTCCGACCATGTTCCAGGAAACACGACCACACCAAACTTCACCGGCGCTGTCGATCCTCGTGGTCGATTTCGAAGTGAAAGTCTTCGATGACGTGATTGGCGAGCAGCTGCCGGCACATCGCCTCGACCCGTTCACGCGCCTCAGGCACGTTTTCGGCCTCCAGGCTGACCTCTATGTACTTGCCGACCCGCACGTCTTCCACCTCGCGAAACCCGAGGGTGATCAATCCCTGTTTGACCGTGAGGCCCTGGGGATCGTTGACTACCGGCTTCGGCGTCACGATGACCTTGGCCAGGACCTTCTTCACTCGTTGCGCGCCTTGGGTGGGAAGAGCGGCTTGCCAACGAGTCGATGGTATGCCGTGAGGTATCTCTCACGCGTCTGAGCGACGATATCGTCGGGTAATCGCGGAGGCTCGGACTCCTTGTCCCATCCGGACCGCGTGAGCCAGTCGCGGACGAACTGCTTGTCGTACGAGTCGGGCGACGTTCCGACCTGGTACGTGGCAGACTCCCAGTAGCGCGAGCTGTCCGGAGTGAGGGCCTCGTCGATGAGGACCAGGTCATCGCCGATGAGGCCGAACTCGAACTTCGTGTCAGCGAGAATGAGGGCGCGGCGCTCCGCGAGGTTGGAGGCGAACTTGTACAGCTCCAGGCTTGCATCGCGAAGCTTGGTGGCGAGCTCGTCGCCCAGCTCTTTCTTCAGTTGCGTGAAGGTGATGTTCTCGTCATGACCGGTCTCTGCCTTGGTCGCAGGCGAGAAGATCGGATAGGCGAGCCGCTCGCTCTCGCGAAGACCCGGTGGCATCTCCTCGCCGGCGAGCGTGTGCGAATCCTGGTACTCCTTCCACGCACTGCCGGCGAGGTACCCCCGAACAACGCATTCGAAGTCGATGCGCTTCGCTTTGCGCACGATAATGAAGCGGCCGGCAAGGTCGTTGCGGCGGTCGCGCAGCGCCGCCGGGAGGTCCGGCACCATGCCCGAGACCAGGTGGTTCTCCTGGAAGGAATGGGTCTGCGAGAACCAGTAGATGGAGAGCTGAGTCAGCACCTTGCCGCGATCCGGGATGCCGTTGGGCAGAACGTGGTCAAAGGCAGAGATGCGGTCGGTCGCGACCATCAGCAGCTGGTCGGCGCCGAGCTCGTAGGTGTCGCGGACCTTGCCGCGGGCAAAGAGCTTGAGCGGTAGGTCGGTCTGCATGACCGGCGGACCCGCGATCACCGGGCCTTGACCCCCAGGCCGATTCGTTCATACGCGAGTTCGGTGTGCTCCAGGCCTGCCCACGGATCGAATATTTCGTCGAGGCGGCCGCCGATCCGCTTCATGACATCGGCGTCCTTCTCGAGCAA
The DNA here is from genome assembly GCA_001917815.1 of Chloroflexi bacterium 13_1_40CM_65_17. Lineage (GTDB taxonomy): Bacteria > Chloroflexota > Dormibacteria > Dormibacterales > Dormibacteraceae > UBA10449. The sequence goes on along the minus strand of MNES01000079.1, from coordinate 30,509 downwards.
CGCGCGGAATCCCTGGCCATCTTCCTCGAGTGCCTGCATGGCAGCCTTCTGGACGACGAGATATGCGTCCTCCCGGGACATGCCGCTTTCGACCAGTGCGAGCAGGACACGTTGCGAAAAGACAACGCCTCCACCGAACTGAAGGTTGCGCAGCATGCGCACGGGCCGCACTTCCAGCCCCGTCAGCACCTTCGTCATCTCCAGCGCCATAAAGTCGACGACCGCGCAGGCGTCGGGAAAGATGATCCGCTCGGCGGACGAGTGGCTGATGTCTCGTTCGTGCCACAGCGCCGTGTTCTCGAGCGCGGTGACGAGATGCCCGCGCACCACTCGCGCGAGCCCGCACACGCGCTCGGTCATGACCGGATTGCGCTTGTGCGGCATCGCCGAGCTTCCCTTCTGCTCCTTGCCGAAGGGCTCGAATGCCTCCCCAACCTCGCTGCGCTGCAGATGTCGTATCTCTGTCGCGATCCTCTCCAGCGCTCCAGCCGCAAGCGCGAGAGCGGACATGAAGTTCGCATGGCGGTCCCGAGCGATCACCTGAGTGGAGATCGGATCCGGTTTCAGCCCAAGCTCGGCGCACACATAGTCCTCGACTCGCGGGTCGACCGTCGCATGCGTGCCGACGGCGCCACTGACGCGGCCTACCGCAACCTCGTCGCTGGACTTGTTGAGCCGCGCCAGCGCTCGATCGAGCTCCGCGACCCACCCGGCCACCTTGAAGCCGAAGGTGATGGGCTCCGCGACCATGCCGTGAGTGCGCCCGGCCATGAGGGTCCTGCGATGTCGGATGGCGAGCTCGACCGCCGCCTCGCGGACCCGCCCGAGGTCGGCGGAGATGATCCGCGAAGACTCCAGCAACTGGACCGCCATGGCGGTGTCGTTGAGGTCCTGGCTGGTCATTCCGAGGTGCACGTATCGCGCCTCGGGCTGACCTATCGACTCGTTGACCACCATAAGGAAGGCGATCACGTCGTGACCGACCCGAGCTTCGACCTCGGCGATCTGGCCTGCGTCGAAGCTCGCCTTGCGAATCTTCGACAGCGCGGCTTCAGGGATGCGGCCGATGCCCGCCCATGCCTCGCAGGCCAGGATCTCGATACGCAGAAACAGCTCGAACCGGTGCTGGTCGGCCCAGACCGCCCGAATCGCAGGCGGAGAGTATCGCTCGATCAATAAAGGCGCCGGCTCCCAATGGACACTGGGGACACGGCGATTATACCGGCGGCACGCTCAGAGCAGATCTTGTGGATGGCTTGCAAATGCCCACAAGATGCGGTAGGAGTGCCACGCGCCCGGAGACCACGCCACACCTACACCGATAATCGACAGCTAAATGCCCTCAGCAGGTCTTCCAAGGCCCTGTAACCAGTTCGAGCGACCTCCCGTTTGAACCGGCACAGGCTGGACGGCCCGTGAGCGACCTGCTGCGCGACGACGAGCGCGACCTCGTTGAGCGCGCCAAGCGGGACCCCCGACAGTTCGGGGCGCTCTACGACCGCCACTTTCAGCAGATTTACAGGTTCGTGTATTCAAGAGTGAGGGAGCAAACCGCGGCAGAGGACGTCACTTCGGAGATCTTCATGAAGGCTCTGAAGGCAATGCCCCGATACCAGGACACGGGGCGACCGTTTGCTGCCTGGCTGTACCAGATCTCGGTCAACGCCATCGCCGACCGGTACCGAACGCTGCGACCGTCATCGCCGCTGGAAGACTTTCACGACCTGTCGATTGCCGGCCCGCCGCTGGAAGAGCAGGCGGCGCATCGCGACGAGATCCGCCGGATCTGGGCGCTGGTGGAGGCGCTCCCCGTGCAGCAGAAGACCGCGCTCGTCCTCAAGTTCCAGGAGGACATGAAAATCGAGGACATAGCGGTCGCCATGGGCAAGACACCAGGCGCGGTCAAGCTGCTGATCCACCGCGGCGTCAGCCGCCTTCGCGACGAGGCCGACAGCTTGAGGCCGGCCGAATGAGCATGAAGCACGACCCCGAGCTCGACGACATCCTGCAGGACGACGAGCTCTTGCGCGTGGCAAACCTCCTGCGGGCCGGCCGCATGACCGACCCACCGCTGGATGACGCCTTCCGCTCGGCGCTGCGCCGGCAGCTCATGAACCGCGCCTCGGGCATGGGCGACAGCCGGGTGCCTTGGTGGAGCAAATTGTTCGGTCCGTCCAGCCTGGCCTGGGCTGGCGCGGCCGTGGGCGTGGTCCTGATCGCCGCCGTCGTCGTGTTCACGGCCATCAACAACCCCGGTCCGGACACCCACCAGATCTTCGTCACGAGCCCGCTGTCGAGTCAGGCCGCCGTCAACCTCGAACAGCCGATCCTGGTTCGGTTCAACCAGGCGATGGACCACCCTTCCACCGAGGCCGCTGTCCAGATCACGCCCGCCACAACGGTGGCTTATTCGTGGAACGCGAACACCCTGGAAGTGCTGCCCACCAGCGGAAACCTGGCGCCCAACACGCAGTACCAGGTGACGATCGGGCCCGGAGCCAAGACCGCCGGGGGCCAGCTGCTGTCCGCCCCCCAGACCATCACGTTCGTGACGCAGCCGCCGGCTGCGCCCTCGCCGTCGCCGACTCCAGCCGTGACGCCGACGCCTCGTGGGGTGCTGACCGGCCAGCACCAGCTCGCCAGCGTCCCGGGCATCTCGAACGTTCAGTGGTCCCCAGATTCTTCGACCGTCTATTTCGTCAGCGGCAAGGGCGCCCTGGAGTCGGTGCCGGCGGCCGGCGGAAACATCTCGGTCCTCGTCCCGGATGGTGTGACGTCGGCGTCCATCTCACCGGCGGGTAACCGCGAGGCCTTCATCAGCGGCGGGAAGATCTATGTCCTGGACCTCAAAGCCCTCGTCATCACGTCAGAGCTCAGTTCAAGACCTGCGCCACTGGTCGTGGGCTGGAACAACGACGGGGTGGTGTGGATGGCCGCTGACGGCGTGTATATGCCGAGCGCCGACGGCACGATCAGGGTTGCCACGTTCGCAACCGGCGGCACCGTGAATGCGCTCTCGTTCTCGCCGGACGGGACGCACCTGGCTTACACGCAAGACCAGACGCTGCACGTGCTCGATATCGCGACGGGCAAGAGCAGCACGCTCGGCCTGGCCGGCGCCCAGTTCCTTGGCTGGTCGCCGGACGGCACCGGCGTCCTCTACTCGGGCGCGCAGGCGATCGTCTCGTCCGACGTCGGGGGCAAAGCGATCTCAACGACGCTGCCCGCGGGCGACCCGAGCTGGTCGAGCCAAGACGTGATCCTCCTCGGCAGCGACACCGACCTCTTCGAGATCCGGCCGGATGGGACGGGCCTGAACAGGCTGGCGGATGGCACGTACCACTTGCCTGTCTGGGCCCCCAATGGAACCGCTTTCACCTACTTCCGGGGCGGAACGCTGTTCACGGCGACAGCTCCTCTGCCCGCGCCGAGACCCTCTGGGCTGGACGCGGCTACATCGGTGGTGAACGCATTCATGCAAGCGCGCAAGAGCGGGCAGGTAGACAAGGCCACCGCGTTTCTAACCGACAACGGCAAGAAGGCCTACTCAGGCTCGGGTGGCAACCTGAACCTCCTGGTCACCGGCGAAAACGCGACCTTCTCGCGCTATTACGTTCTGGCCCAGGAGCTGACGGGGATCCAGCCCGACTCGGCCCAGTTCGTGGTCCGGATAGTGCTGGCCCACCAGAAGATCGACGTGAGCGCATATGAGGAGTCGATCACCCTCGTTAGAACCCAGGGAAGCGATGTGTTCATGGTCGACAAGGCATCAGCCGGAACCCTTCTCGCCCTTGGCAAGGGCCCGCAGGTTGTCAGCGTCGACGTCTCCAACGGCACGGTGAAGGTCACGTTCGACAGCGACCTTATTCCGGCCTCCGTTCCGACCGGAGTGATCATCCTGGACGGCAAAGGGAAGCAGATCGGCGACGCTCCGCTGTACGCAGGCCGCACAGTCATCATCCGCGGGCTCGACCTCAAAGCGGGCAAGAGCTACAAGCTGGTGGTGCTGCCGACGGTCCAGGACGTGGGCGGAATCAACCTTGCCGCCGAGTACGACCTCGCGGTGATAGGCCCCACGGAATCGCACGGCGCCGACAAAGGCAACGACCGCACGCCATCGCCGAGCCCGCAGGCTTCGCCAAGCTCCCTGCCGACCGCCGCCTCGAGCTAGAGCAGCTTCAGCACTCGTGCCGCGCGCGCCAGGGCCGTGACCGAACCCGAATGGACGATGGAGCCGTTGAGTGCGGCCTGCAGAGCCTCCTGGAAAGGCAGCCGCAACACCTCCATGTCCTGCTCGTACGTCTCGGGATTGCGGTCCGACGCGGTGATGCCTTCGGCCAGGAACAGCTGCCCGCGGCCCGTCAGGAACGCAGCGCCATGCACGACTCCGAGCGACGTGTACCGCGTGGCGATGAGCCCCGTTTCCTCCGCCAGCTCGCGTCTCGCGCATGTCAGCGCGTCCTCACCGAGATTCACCGTCCCGGCAGGCACCTCCCACGACGACTCGTCCCACGCATGGCGCCACTGGCGCACCAGCACCGTGTCGCCGTTGTCGAAGTAGGGGACGACGAAGGCCGCGTCGGGGTTGGTCACCACGGTATACGTGGCCTCGGCTCCGTCGGGAAACCTGATCACGTCTTCTCTGGTGACGTATTGCCCTGAGACACCCGCGGTCGCGGTGCTCACCACCTCGAAGGGCCGGCCGCGGGCGGGATGCCAGAGCTTGCTCAGTTGTTTCTGTGAGTGACGGCGGCCACCGCCGCGGCGGCGGCCGCGACGTGACGAGGGTCGGGGCCGTAGTCGAACGGCGACTGGTCGCCGGCGAACTGCTTCGCCTTCTCGACCAGCTCGGGGTGATCTTCGATGAAGCGTGTGCTCAGGTTGCCGGCGCGAAAATCCGCGCTGTCGAGGATGGCGCGGTGATAGCTGATCGTCGTCGCAGGCCCGACGACCAGGAACTCGCGAAGGGCACGAGACGCGCGCGCGATCGCCTCCGCCCGATCAGCGCCATGAACGATCAGCTTCGCCACCAGCGAGTCGTAGTTGGGCGGGACCTCCGAGCCGGGGCCGAACCCAGAGTCGACCCGCACGCCTGGCCCGGCGGGCGCCACCCAGCGTGCAATGCGTTTCGGGTTGGGCATGAACTTGCGCAGGGGATCCTCGGCGTTGATTCGCATCTCGATCGAGTGCCCGGTCCATGACACGTCCGGCTGCGCGAAAGGGAGAGGCAGCCCCGCCGCGACGCGAATCTGCTCTTTGACCAGGTCGATGCCAGTCACCGCCTCGGTGATGGGATGCTCAACCTGGAGCCGTGCATTGACCTCGAGGAAGTAGAACTCGCCGTCGCTGAAGATGAACTCCACAGTTCCCGCGTTGACGTAACCGGCAGCTCGCGCGGCCCGCACGGCCGCCTCACCCATCGCTGAGCGAATTTCGGGAGTGACGGCGGGGGATGGGGTCTCTTCCATGATCTTCTGGTGGCGGCGCTGGATGGAGCACTCGCGCTCGCCAAGGTGCACCGCGTTGCCTTCGCTGTCGCATATGACCTGGATCTCGATGTGGCGCGGCTTGCGCACGTAACGCTCGATGTAGATCGTCGGATCGCCGAACGCCGAGCGCGCCGCCTGCGCGCTGGTCTCGATGGCCGCGGCCAGCTGGTCCTCCGTCTCGACCACCTTCATGCCGATGCCACCACCGCCGCCCGAAGGTTTCACCATCACCGGCAGGCCGATCTGTTTCGCCGCCGCCACGGCCGTTGCGGGATCGGAGATCGCCCCGCTTCCTGGCGTGATGGGGACGCCGTTTTCGGCGGCCAGCTTGCGCGCAGCTAGCTTCGAGCCAAGCGCACGCATCGCGGAGGCGGGTGGACCGATGAACTTGATGCCGGCAGCTTCACACGCGTCCGGAAACGCCGCCTTCTCGGACAGGAACCCGTAGCCCGGATGGATGGCTTCGGCGCCGCAATCGTGAGCGACCTTGACGATGCGGTCGAGCTGCAGGTATGACTCGGATGGGGCCGCGCCGCCGATGTGATGCGCCTCGTCGGCATAGCGAACGTGGATGGCGTTTCGGTCGGCGTCCGAGTACACCGCCGCGGTCGCGATGCCGAGCTCGCGGCAAGCGCGCATGACGCGGATGGCAATTTCGCCCCGGTTGGCGATGAGGATCTTCGTAAATAGTTTCCGTTTCATCCGACCGCGAGCAAAGGCTGGCTGGGGCTGACCACCTCGCCTTCCTTCACGTAGACCTCGCGCACGGTGCCGGCCACGGTGGTGACGATGTCGTTCTGCATCTTCATCGCCTCGAGCACCGCTACGACGTCACCGAGCTTGACCGGGTCACCCGGCCCGACCGGGATCTTGACGATGAGGCCTTGCATCGGCGCGATGACGGTTCCCTCGCCAGTCCTGGGAGGCGGGGCGACGGCGGGCGCCGCGGATCCAGCTGCAGGCATGACTGTCATCCCGGCGCCGCTGACACGCACCTTGAAGACTTCCCCCTCGACCTCGACCTCGAATTCGGCCGTGTGCGGCGCTGCTGGGGCGGCCGGGTTGGTCGCGGCAGCGGGAGCAGGAGCAGGCGGCGGATCCGCCGCCGGCGTGCTCACGATGGCCGGCCGCTTGTTTCCGGCCGCGGCGGGCGCAGGCTCGCGCAGGTAGTCGATCGCGAGGTTGGGAAACAGGAGCTGGATGAGCACGGAATCGTCGCTCGTATCCAGGTTCATCTTCCTGAGCTGCTGTCGTGCCGCGTCGACCTGTGGCTCGAGGAGATCGGCGGGACGGATCGTGATCGGTTCCTCGCGTCCCAGGACCAGGCGGCGCAGCTCGGGATCGGCCGGCACCGGGGGGCGTCCGTAGAGACCCTGCAGATAGTCCTTGAGCTCTTGCGTCACGGTCGCGTACCGCGAACCGCCGATGACGTTGTAGACGGCCTGCGTCGCGATCATCTGCCGGATCGGCGCCACCAGCGGCGGGTAACCCAGCTCGAGCCGGACCCGGCTGACCTCCTCAAGGACCTCGCCCAGGCGGTCGCCCGCGGCGTGTGCGTCAAGCTGGCGGTGGATGTCTTCCAGCGTCGCGCCGGGCATCTGGTAACGCAGGATGCTGGCGTCGACGCGGTCCGCGACCGGGCTCAGATGCTGGATGTGCTGCCGCTTCAGCGATTCGATGTCGCCCTGGACGTCCCACATCCGATCGAGGTCCAGGCCGGTGTCGTATTCGCCGCCGTGTAGTGCAGCGACCACGCTCTCGGCCGCTGGCTGCGACGCCCCCCAAGCCAGCGGCGACATGGCGACGTCGAGGACCTCGGCGCCCGCTTCGACCGCTGCCATGTAGGCCATCGGCGCCATCCCGCTCGAGCAGTGCGAGTGCACGTCGATGGGCGCCTTGGCCACCTGCTTGAGCGCACTGACGAGCTCCCAAGTCGCCTGTGGGCTCAGCAAGCCCGACGTGTCCTTGATGACCACGTCGTGGCAGCCCATGTCGACCAGTCCTTTGGCGAGCGAGCACCAGAGCTCGAGGCTGTGTGCCGGAGAGATCGCATAGCTCAGCGCGCCCTGCACCCTCTTCTTGGCTTTCAGCGCCGCGCCGATCGCCGCCTCCATGTTGCGCAGATCGTTCAGCGGATCGAAGAAGCGGAACACGTCCACGCCGTTCTTGGCGAGATGCTTGATGAAGAGCTCGACGACGTCATCAGCGAAATTGCGATTGCCGACCAGGTTCTGACCACGGATCAAGGCCTGGATCGGGGTGTTGGGGGTCGCCTTGTTCAGCTTGCGAAGGTATGCCCACGGATCCTCGCGCCGGCGCACCTGTATCTCGAACGTGGCGCCGCCGAGCGCCTCCATGGCGGCGAAGCCGATCTCATCCATCTTCGCCGCGATGGGAACTATCTCGTCGCCGCGCAGCGCGCCTCCGAGCAGCGTTTGCTGGGCGTCGCGAAACGTCGTGTCGATGAGGCGTACACGGGACGCCTTCCTGGCCACTAGGCCGGTCCTGCGAGGGCGGCTCGCTTCTCGTGATGACGCAGCGCGACCGCATCGTCTGTGATGCCGATGATGCGCGCGGCCAGCCAGGCCGCATTCTTGGCACCGGCCTCGCCGATGGCGACTGTGGCCACCGGTATGCCGGCCGGCATCTGAACGATCGAGTAGAGGGAGTCGACACCGCCGAGGTGCTGGGTCGGCACCGGAACGCCGATCACCGGAAGATCTGTCCACGCGGCGACGACGCCCGGAAGATGGGCCGCACCCCCGGCCGCCGCGATGACGACCTTGAGCCCACGTTCTCGCGCCGACGATGCCCATTCCATGACGCCCCGCGGGTTGCGATGCGCCGAGCAGACCTTCAGCTCGTGCGTCAATTCGAGCTCGTCGAGCACCTTGACGCACGACTCCATGAGCGGCAGGTCTGACCTGGAGCCGAGGATGATGCCGACGACAGGCTGCACTAAATAGCCTCCAGGGCGATATCGGAGCGATAGAAAGCCCCTTGGAATCGTACCTGCCGCGCCCCGGCGAGCGCCTTTTCGCGTGCTTCGGCCACCGTGTCGCCAAGCGCCACCGAGGTCACGACTCGGCCTCCGTCGGTGACCAGCCCGCGGCCCGGTTCGAAACGCGTTCCGCCGTGGAAGACCTGGACCCCGCGGGGCATCTCCGCCAGGCCGCGGATCGGAAAGCCGGTCTTCACGAGCGCGTCATCCGGATAGTTCGCGGAGGCCACCACGACCCCCACCGCCGCGCGTGGGTTCCAGGTCGGCTCGGGGATGCTCGCCAGCGTCCCTTTCGCGGCGGCCAGCGCGAGCGCGACGAAGTCCGATTCCAGGCGCGGCAGGACGACCTGAGCTTCTGGGTCGCCGAAGCGGGCGTTGAATTCGAGAGTGCGAATTCCCTTCGGCGTGAGCATCAGCCCGGCATAGAGGACGCCGCGAAACTCGTCTCCGGACGCCGCGAGCTCGCGCACCGCTGGCTTGAGAACCGTGTTGAGGACCTCGTCCAGCACCGCCCCGTCCACGCCCAGCGGCGGCGAGTAAGCGCCCATGCCCCCGGTGTTGGGTCCGCGGTCGCCGTCGTGCACGCGCTTGAAGTCACGCGCCGGAGCCAGCGCGACTACATCGGTGCCGTCGGTGATGCCGAGCACCGACAGCTCCGGCCCAGCGAGCTTTTCCTCGAGCACGATCGTCGCGCCGCTGCGCCCGAAGCGACTGTGCACGAGCATCGCATCGACTGCGGCGTTCGCCTCCTCGACCGTGGAGCAGACGACGACGCCCTTGCCCCGCGCGAGCCCGTCTGCCTTGACCGCGACGAGTCCATTTCTCTCGCGTGCCCAGGCGCGTGCGGGCGCGGGATCGCTGAAGACCTCGAAGTCGGCTGTGGGTATTCCGGCGGTGACCATGAGGCGCTTCGCGAACGATTTGCTCGACTCGATCCTGCCGGCGCGCCGGTTGGGACCGAACACGTTGAATCCGGCGCTGCGCAGCGCGTCACCCACGCCGGCATCCACCGCCGCCTCGGGCCCCAGGACGACCAGTCCGAGACGCTCACGCTTGGCGAATTCGACGATACGGACGACGTCTGCCACGCTTATGGCAACGTTGCGCGCCATGCCGCCTGTTCCGCCGTTTCCAGGCGCGCAGTAGACGCGCTCTACCAGCTCCGACTGGACGCACTTCCACACCAGCGCGTGCTCGCGCGCCCCCGACCCCACGACCAGAACCTTCATTGGTGCTGGAGCATGGCGAGCGCGGCCGGGGTCACGATCTCATGCGCGTCACCCCAGTCCACCACTTCTGCCTGTTGCGACGCGCCTGGCTTGCGCCAGTAGCGATGACCGCCGGCACGCCAGGTTGCATCGGCGCGGCGTCGTGCGCGCAGTAGGCCCAGCGCATCAGCAGCCCGAGGGTCGTCCAGTCGCTTCAGCAGTGCCAGCGCCCGAAGTCCATGGAAGAAGTCGTAGTGCCAGTAGTGCGGCCAGTGGATGCGCTCCCACTCCGGGTGGATCGTCTCGCCTGTGGTCGTCGATCGGTAGAGCCTGTGATTGAGCAGGAGCTCGCCCGCTCGATGCGCGGCCTCGAGTGCGTCGCGGTCGCCCGTGGCGCGGTGATACTCGACCAGGCCCCAAATCGAGGCAAGGCTCTCGTGAAACGAAGACCGCCGTGCGCTCGGGTCGATGTCGCAGTTCCAGCCGCCGTCGGGCCATTGCGATCGAAGAAGAATGTCGACGAGGTCGCGGACCTGTTTATTGCGTGCCATACCCAGCCGGCAGGAAACTGCCAAGGCGTTTCCTTCCACCGAGGCGTGGCGCCGCTCCTTCCCGGCGACCACATGCGGCAATGACGGCGCGGCGATCCAGTCGAGCACGGTTTTCGCTGCCGCACGTGCTCTGGTGTCGGTTGGCGGGATTCCGAGCTCGACAAGCGAGACGAGCCTCCAGTGGGCGCCTGTCCATTTGCCGTAGGGGTGGACGCCAAACCCGCCATCTTGCCGCTGCCCACGAAGAAGGCCCGCGATCATCCTCTTGCGCCAGCCCTGGTTCAGCTCGAGGTTGAGAGGCCCTACTCCCACTCGATGGTGCCGGGCGGCTTCGACGTGATGTCGAAGACGACGCGGTTGACGCCCTTGACCTCGTTGACGATGCGGTTGCTGATCCGTGCAAGCACCTCGTATGGGACCCGCGCCCAATCCGCCGTCATCGCGTCCTCGCTGGTGACAACTCTGATCGCGACGACATTCGCATAAGTGCGATAGTCCCCCATCACCCCCACGGTTGACAGCGGTGTCAGAACCGCAAACGACTGCCACACCTGGCGGTAGAGCCCAAACCGCTTGATCTCATCCACCACCACCCAGTCGGCGTTCCGCAAGATCTCGAGGCGCTCGGCGGTGACTTCGCCCAGGCAGCGTATCGACAGGCCCGGTCCCGGGAACGGCTGGCGGTACACCATCTCCTCCGGCATCCCAAGCTCGATCCCCACCGCGCGCACCTCGTCCTTGAACAGGTAGCGAAGCGGCTCTATGAGCTGGAATCGAAGTCCAGGTGGCAGACCGCCGACGTTGTGGTGCGTCTTGATCTTCGCCGCTGTCGCCGCGACGTCGGGCGCGGTCGACTCGATGACATCCGGATACAACGTCCCCTGGGCCAGGAAGTCGATGTGCCCGAGGCTGGAAGCCTCGGCTTCGAAGACAGAGATGAACTCCCGGCCGACGATGCGCCTCTTCTCCTCGGGGTCGGTGACACCGCTCAGCGCATTCAGGAATCGCGCCGTGGCGTCGACGTAGCGGATGTTCATGTCGAGGTTGCCCCGCATCACCGCGAGGACGCGCTCGGGCTCCTCTTTGCGCAGCAGGCCGTTGTTTACGAAGACGCATGTCAGCTGCTCTCCGATCGCGCGGTGGACAATGGTCGCCGCGACCGCGGAGTCCACGCCACCGGAGAGCGCGCAGATCACGCGGCCGCTGCCGACCTGGGCGCGGATGCTCTCGACCGCCTCGGCGATGAAAGACCCGGCAGTCCACGACGGCTCGCAATGGCACACCCGATACAGGAAGTTGCGCAGCACCTCACGCCCGCTCGGTGTATGGACCACTTCGGGGTGGAACTGGATGCCGAAGATACCGTTGCCGTCGGTGAAAGCCGCCACCGGCGCGTTACCGCTGGAAGCGAGGGCGCGGAAGCCGGGCGGCATCTCGGTGACCGCGTCGCCATGGCTCATCCACACGGGCAGCTCTCCGTTGAGGCCTTCGAACAACCCCGCCGGCTCGCGCACGGCGAGCAGCGCCGGACCATACTCGTGGGCGCGGCCGGGATCGACCTTGCCACCGAGGTGGTGGGCTATGAGCTGCATGCCGTAGCAGATGCCCAGGACTGGCACGCCCGCGCGAAGCGCGTCAGGGTCGACCTGCGGCGCGCCTTGTTCGTAGACGCTCGACGGGCCACCACTGAGGATGAGCCCGGCGGGCTCGCGCTCCTTGAGCTCGGACCAGGGCGTTGTCCCGGGCACCAGCTCGCAGTAGACCTTGGCCTCGCGCACCCGGCGCGCGATCAGCTGGCTGAACTGGGATCCGAAATCGAGGATTAGCACGGTCTGTTCGGCCACGCGCTTGGCCTCCTCACGGCGACGTGGTGCCGTGGCAGACCGGCTCAACTCAGCCTTTGCCCATGCCCACGTGCTGTGACTGCTGAAGCGCTTTGCCTTCCGACGTGATCGATGGTGCGATGACCATCTCGACGTGCTGGAACTCGGCTATGTCGTGCGCGCCGCAAACCCCCAACGCCGACCTCAGGGCGCCGGCGAAGTTCTGGCTCCCGTCATCGACCCGAGCCGGGCCCAGGAGGATCTCTTTGAGGGTCGCTTTCGTGCCCACGTGGACGCGGGTCCCGCGAGGAAGGTTCGGATCCGGAGTGGCCATGCCCCAGTTGTAGCCCCTTGACGCCGATTCCTCGGCGCCGGCCAGCGGGGTTCCGATCATCACTGCGTCCGCGCCCGACGCGAATGCCTTGCAAACATCGGCCCCGATGCGCATGCCACCATCAGTGATCACCGCCACGCGCATGCCGCCCCGGCGCATGTGCTCGTCGCGCGCCGCCGCGACGTCGGCCGTGGCGGTGACCTGCGGCACGCCCACCCCCAGCACCCCACGAGTGGTGCATGCGGCCCCGGGTCCTACGCCGACCAGGATCCCGGCGATGCCGGTCTCCATCAGCTCCAGCGCCGTCTCGTAATGGACGCAGTTGCCCACGACCACCGGGATGTCGCACGCGCGGACGAGGTCTTCGAACGCGAGCTGGTGATACGACCTCGATGAATGGCGCGCCGTGAGCACGGTGCCCTGGACGACGAACACGTCCGCGCCCGCCTTCTGGGCCTGCTCGGCGCGCTCCTCGGCGTGGGCAGGCACGGTCGAAACCGCGCAGTAGACGCCCGCTGCCTTGATCGCCTTGATTCGATTCGAGATGAGCTGCGGCTTAACGGGTTCGCGATACACCTCTTTGAGGACCGCGTTGACGGTAGCCTTGTCCGCGGCGGCTACGCGATCGATGATCGGCTTCGAATCTGCATATCGCGTGTGGACCCCGTCGAGGTTGAGCACAGCCACACCGCCGAGCTTGCCCATCGCGATGGCGAAGTCGACGTCGACCACTCCGTCCATCGCCGCGCCCCAGATCGGGATGTTCAGCCGGAAACGATCGCCGAGGGCAAAAGAGACGTCGACCTCGTCGGGATTGAGCGTGACGCCGCCGGGGACGAGCGCGACCTCGTCGAAACCGTAAGCGCGTCGAGCGCGCCGCCCGATCCCGATCTCGAGGCCAGACTGCTCCCCGGTAAACGTGTCACGGGTTGCGAGCCGGCTCTGATTCAGGGTGTGTTTACTCCAATGGCGGCGGGGTTCGGTGAATTATAGGAGATGCCGGGGCCGCGACGGGGAAACGACACGGGCCGCATATCCTTATATGTGATGTACCGGACGCTCGAATACTTGCGGGGCATCTCCGACTCCGATGTGCGCAGGCTCCGCGCTGTCGGAATCAATCACACCAATCAGCTCCTGCACAAGACCTCGCTAAACGTCGACCGGCAGCGCCTGTCGAGACGCACCGGGATAACGACCGAGCGGCTGCTGGGTTTCGCGCACCAGTGCACGCTCATGGAGGTGTCCGGGATGGAGCACCATCTCCCGACTGTTCGCCGCTTCGGGATCGAGGCCATGACGGACCTCCGCGCACAAGACGCGGACGAGCTGCACAAGAAGCTGGTCGACGCAATCGGGCTCGCGGGCGCCCCAAGCCACTCGGACGTGCAGTACTGGATCAGCCAGGCCACGGCGCTGGACATCATCGAAGAGCCGGAGCCCAGCCCACCGCTTCCGGTGGTGAACTAGGCGGTTCGACCGATCGCGTTGGTCGGCGGCTCGTCCTCGCGAAACGTGAGGTCGGCAGCTGCGGCGCCTGACCGGGTTGGCGGGTACGGTCGGGCCGGTACTGGCGCTCCCTGAGGGCCTGGATTGTCAGCCGGCCCTACCACGACCAGCTGCCACTTCGTCGAGCGCTGGAAGAAACGGAATCGAGGCCTAAGCCGACCGAATCGCTGTCGGTCCGACGCCAGGACCAGCCGCACACTGCGCGCATCGGTCGTGACTTTCGAGCGACGATAGATCGCCTTCACGATCTGGTGCTCGGTCATCGGGCGACCACCATGCATCGCATCCGCGACCAGTTCGGTGAGCCTGTGGAATCCCGCCTCCGAGGTCATCGATTTCGAGTCTAGTCCCAGCCCACACGATCCCGCAGCCATTCCAGTGCGATCTTTCCTTGGGCGGCCTGGAAAGCGCGGACAGTCGGAATGCCTGGCGGCGGCGGCCTCATGGAGTGGCCAAGGAAGTATCCGGCCAGCGACGCGATGACCGCGTTGATGGCATCGTCCGTGACCGCGCCAAGCGGCACTCGTTGCATCAGGTCCTCTGGCTTCGGACCGCCTTGCATGTAGACCGATGGCGCCAACCCAAGCCATTCCACGAACGGAGCGCCGATGCGCGCCCACGGCCAGTCCACGAAGAAGACCCTCTCGCCTGCGATCAGGATGTTGTCTGCACGAACGTCGAAATTCAACAGGGTTCGGCCCGAGACGACGGCTGGAGCTCTCGCTTCAAGCTGAACCAGCCGGTCGAGGTTCCTTCTCGACCACGATTCCAGGGCATCGACATGCGACTCCCGTAGCTCCTCCCAGCCATTGAGGAGCGTGGCGAAAGCATGCGAAGCGCTCTCAGCCACGATGGGCGATGGCGTGAGCGCCTCATGCATCCGGTGCAGGCCCGCGATGACCATTCGCAGCTCGTCGCCGCGCCACGGTTGGACGGGCGTGTGGCCTTCCACGTCCTCGAAACCCAGCGCGATCCAGTCGCCTTCGTCGTAGCTCCACAGCAAGCGGGGCACAGGCGCCTCGGCAGGGAGCGCCGCCACCACAGCCGCCTCACGACGATGGAGGCTTGGCGTGTCCGGGTTTGCCTGCACGCTCACGGCCTTGACAAAGCAACGGCGACCATTGCCGGTGCGCAGCCGCGCCGCGAGGCCCGGCGAGAAACCGCCGGGCTGCGTAATCGCCTCCACCACGCGGCCGCCGATGCGTTCCTCGATCGCACTCCTCACCGCCTGCGGCAGTTGCTCCCAGTGGACGCGAACCCCCTCAGCCGGCGGTGGGCTAAACGAAGGCATCTCTTGCAGCGACCTTCAACAAGTCCCATCGATATACCGGAATGGGAGCAGCGCCCACCTTACGGGGTCCCCGCGCCGTGGTTGCGCGGGGGCAGCGCGCGATAAGGGAAACCCATCTGGGTTTTCCCTCATGTGTCTAAACGAACACACCTCGCCGAAGCTTCAGGTTGTCGTAGATGCCTTTCTGAATCGTGTTGCGCACCTCGTCCGCGACGGTCATCACCAGATGCTGGTCGTCAGCCGACGCGGGCTGAAACAGCTCGGTGCGAACCGGTGGGTGGAACTGAATGCGCCACTTGCTCGGCAGCGGAATCATCCCGAGGATGCCCAGCCATGGCCATGTCGGCGTGATCGGGAAGTAGGGCAGACCGAAGAACTTCGCGACCGGCGTCGCGTCCGCGATCATCGGATAGATCTCTTCAGAGCCGACCACGGAGACGGGGATGATGGGAGCCCCGGCCCTAATGGCGGTCGCCACGAATCCTCCGCGGCCGAACCGGCGCAGGCGGTAGCGGTCCTTGAACGCCTTGCCCGTTCCTTTCACGCCTTCTGGAAAGACGAGGACGAGCTCATCACGCTCCAGTAAGCGCCGCGTGTCGTCGGGATGGCCCACCGTTTGGCCAGTCCGGCGCAGAAACCAGCTGAGCACCGGCATGCCCATGAACAGGCTGGCGACCAGGGCTCGGACATGTCGCGGGTGCGGGTGTTCGGCAAAGATTGCCGTCTTGATCATCGTTCCATCCCAGGGCAGAACGCCGGAGTGGTTGGCGACGAGCAGCGCACGCCCGGTGGCCGGAACGTTCTCGATCCCCGTCGTCTCCACCCGCCAGTAATCGCGGTACATGGCCTTAAACAGGGGCAGCAACGATTCCGTCCACTGCGCGTCAAAACCGAAATCGTCGACGGCATAGTCAGGACCGCGTCGCGCGAGCTCGCGCTGCTGGTACAGGAACTGGATGATCTCCACGACGCGAGCCATGTCGATGACCTCGCGACCGGTCGCCTCGCGCAGGCGCGTGGACAAACCGCTGATCCCCTGGATCGCGTACACCGGCGCCTGGCGCTGCAGCCGGCGGATAGGTCTGGGCAGCCGGAGGCGAGGGCTGGGCGGCGTGACGACCTTGGCCTTGCGGCTGCGTCGTCGCAGCTCCCTGCTGTCGAGAACGGTGGCGGGCTCGGCGGTCAACGCTGCACCGTCAGGGTGGTGCCGGCGTGCCCGTTTCCTTGTCGCCTGCGGCGGCGCTGGAGGTAAACCTGCAGCTCGTACTCCTGAGGGGGCGACGGGGATTCGATCACCTCGACGTCTTTGCCACGAGCCAGGCTGTCCATAACGGCCCGCGTGTTGTAGGCGGGCTTCCATCCGAAAGTGGACGACAGGCGGGTGCAGTCGGCGACAGCGCCGTACGCAAGCACATCCACCAGATGTCCTGGTAGGTCGACGCCGGCGGCACGCAGGGCCAGTCGTCCCAGCCATCGACCATACGGCGGCAACACCGGCAGAGCCTTACCGCCCATGATCCCGATCGCCTGGCTCAACAGCACGACGCCATCCGCGGCGACGTTGAACACGCCCTCGTGCCCCAGCATGGCCGCGCGCACGACCGCCTCGGCGGCATCGTCCTCGTGCAGCAGCTGCAGGCGTGGATCGAAACCCGCGAACGTGGGCACGATTGGGAGCGACAGATAACGGCCGAGAGTCGTGCCCTCACTGACGCGATAGCCGAGGCGGAGCACCGAGACGCGGCATTCGGGTGTGCGCAGCGAAAACTCCTGAGTGAGCTGCTCCATCTCGAACAGGTCTCGCTTCAGACCGTAGGCCGGCCGGTCCAAACCCGCCCCCTCTTCGGTCAGGAACGATGGATCACCGGGCGCGGCACCGTAGACGGCCTGGCTCGACTTCACAACCAGCCGCCTGACCGGGCTCGATGGCCCAGCGCAGCCTGCAAGCACGTTCATCGTCCCGATGACGTTGGTCTCGTGCGCAGCGCGGTCTTCGCCCGCGGAGTCGACCGTCACCGCCATGTGAACCACCGTGTCGATTCGGAGCTGGCGCACCAGCTTGCCGATCACGGATTGGCGCGTATCCGCGTGGACGAAGTCCATCTCTTCGAGCGCGCTTGCGGGGTCTGCCACGTCGCAGCCGAAAAGGGACGGAACCTGAGAGGCGAGCCTCCGAGCCACTTCGGCCGCGAGGGGATTTGAGACGCCGGTGATGAGGACGCGCCGAGGAAGGGCTGGGGTCACACCCCGATTATGGATATATCCCGCGAACCATTGTTGCGTTGGCTACTCGCTGCACGGCGATGGCGTACGCGGCAAGCCGCATGTCGATGCGCTTGTTGACCGACGTGTGGAGGATGTCGTAGAAGGCGCGCGTGATGACGTGGTGGAGCTTGGTGTTGATCTCCTCCTCCTCCCAGAAGAAGGCCTGGAGGTCCTGCACCCATTCGAAGTACGAGACGATCACACCGCCGGCGTTGGCGATGATGTCGGGGATCAGGAAGATCCCCCGGTCGTGCAAGATGGGGTCGGCCTCGGGCGCCACCGCGGCGTTCGCACCCTCGGTGATCAGGCGTGCGCGGATCCTCGTGGCGTTGTCGGCCGTGATGACGTCCTGCACAGCGGCCGGCACCAGAACCGTCACCGGGAGCTCGAGCAGCTCCGCGTTGGTGATGGCCTCCGCCTTCTTGAACCCGGTGACGCCGCCGCGGACCTGCCGGTGCTCGTCGAGAGCCGCCAGGTCGAGGCCGCTCGGGTTGTACACGCCGCCCTTGGAGTCGCTGACGGCGACGATTTTGAGACCGGCCTCCGTCAGCAGGCGCGCAGCCGACCTGCCAACCTGGCCATAGCCCTGGATCGCAACCGTCGGCGGGTCGTCCTCGATGTGCAGGTACTTGAGCGCCTCGAGGGTCAGGTAGGTGGCGCCCCGGCCTGGAGCGTCGATCCGTCCCTCCGATCCGCCGATGTCCACGGGCTTGCCGGTCACCGCCGCCGGCACCGAGTGTCCCGAGTGCATCGAGATCGTGTCCATGATCCACGCCATCACCTGTGGGTTCGTGCCCATGTCCGGCGCGGGGATGTCCTTCTCGGGACCGATGAGGATCGCGATCTCGGTCGCGTAGCGCCGGGTGAGGTGTTCGAGCTCGCTCAGGGACAGCTTCGCCGGGTCGACCGCGACCGCCCCCTTGGAGCCGCCATACGGCAGGCCGACCACCGAGCACTTCCACGTCATCAGCATCGCCAGCGCCTTCACCAGGTCGAGGGTTATGTCGGGGTGGTATCGGATCCCGCCCTTGGCGGGCCCGCGACTGATGTTGTGCTGCACACGCCAGCCGGTGAACACGTGAACCGAGCCGTCGTCCATGTGGACCGGGAAGTGGACCGTGAGCTCCCGCTTGACCTCGCGCAGGCCCCGGCGAGTGTCGTCGGAGAGGCCGATCACGTCGGCTGCCGCGTCAAAACGACGCTGGGCGGTCTGGAAAGCGGAAACGCGCGTTTCGACCGCCATGCGGATTTCGATACTACTCCGGACATCGCCGTCCGCAACCCGCATGAGGTCGTCTAGGACAATTGCGTCATGGCGCACAACCGAGTCCTGGCCATCCTGGTCATGGCGGCCGTCGCGCTTGCCACAGGCTTCCTGGTTGCCGGCCAGGTCAAGGCCAAGCTGCTGACCGCCGAGACGAATCGCTTGCGGGCGATCGAAGGGTTGGTCCCGGTCCACGGGCCGGGAGTCGTAATGTCATCGACGCCTCAGGGCTGAGGGCGCTCGACCTTCAGGACGCCGTCAACAACCTCGCTGCTGCCGGGGCGGAGGGAATCGCGGTCAACAATCGCCGGGTCGCGGCCGGCGTTCCGATCCGGCAGACGTCGGGCGGGAGATCCGCGCGGTCATCAAGGCGCGGCCATTCATTTACGCGGTCGGCTCTTAAAGCGCAAGGGAGGGCAGCTGCCCTCCCTTACGGAAACCCTCCCCTCCTCGGCCACGCATGGTGGCGTTTGGTAGGTGCACGTCGGGGACGGCCGGAATGAATCCGGCCTGAAGCCCCACTGGGAATTGTTTAATTCGTCAGGGGCGTGGTTTACGCGGTGGGGACTTAGCCTGGCCGTCTGAGTCCAGCCTCCGCAGCTGCGCCGACAGCTGGTCCATCCGCTCATTGAGGTGGTCGATGTCGTGCCGGCTGGGAATGCGAAGCCTGCGCAGTGCGCGTTCGATGGCATCGTCGACCATCGCCTCGAGGTCACTGCGGCGCCGCTCGACCTGGTTGACGAGGTCGCCTGGAACGTTGAGCGTCTTACGGACATAGTCGAGCAGCGCTTGGCCGCGCTCCTGAATCGCGTCAGCGCCGGCGTCCACCAGGCGCCCTGGACCGCGCTTCTCTTCAGAGAGGACGATCTGAGAGAGGATGACCTGCGTGATGTCCTGGCCCCCGTCGCGATCGACGACCTGGATCTCATGGCCGTCGCGCACCAGGTCCGCGATTCCCTCAAGCGTTATGTAGCGGCTCGTTTGCGTGTCGTAGAGCTTGCGATTTGCGTACTTCTTGATAAGGTGTCGCTCGGGGGCAACCGTCACTTCGGACCAATACTAATGCGGCGCGTTATGGCCGGCGGCAGGCTGTCACAAGGGGAGGTTGGGCATGGCACCCAGGAAGCGCGCGTCATCACAATCGAGGTTGTTGAATCGAGCGGTCAAGGCCGGCCGGTCGTATCTGCGCCAGGCCGAGAGACGCCTACCGCCTGACGTCCGCAAGCAGATCGACCGCGGGATCAAGGACGGCCAGAAGACGCTCGACAGCGCCGTCAAGCAGCTCCGCACCCGCCTCGACCGCACCGCGAGCCAGGTCGACCTCGAGAAGGCGTTGAAGCGTCTCGATGCATTGAGCAAGCAGGTGCAGAACATCGCGCGGTCGGCGTCGTCACGCCCCGCGACCCGCCAGACAGCTCGCCGGCCCGCCACGCGCAAGGCGACTGCGAAAGCGCCCGCGCCGAAGCCGGCGGCGCGACGGGCGGCACCGCGGCGCCGTGCCGCAGTCCGCACAGTCGTCACGCCGCCGACGGTCGAGTCGCCTTCGATGGCGATCCCGGACCCTTCGCCGCGCGAGCCGGAGGGGTAAGGGGCACACCGAAGACCGTCACCCCTCCCAGCAGCACGGTTCTGGGGCGGACCCGGTCCCACGAATCTCGGGGCATCGCCAGCGGATCGTGGTCGTAGATTTGCAGGTCGGCGAGCATCCCCGGCTCGAGCGTGCCTTTGACCCTCTCCTCGAAGCTCGAGTAAGCCCCTGCGGATGTATACGCTCTGAGCGCCGACAGCTCGTTGATGCCGTTGATCCGATCCTCGACCGCCGCGCGGATCCCGGGCCACGGGTTGGGGTCCGGCACTACAGGTAGGTCGGAGCTGAAGGCTACGGGCACGCCCGCCCTCATGAGCGGGCCGTGCGCTGCGAGGTGCCACCGGTCGTGCGCCCCAAATGGAGAGGACGGCTCTTGCGCGAATCGCGCGGCCATAGGCTGCATCACGGCGACCATGCCGAGGCGGGCGATACGGCGCTGAAGGTCCGGTGGGCAAACGGTGCAGTGCTCGACGCGATGGCGGAGCCCGGGCACGCCGGCTGACTCCACGGCGTCGCACATCGCGGCGATCGCACTGTCGCCGATCGCATGCGCGGCCACCTGGAGCCCCGCGCGAGATGCTGTCGCGACCAGCTCGCGCAGCTCGGCCGGCGTCGTCCGCCATACAGACTTGCCGGAACGCATGGCGACCCGCTCCGCTCCGCCGTCGACGAAGACCTTGATCGGGCCTGCTCGCAGCTGCACCCCGCCGAACCCGGCGCGAACGCCTAGGCCCGAGGCCGCCTGCATCAGCTCCCACGACAGGAACTCGTTGACGCGAATCTTCAACCTGCCGCGCTCTGCCAGCGTCTGATATGCGCGGAGGTCGTCGGCGAATCCGCGATTGACTGCGGCGCCGACCGACGTCACGCCGCGCGAAAGGAGAAGTCGCTGAGCCTTCAGGATCCCCTGCATGCGACGGCGCAGGGGCGCGGGTGGCTGCACGTCCGCGACCAGCCTCATCGCCGTCTCCAGCAAAAGGCCGTTGGGTGTGCCGTCCTTGTCGCGACCGATGCGTCCGCCGGGTGGGTCTTTGGTGGCATCCGTGATGCCCGCGGCCTCGAGCGCGGCTGAGTTTGCGACGCGAGCGTGCCCGCCGCGCTCGTCTATGAACGCAGGACGCTGCCGCGTTGCGCGGTCCAGCTCCAGACGGTGGGGCGCGCGCTGCTCGGCCAGTTCCGCCGCGCGGTAGCCCATCCCCTGCTGCCACTCGCCTGGATTCAACCCGCGCCCATGCTCGCGCAGGCGCTCCACGATCTGGGCCACGCTGCGTGTGCCGCTGAGGTCGGCACCGTATCGGGTGAGTCCGTAATAGACGACGTGCGCGTGCGCGTCATTGAACCCGGGAAGTACAGCCGCCCCCGCGAGGTCGATCACGCTGGTGCGCGGCCCGCGGAGGGCCATCACCTCGGATCCGCCGGCCGCAATCACCAATCCCGCGGACGTTGCCAGGTGGCTGTGCAGCGCCAGGCCGCTGCGCCCGAGCGTTCGCACACGGCCGTTGGCGAGAATCAGATCGGCATGCACGCAGGGCTAGAGTAAGGAACGTGGGCGACCTGAGGCTGTCCGATGACGGCCTGTACTACTGGGATGGTCAGAAGTGGGTGAGCACACTTTCACCAGACGGCCGCTTTCGCTGGAACGGGACCGCGTGGGTTCCCGTCGCCGGCATCTCGACACCTGGGTACACGCAATATCACCAGCCCCGTTCCGTGCGCGTCCCGACCAGCTGGACACAGCCGATGCAGGTCGCGGTCGTCGCCTGGTACGTGCTCTCCGCGATTTACGCGTTGAGCATCCCGTTCTGGCTGTCGGACACCATGTCGCAGGCCATGAATCAGAGCTTTCAGCGCCAGGTGCAGCTCAACCCTGGTGCAACGCCGCCTCCGCCGGAGTTCGTCAACGCCATGACCTCGATGATGTCCGGCGTGCTGTGGGTGAGCGCCATCGTCGGCGTCGCCATCTGCGCGGTCGCGGTGATCGGGGCCTTGAAGCGTTGGACCTGGATTTTCTGGGCGATCCTGGTTCTGATGGGCCTGGGCACGCTCAGCCTTCCGTTCAACCTCGTCAGCGCGTTAGTGGGAACGAGGTTTTCGGGATCGTATGGAGTGCCCTCCTGGACCGTGTGGCTCTCCGTTGTCTACGGCATTCCTGGGGCCGCGCTGTTCGTGTGGATGCTGATAGCCCTCATCCGGTTCGGGCCGTGGGCCATGACAAAGAAGTTCGACGTTGCGGCAGCCGGAACGGCGCCGGCTAGCTGAGCAGGGTCGCCAGCAGCTTGGGGTCGATGTTGCCGCCGCTGACCACGGCCACGGTTGTCGGCCCGGGCGGCAGCTGCTCGAGCGCCGCGTAGGCGAGGGCGCCCGCCCCCTCCGCAACCACCTTCCCCGCGACCGCCAGCTCGGGGATCGCCGCCCGCAGCCTTGGCTCAGGCACCGTGAGCCAACGATCTACGACTTCTCTCATCAGCCCGAGCATGCGGGCGTCGAACGGCGCCGTCGTGCCGTCGGCGATCGTGTCGGGCGTGATCGAGACCGGACCACCCGCCTCCAGCACCTGGGTCCACATCGAGTAGCCGTCCGACTGCACCCCGATCACCTCGACGTCCGGACGGAGGCTCTTGATGGCGGACGCGGTGCCGCCGATCAATCCTCCGCCACCGACGGGGATGAGGACGCGCGCGAGGTCGGGCGCGTCCTCGATCAGCTCGAGGCCGAGGCCGCCATGACCCGCCATCACCTCAACGTCTGCGAACGGATGGATGAACGCCTCAGGCTCCGACTCCCAACCCGCGTTGGCGAGCCAGTCGAGGAGCGCCGGCCGAGGCATGAGCAACGGCTTGCCGCCCCACCGCTTGACACCTTCGATCTTGGTCGCGGGCGCCGTGTCGTACATGACGACTCGGCACGGCACTCCAAGGGTGTGTGCCGCATAAGCGCAGGCCTGCGCGGCGTTGCCGGCGCTGACGGTGATCAAGCCGTGGCGTCGCTTCTCGTCCGGCAGCGACAGCGCGGCGGCGAAGAAACCGCGCACTTTGAAGCTCCCCGTCGGCTGGAGACATTCGAGCTTGAGCAGCGCAGCGTCGACCGGGATCAGCGGTGTGCGATAGACATGCGGGCGTGCGCGCTCGGCGGCCGCGCGGATGCGCTCCAGCTCGATCACGACGAAAATGTAGGGGATGCCGATCTACGAGTACCGCTGCGACGCCTGCGGCAAGCGATCGTCGGCTCTCCTGCCGAGCTTCTCATCGCCTGACCCCGTATGCCCGCACTGCGGGGAGCCCGCCCTGAAACGCCTCGTGTCGACCTTCGCGACCGCGCGTTCGGGCGAAGACGCCGGCGACGACTTCGGCGGTGACGACCTCGGCGGTGGCGGCGGCGACTTCGGCGGCGAGGACGACTCGGGTGGCGGGTTCGACGGCGGCGAAGACGACTATTAGCTGCCGAGAACCTCGTTGGCCGCTCTGATCAGCTCACGGCTGTGCGCCGCATCCCGCGCGAAGATCCGGAACAGGGTCATGCGAACAGGCAGGCGCCGGAACAGATCGAGCACCCGGCTCTGCTGGTAGCGATCTTCGAGCGGGTCGTAAACCAGGATGTCGGCGGTCTCATTCATCGGATTGAAAGCCCGCGACTCCTGAGCTGCCACATCGACCTCGAACTCTATGTCGCGCACCTTGGCCGGCAGCCTGTCGCGGAGCATTGACGCGAACTGGTCCCGGGTGACGCTGAGCGCCGGACTGGTTACGTCCGGAGCGTCGGAATGGCCCTGGTAGATGAGCCGCCACTTCAGCTTGCGGGCCACGACGTCGGCCCAGGCCTTGCCGAGCTCACGCCGCCGAGCGTCGCCCTCGCCGAGCGCCCAGCGGTTGACCTCCGAAAGGAGGGCCCACTCCGTGAACATCAGGTAGCTGTCGAGCCGCTCGAGCGGGTTGCCGCCCAGGAGCAGCTCGACGGTGGGGCGGAAGACCTCGCGCAGCTGCAGATCGATGCGCCGAACGGTGCGATGGAAATACACCTGGTGATAGAGGTAGAGCCGCGCGCTCAGGAACATGTAGAGGGCTTCTGCGGCGTGCGCGTGGAGCGTCAGGCCCCGCTCAGAGATAAAGGAATAGTGGAGGATGCGCTGGATGTCCACCGGCCCGGCGGACACACCACATATATAGGAATCGCGAGGGACGTAGTCCATGTTGTCCGCCGAGTAGGCGCCGACCAGGGCGGGCTTCAGGGCGGCGAGCCAGGCAGGCGGGACAAAACCGTCGAGCTCGCCGCCGGCAATGAGGTAGGCCACCCAGCGCGGATCGATCCGCTCGCCGTGCTCGAAGTCGGCGATTGGGGAGGCGGCCAGCCCGCCGACCAGGTCGCCCAGCGGTCCGGTGATCAGGGCGCGCCCGATGACCTCGTGGTCGATGCGCCAGGTGTCCAGGTAGTTCTCGTCGAAGAAATGACCGAACGGGCCGTGACCGACGTCGTGCAGCAAGCCCGCCATCCGCATGGTCTCTTCGACCAGGGCGACCGACGGCGTACCAGCGCAAGCGGTCATGAGCGTCGGATGCAGGTGGCGTGCCCACTTCCCGGCGAGGTGCATGGCGCCCAGGGCGTGCTGAAACCGGGAGTGCTCCGCGGTCGCGAAAACCCACCACGCACTCTGCAGCTGGTGAATGCGGCGGAGCCGCTGCAGCCAGGCGCTGTCGACCAGGTCCTGCTCCGCCGAGGTCCCAGGCACGCCGCCCGGCCCACCCTTTGTGATGCGAAGGTATCGGTAGATCGGATCGCTCGACAGGTTGACCCGGGAATACTCGGGAGGCAGCTCGGCCATCAGGCGATTATCGGCATGACCAGCTCCGGCCACCCTCGCTCGTCCATCGCCTCGAGGTAGCCGTCAACCGATCTCACGAGCGGCGCGAGGCTGATGCCTCGATGCACGGGGAGATAAGGCCGCAGATAGTCTGCGCCGCTTCGCCACTTGTTGACGGCGCCGCGCCGGTTGTGCCGCGTGTAGTGCAGGCAACCGGCAGCCACCTGGATCAGGCCTTTGTAGAAACCTGACTCCAGCCCCTTGCGATCCGGCATCCACTCGTGCTCCCAGACTTCGTGGGCGTCCCAGTAGCGCCCGCCGTTGAACAGCTCGACCCCGCGCCTCAGGCCAGGGGTCACGAGTAGGGAGGGAAGCGCCGACCGGCCGCGGATTCGATCAAGCCTCCGTGGCCGAGCCGGAGCAGGTCCTTGGCGTCGGCTCGACCGTAAGCGAAGACGAAGGGCAGCAATAGATCAAGGGAGCTCGATCGCCCAAAGCCCGCACACGAGGCCACGCCGACGACCGCCGCGCCGTCCAGCCGAGCCAGCCACAGCATGCTGCCCGGGTGCATCGGCGCGCCGAGCTGGAGAAGCTGCCCTCCGGCATTCGTCAGCTCCGCGTAGGCGGGATCCAATGGATCGATCGCCGACGCGCCCGCGAACAGGATCAGCTCGGCCTCCATGTCCGCGGCTTCGCGGTATGCCCGCGCGACTGCGTCCGAGGTTCGCGCGACCTCGCGCACGGCGAGCACCTCAGCCCCATACCAGCCGAGCTTTGCGGTGACCGCGGCACGGAACAGGTCCCGCGCCTTCGGCTTGAGACGTTCGGTCGCGACGACGAATGTGCGTAGTGGTCGGAAAGGCAACAGCTCGAGGATCGGGCCTTGCTCGCGCGCTATCCGCTCGGCGTCCTCGATGAGCCGCCCGGGCACTGCGACCGGCGTGACCTTGCAGCCGGCAACCTCCTCGCCCGTCGTCACGGCCTGACCGTCCATCAGCGTGAAAACGGACACATATCCAAGGGCGTTGATCGCATCGACCAGGTCGGCTCGAACCCGCACCAATCCACGTCTTCCGGCGATCAACCTGGCCTGGCTCTGCACCGGTGACTGTGGCTCCAGGTTCGTCCCCGCCAGGGCGGCAGCGAGCCTTTTCGCCGCGGCGTCCTCGTGGATGTCGCCAGGCTCGAGCTCCACGATGTGAACCTCTCCCGCCTGCAGCACACGGTCGAGATGCTCCCGCGTGAGCACCGTGCCCTTGCGTAGGTCCGGGCCCAGGTCGTGGACGAGGACCCGGCCTTCGACGTCCGCCGGCGTCGCCTTCCGCCCTTCAAGCTTGTGGGCTCGCATTACTGTGAGCATAGATTCGATCTCATGACGAGCTTGCGCCTGTACAACACACTCACCCGGCAGAAGGAGGAGCTGCGACCGCTACAGCCAGGAGCGGTCCGCATCTACTCCTGCGGCCCGACCGTCTACCGGTACGTCCACGTCGGCAACCTGCGCACGTTCATGCTCCCAGACCTGTTGCGCCGGAGCCTCGAGTACCTCGGGTACCACACCGAGCAGGTGATGAACATCACTGACGTCGGGCACCTGACCGATGACACGTTCGACCGCGGCGAGGACAAAATGCTCGTCTCGGCCCGGCTCGAGAGCAAATCGCCAGAGGAAATCGCCGCGTATTACACGGACGCGTTCATGCAGGACGCGGCCCTGGTCAACATCCGCGCCGCCGACCACTACCCGAGAGCCACGCGGTACATCCCGAAGATGATCGATCTCATTTCGATCCTTATCGCCAAGGGACATGCGTACGAGGTGGGCGGCACGGTGTATTACGACATCGCCAGCTTCCCCTCATACGGACGGCTCTCGCGCAACACCACTGACAAGCTCCTCACCGGATCTCGAGGCGAGGTCGACCCACGCAAGCGACATCCCGGCGACTTCACGTTGTGGAAGGCAGCCGGGGAACACCGCCTCCAGGTTTGGCCAAGCCCGTGGGGAGATGGCTTTCCCGGGTGGCACATCGAATGCTCGGCGATGTCGATGTCGCTGCTCGGCGACCGGTTCGACATTCACACCGGCGGCGCCGACAACGTCTTCCCCCACCATGAGGCCGAGCTCGCGCAGTCGGAGGGCGCGACCGGCCGTCGTGTCGTGAACTACTGGATGCACGGTGGCTTGCTCCTGCTTGCGGGTTCGAGAATGGCGAAGTCTGCGGGCAACTTCTTTCGCGCCACCGAACTGGTCGACCAGGGTTTCGATCCGCTCGCGTTCCGTTACCTCGCCCTTCAGGCGAAGTACCGCACCAAGCTCAACTTCAGCACCGAGGGTTTGGCCGGGGCGGATCGCGCTCTGAAACAGCTCCGCGAACGGGTGGCGGATTGGGCGGCGCGCGGTGACGCAGGTCCTGACGCCCACGAAGCCGAGGCGTACGAGGCCCGTTTTCGTGCGGCGATAGCCGATGACCTCGACCTTCCCGCGGCGATGGCGCTGGTCGCTGAAGTGGTTCGAGCCGATCTAACGGCGACCGCCAAGGCACAGCTGCTTCGCCGCTGGGACGCGGTCCTGGGTTTGGACCTCGACCGCGCAGCGCCCCGCCGGGAGCTGCCAGGCGGCGCGGCGGCATTGCTCGCGGCACGCGACAAGGCTCGAGCCGCAAAGGACTTCCAGGCGTCGGATCGCCTACGAGACGAGCTCGCCGCGATGGGGGTTGCGGTCACCGACACTGCTGAAGGCCAGCGTTGGAGGGTGGCCTCCAGGAAATAGTGAGGGGGCCGAGCCTTGCGGCCCGGCCCCACGAGAGGATGGGTCCTTGCTAACCGTCCTAGGGGCTAGGCGACGAAGAGCATCGAGGACCCCGATTGGCTGCTGCCTGGGTTGCTACCGGAGCCCGACGGCTTGTGGCCGTTCCCGTTCCCATTTCCGTTGCCAATGCTGTTGCCGCTGCCGTTGCCCTTGTCGTGGCCCTTGCCATCGCCCTTGCCGTTGTCCTTGCCGCTGTTCTCGCGGGCTTTGCTTGCCTGGTGGCTGTCGCTCACCTGCTCGCCGTGCTGCTTGGCAATCGCGCTCACGCAGGGACCAATACCGCGCGTGCCGGACGCTCGCAGCGTGTCCTTGCACGTCTGCACCGTCTGGGTGACCTGCTGGCCCCAGTCCGCGGGATTCAAGCTGCCGGTGACCGCGACCTCGGTGGCGGCCCCAGCTGCCACCGCCGCGAAAGCGGCGACGGCGAAGCCGGTCAAAACCTTGAGACCGATCGCGGCTCCCGCACCGCCCACCAGCCTCTTCATGATCCCTCCTGACAACCTGGCTCTTCGAAGCGGGATGGGCGCGGCCGCGATCGGATCCAGGATCCGGTGCAGCTCCTGCTCCAGCTCACGCTCGAAGTCGCCTGGCCCGTTCATCGGCAAGTAGGAACCAACTTCAGGCGCCGATTACCCATTTTTCTTTGGCGCGGCACGTGTGCCTTCCAGCAGCCGCTGCAGCCGGCCGCGGGCTGCAGCCAGGCGAGAGGCGACTGTCCGCTCGGGCACGCCCAGCGAGATCGCGATCTCGCGGTTGCTGTAGCCGTGGAAGTGGCGGAGGACGATGGCGGCGGCTTGCTTCGGGGGCAGCTTGCGTAAGGCGTTCAAGAGCTCAGATCGTTCCGCCACCGCCGCCACGTCTGCCGGCGGGGAGGGTCGCCCAAGGCGAAGCACCAAAGCGCCCGCCTCCTGGAGCCGCTCGCGACGCTGGCCGTTGATGGCCACGTTGATCGCGATGCGGTGCAGCCAGGCTTCGGCGGGCGCATCAGGACGCCATGACTTCCAGGCCTTGAATGCTCGCTCGAACGCATCCTGCGTGCAGTCTTCAGCCGCCGCACGATCGCGCAGCATTGTGACGAGCGTCCCCAGGATCCGGCGGTACGAATTCCGGTAGAGGCGCTCGAAGTCAGCGGCTGAACCCGGTTGGTATTCAGCAACCCGCTCCACCAGCTCCTGCTCGCTTGACTCCGAACGAATGTTCGTATACCTTCCTTGGCGCGTGATGTCCAACTCGCCTGCGTTCATTCCCAATGACTTTCCGGGAGAGATAACGCTGGACCACGTCATTCCGGGTACATCAGCCCAGCTGGCTCTGCTGCCCCCTGAGCTGCGGCCGGAGCTGGTCGCGGCGCTTGCCACGCGCGGCATCGAACGCCTCTACACCCACCAGGCAGACGCATATCACGCCGTCCGCAACGGTCGCCACCTCGTTGTGGTTACGCCGACCGCCAGCGGCAAGACGCTCTGTTACAACCTGCCGGTTCTGCAGCGCCTGCTCGAGAATCCGGAGAGGCGAGCTCTTTACCTGTTTCCGACCAAAGCGCTGGCCCAAGACCAGCTGGCGGAGCTGAGCGCGCTCAAGCACGGACTACCGATCGACGTCCGCATCGATACATACGACGGCGACACGGCGCCCGGACGCCGCACCGCCATCCGCGAGGCGGGACACGTCGTGATGACGAATCCGGACATGCTCCACACCGGCATCCTTCCTCATCACACCCGCTGGCGACGGCTCTTCTCGACCCTCGAGTTCGTCGTCATCGACGAGCTGCACACATATCGCGGGCTGTTCGGGAGCCAGGTCGCCAACGTCATCCGCCGCCTGAAGCGTATCTGTGCTTTCTATGGATCGAGTCCGACGTTCATTTGCGCGTCGGCGACCATCGCCAACCCACTCGACCTTGCGAAAAGGCTGCTAGAAGAAGAGAACATCGAGCTCATCGAGCGAAGCGGCGCGCCGCGTGGAGAGCGACGCCTCATCTTCTACAACCCGCCGCTGATCAGTCGCGAGATGGGTATCCGCCGCAGCTCGATGCTCGAAGGGCGCCGCATCGCCGCGCCGTGGATCAGGTCAGGCGTGCAGACCATCCTGTTCTGCCGCAGCCGGCTCCAGGTGGAGGTGATGCTGAGCTACCTGCGCCAGGACCTCGCCCCCCGCCTCGATGCCGCCCAGCGCGTGCGAGGGTACCGGGCAGGCTATCTCCCCCTGCATCGGCGCGAGATCGAGGCCGGGCTGCGCGACGGACAGATAACCGCCGTCGTCAGCACCAACGCGCTCGAGCTAGGCATCGACATCGGCAGCCTGCAGGCGGCGATCCTGGTCGGCTATCCCGGCACCATCGCCTCGACCTGGCAGCAGCTGGGCAGGGCGGGCCGTCGCTCGGGGTCGGTGGGTGTGTTCGTGGCGTCGAGCTCGCCTCTCGACCAGTTCATCGTCCGCCACCCGGAGTACTTCCTGAGCACAGACCCCGAGGAGGGGCTCATCGACCCGGACAACCTTCTGCTTCTCGCTGGCCACCTCCAGGCCGGGCTCTTCGAACTGCCCTTCGAGGCCGAGGAGCGGCTGGGGCGCACGGA
>MNES01000067.1:30043-31179 GCA_001917815.1 Chloroflexi bacterium 13_1_40CM_65_17 | reverse complement strand
ACCCGACGGCACTCTGTTCGAATGGCTGCGAACGCTGTACCCGGTGTGGGCGCGCATCGACGCGGAGATCGTGCGAGCAGCCGCTCGGGCCGCCATGGCGCGCCTGCTGCTGTGCGGCTGCACTCTGTCGACCGACCATCATTACGTGTTCCCACGAGGCCAGGAGGGCATATTCGAGGCTCTAGCCCGCACGGCCCGCGAGCTAGGCCTGCGATTTCATCCGTGCCGCGGCTCGATGTCGCTTGGCGAGACTAAGGGCGGCCTGCCGCCGGACAGCGTGGTCGAGGACGAGGACTCGATCCTCGCGGACACGGAGGCGATGATCCAACGCTTCCATGATCCCGGGCCCGGCTCGATGTGCCGAGTGGTGGTGGCGCCATGCTCGCCGTTCTCGGTTACACCGGAGCTCATGCGCGAATCGGCAACCCTTGCTCGCAAGCACGGTGTGCGCCTGCACACGCACCTCGCGGAGACGCTTGACGAAGAAAGGTTCTGCGTCGAACGCACCGGCCGCCGGCCGTTAGAGCTCATGGAAGACCTGAGCTGGACGGGCGACGACGTTTGGTACGCGCATGGGATTCACCTCAACGACGCCGAGGTGAATCGAGTCGCCGCGGCGAAGACCGGGATCGCGCACTGCCCATCGAGCAACATGCGCCTGGGCTCAGGCACGTGTCGAGTGGAAGACCTGGTGCGCGCAGGCGCGCGGGTCGGCTTGGGGGTCGATGGCTCGGCAAGCAACGAGGAGGCGAACCTGGCCGTGGAGCTCCATCAGGCGCTCTATCTCGCGCGAACGCGGGCCGCCATGCTGGGCCGACTCGACGCGCCGGCAGCGCTGGACGCTCGCGGCGCCTGGCGGCTGGCCACAGCCGGTGGTGCGGAATGCCTGGGACGAGATGACTGCGGTGCGCTGGAGGTGGGGAAGTGCGCAGATGTGGCCGTCTTTCGAGTGGATGACCTCGCTCACGCGGGAGTCGCCGACCTGCTCGCCGGCCTGGCTCTGGCCCCGCCGGCGCGGGCTGAGGCGGTGGTCGTGAACGGGAAGGTCGTGGTCCGCGACGGCCGGCTCCAAACCGCCGACGAGGACGAGGTGGCTCGCGACATCGCGGCCGCCAGCAAGCGCCTCGCGCGCGCGC
>MNES01000067.1:0-29819 GCA_001917815.1 Chloroflexi bacterium 13_1_40CM_65_17 | reverse complement strand
GCTATGTCGCCCTTTCCCGCGAGCCGGAATCGCTTGGCGACATTGGTGGAGGTCGCGGCCGCGATCACGGGAAGCTCGAGCCTGTCCTTCTGATTATTGGCGAGAAGAAGCTGGCGCGTCGATTGACAGCCCGAGATTCCGCCCCAGAGCTTGGAGAAGTCGTCTCCCTGCTTGAGCTCGAGCGTGCTGGGCGAATGGTCAGAGACGACCATGGGCAGCCGGCCATCGCGCAACATCCACCAGAGCCGCTCGCGGTCGAGGGCCGTGCGGAAGGGCGGCGCGCACTTGGCGATCCCGCCTAGGCGCTCCATGTCGTCCTCGACATAAAGGAGGTAATGCGGGCACGTCTCCCCACTGACGTCGACACCACGCTGGTGAGCCTCGTCGATCAGCTCTGCCCCTCGTGCAGTGCTGACGTGGACGACGTGGAGGCGGCACCCGGTGTCGCCGGCGAGGCCGATGGCCAGCGTGATCGCTTCGAGCTCCGCATCCGCGGGCCGAGACCAGATGAAGTCGCGCGCTGTTTGTCCGTTCGGCGAATCGAGTCTTGAAGGGTCTTCTGCGTGAACCAGGAGGATCGATCCGAGCTCGGCGATTCTCTGCATCCCGGCACGCAGGACTTCCACGTCGCAAGCCGGGAACTCGTCGATACCGCTGGGGCACATGAAGGCTTTGAAGCCGCTAACGCCACGCTTCGCGAGCTCGTCGAGGTGTTCGAGGTTGCCCGGTATCAGCCCGCCCCAAAAACCGAAGTCGACGTGCGAAGAGCGCGCCGCGGCGTCGAGCTTGAGCTCGAAGGCGCCGGCATCGGTAGTGACAGGCAAGTTGTTCAGCGGCATGTCGACGAACGTCGTGTAGCCACCTGCCGCGAGCGCCGCTGATCCGTTGGCGATGGTCTCCCACTCGGATCGGCCGGGTTCGTTGAAGTGGACATGCGAATCGATGCCGCCCGGAAAGATGTGCAGGCCGGTCGCGTCGATCTCGTCGGCCGCGGCCCCGCCGAGGTTCGCACCGACCGCGATGATGCGACCGTCCGCGATTTCGATGTCGGATTCGTCGACGCCGCGTGCCGTGACGACCGCGCCTCCGCGGATGATCACGATTCGGACAGCAGCTCGAGGAACGTGAAGAGGACGTCGATCGCGACCGCGACGTCGTCCATGGTCACCGACTCGGCGGGGTTGTGGCTGACGCCGCCTTTGCAGCGGACGAACAGCATCGCCACATCCGTCAGGTCGGACATCGCCACCGCATCGTGACCTGCGCCGCTCGCGAGGCGCCACACCGGATGTCCGCTCCCCTCAATGCTCCTCGAGAGCAGCGCTGTCAGCCGCGGCGAGCAATCAAGAGATCTGTTTTCGGCCAGCAGCTCCGAAGCCACGCGGACCTTGCGGCCAGCGGCGATCTCATTCGCCTGCGCGAGCAGCCGCTGCACTGACGCGGCGCGAACCGAGTCATCCGGATGCCGAACGTCGAGGCTCAGCACCGCACCGCCAGGCACAACGTTCACGGCGCCGGGTATCGCCGACAGCTGTCCCACGGTGGCGACCATGCCGGCGGTGGCAACTGCCTCGCGCTCGACCGCGAGCACGAACCCCGCCGCGGCTACCAGCGCGTCGTGGCGGTGGTCCATAGGCGTGGTGCCCGCGTGCGCGGGCACGCCCGCAAACGTCAGGCGATGGCGGGATTGCCCGGCAATGGCCGAGACGAGGCCGACTGGCAGCTCATGAGCCTCGAGTACCGGGCCCTGCTCGATGTGCACCTCGCAGTAGCCGAGCAGCCGGCCGCCCTTCCACCTATCGTCGCCGATTCGCCCCGGATCGCCGCCGAACGCGCGAACGGCCTCGCGCATGGTGACGGAGCTCGCGTCGACGCGGTCGAGATCCGCCAGATCGAACGTGCCTGCCACAGCGCGGCTGCCCAGGTACGTGGAGCCGAACCGCAGGCCTTCCTCGTCGACGAACGCCAGAACCTCGATCGCAAATGGCAGACGCCTGCCCTGGTCGTGGAGCCGCTGCACCGCCGCGATCGCGACCGCCACACCGAGTGGCCCGTCGTACTTCCCAGCGTTGCGGACGGAATCGATATGGGAGCCCAGCAGCAACGTCGCCTCTCCGCTGCCTTCGAATCGGCCCCGCAAGTTGCCGACGTTGTCCCTGCGCACGGCCATCCCTGCCTCGCGCATCCATTCGCTGACCAGCTCGTGGGCGCACCGCATCGCGTCGGTTGCAAAAGGTCGGGTTATGGCGCCCGGCTCCTCGGTGCATCGGGCCAGGTAGTGACACCGCTCGATCACGATCCGGGGTAACGTCACCCCGTTTCGGTGAACGTGATCTCCTGCGCGCCTTCCCACAGGACCCGGTGCCCAAGCGCCGCGAGGTGTTCGTTGCCCTCATGGATCGTGGCGAAGTGGTTTCCCGCCAGCTGGCCGGCCTTGCTTGCGAACATCGTCGAGCCGTAGGGAAACAAGATCTCCGTTTCGCTCAGTCCGCCCGGGTACAGGAGCAGGTGACCAGGCGCGGGGTAGCTCGTGTGGTTCTCGTAGCCAAGGTCGAGATCCAGGTCGCCGAAGGGAATCCAGCATGCCTCGCCGCTCCAGCGTGCCTGGATGATCTTGGTCTTGAGGGGCAGCATGGCTCGGAACGAGGCGCTCGTCCTGGGCGCGCGTTCGGTTTCGAGCCGGGCCACGAAGCGCATGTCCGCAACGACTATCTCGATCAAGCCCAACTCGTCCTTGACAGTCTCCTCAGCGGCAGACTATAAGATTTGACGGCGGATCACTTGCCCGCAGTGCCGCATCGACAAGGGGTAGTTTTCGGTAGACATCGCGCGGCGCCTGAGCCATCGCGTGGGTACGCGCATTGAGCGGACAGGGAGGTCGACTCGAAATGAAACGCGTGACCGTGCTTGCGCTTGCGGCCATGGCCATGGCCGCGTGTGGCGGGTCATCGGGCGGCAGCACCGCATCCTCGAGCGCTGCTTTCAAGGCAGCCTGGGTATACGTGGGAGCTGCCAGCGACGCCGGGTGGACGAAGGCCCACGACGATGCCCGGCTCTACGTGCAGCAGCAGCTCGGAGGCCAGCTCGTCACGACATTCAAGGAGAACGTCCCCGAGGGCCCGCAGGCCAGCCAGGTGATCGACAGCCTCGTCGCCGACGGCAACAAGATCATCTTCGGTACGTCATTCGGCTTCCAGGACCAGATGGACGCGGCGGCTAAGAAGTATCCGAACGTGTACTTCGAGCAGGCGACCGGCTTCAAGATGGAAACCAACCTCGCGGAGTTCTTCGGCGCGGCAGAGGACGCCGACTACCTGACGGGGATGGCAGCCGGGGCCGCCAGCAAGTCGGGCAAGATCGGGTTCGTCGCGCCCTTCCCGATCCCTGAGGTGATCAGGGAGATAAACGCTTTCGCGCTCGGCGCTCAGGCGACGCATCCTGGCGCGACCGTCCAGGTGATCTGGACCACCACCTGGTTCGACCCCGCCAAGGAGAAGTCCGCCGCCGAGAGCCTCATCTCGGCGGGAGTCGACGTCCTCGGCCAGGGCCAGGACAGCCCGGCTACCGGCGAGGCGGCGAAGGCCCACGGACTGAAGTGGTCGGGCTATGACTCAGACCAGACCTCTTTCGCGCCCGACCAGTGGCTCACCGGCACGGTCTACCACTGGGGTCCGTACGAGCTGACCCGCATCAAGGCCGCCATGAACGGTTCGTGGAAGAGCGGCAGCTACTACGGCAGCCTGAAGGATGGCTTCGTCGACATCGCTCCATACGGAAAGTCGGTTGACGCCTCCACGCAGGCGGCGATCAACGCGAAGAAGGCGGCCCTCATCAACGGCACGTTCTATGAGTTCACCGGCCCGCTGAACGACCAGTCCGGCGCGGTGAAGGTTCCTGCCGGCACCAAGCTCACCCTCGACCAGATCCTCACCATGGACTGGTTCGTGAAGGGCGTGATCGGCAACCCCAAGGGCAGCTGACAACCTCCAGCTGACAACCTCCACATGAATCCAGAGGTCACCGCCGGGGCCGTCCCGGCGGTGGCCATGCGCTCGATCACCAAGCGCTTTCCCGGAGTCCTGGCCAACGATTCGGTCGACTTCGAAGCTCGCGAAGGCGAAGTGCACGCGCTGCTGGGTGAGAATGGGGCGGGGAAATCGACTCTCGCCAGCATTCTGACCGGCCTCTATCGCCCCGATGCAGGCGACATCGAGATCTACGGCCGGAGGGTCGAATTTCACTCGCCGCGCGATGCGATGGCCGCCGGGGTTTCGATGGTCCACCAGCACTTCCGGCTCGCGGCATCACTGACTGTCGCGGACAACATCGTGCTCGGCCATCAGGCGGCGCCGTGGCTGCGAGCCTCCCCCAGGACCATCGAGAGCCAGGTCACGGATCTGGCCAGGCGCTACCGGATGCCGGTTAATCCCACGGCGCGGATCTGGCAGCTCTCGGTCGGCGAGCAGCAGCGAGTGGAGATCCTCAAGTCGCTCTACCGGGGGGCGCGGATCCTGATCCTGGACGAGCCGACCTCGCTTCTCACCCCGCAGGAGGCGGACGACCTGTTCGAGACCCTGCGCCGGATGACGGCAGAGGGCCGGACCATCGTCTTCGTCTCGCACAAGCTCGAAGAGCTCATGGCGGTCTCAGATCGCGTCACCGTTCTGCGCGGGGGCCGCGTGGTCGGAACCGTGGAGACCAAGAGCACGACTCCGCCGCAGCTCGCCCGGATGATGGTCGGCCGGGAGGTCGTGTTCGCGCAGTCGAAGGAAGCCCACCGCATGGAGGGCGGTGAGGTCGTGCTGGAGCTGCGTGGCATCAGCGCAGACGGGGACCTTGGTATCAAAGCCGTGAACGATGTATCGCTGGCCATCAAAGCCGGCGAGATCGTCGGCATCGCGGGGGTCTCCGGAAACGGGCAGCGCGAGCTGGCCGAGGCGATCTCGGGCGCGCGGCGGCGATCGGCGGGCGATGTCATCGTCGATGGGCGGAGCCTTCGCAACGGCGACCCCGAGGACGCGATCGCTCGTGGTATCGCGCACGTGCCCGAGGATCGGCTCGGCACGGGCGTATCCCCAAGCCTCTCGGTGGCCGACAACCTGATCTTGAAATCGCACCGCCGCGCGCCCATCGCCACCCGCGGCATCCTGAGGCGCCAGCGAATCGCCGCCAACGCTAAACAGCTGATGTCGCGCTTCTCGGTATCGGCGCCCGGACCTGACACCCCGACCCGGCTGCTGTCCGGCGGCAACGTGCAGAAGGTCGTCCTGGCGCGCGAGCTCTCGAGCCGGCCCAGGGCGATCGTGGCCGCAAACCCGACCCGCGGGCTCGACGTCGGCGCAACCGAGAGCGTGAGGGAGCTGCTGATAAAAGCCGCCGCCGGGGGCGTGGGGATCCTGCTCATCAGCGAGGACCTCGACGAGGTCCTCGCCCTGGCCGACCGAATCGCGGTCATCTACGAAGGGCGTATCGCCGGGGTGGTGCCGCGGGACGAGGCTGACGTCCAGCGTATCGGCTTGATGATGGCCGGCGCGCCGGCGTGAGGATCCAGCGCCGGCTGACCACGCCGCGATGGCTTGTCGTCGCGGTGCCCGTGGCTTCGCTCATCGCGGCATTCGCCGCCGCGGCGATCGTTTTGCTGATCGCCGGCAAGGATCCCGGCGCCACCTACGCGCGGCTGTTCGATCGCGCGTTCATCGCGCCGGGTGCGATCACCAGCACGCTGATCACGGCCACGCCGCTCCTCTTCACCGGCCTGGCCGCAGCCGCTGCCTTCAGGATGCGGCTCTGGAACATCGGGGGAGAGGGTCAGCTTTACCTCGGCGCGGTTGGCGCCTCGGGTGCGGGCTTGTTTCTTCGCGACCAGCCTCCCGCGGTGATCATCGCGGGGATGGTCGGCGGCGGCCTTGCGGCGGGGGCCGCGTGGTCGAGCATCCCGGGCGTGTTGAAGGCGTACTTCAAGACCAACGAGATCATCACGTCGCTGATGCTCAACTACGTCGCCGGCCTCCTTCTCACCTATCTGATCTTCGACAGCCGTTCGTTCTGGCGCGAGCTGGGCACTTTCAGCGCGAGAGCGTTTCCACAGGGCAAGCAGCTGCCGGATGCCGCGACGTGGCCGACATTCGACCTCGGGGTCGCCGTGATTCCATTCGGCTTCTTGCTCGGATTGATCGCAGCCTTGGGGTTGTGGCTCTTCTATCGGTCCACAAGCTTCGGCTTCCAGGCGCGCGTGCTGGGGGATTCGCCTTCGGCGGCGCGATACGCGGGCATCAAGACGCGAAGGGTCGTGGTCGCGATGATGGCTCTCTCAGGAGCGCTGGCCGGCGTTGGCGGGGCAAGCGAGATCGGCGATTTCCGCCACGTCCTCGACCCGCGCGGCCTGCAGCAGGCGGGTTTCGGCTATGCGGGAATCGTGGTCGCGGCGCTGGCGCGATACAACCCGTTCGCCGTGGCGGTGGTCGCGTTCTTGCTCGGCGGCCTGGCCAATGCGGGCTACAGCCTGCAAGGCCCGGACTTTCCCGCGGGATTGGTCGGAGTCCTGCAGGGGATGATCCTGTTCTTCGCCCTCGGCGGGGAGCTGCTCCTCCGCTACCGGGTCTCGTTCAGGGCCCGACTTGCAGCGGCGCCGTCATGAACGTGAACGACAGCATCGTCGTCGTGCTTGCCGCGTCGGCGATCTTCTACGGCACGCCGCTGGTGTTCGCCGCCATGGGCGAGCTCCTCGCCGAGCGCTCGGGCGTCCTCAACCTGGGCGTCGAAGGGATGATGCTGACCGGCGCCGTCACGGCCTTCTGGGCCGTGCAGCATCTCAGCGGCCCGGATTGGCTCGTTCTATTGCTCGCGACCATGATCGGCGGGCTCGCGGCCCTCGCGGTGTCGGTGATTCACGCCGTCCTGGTGGTCGGGCTCCGCGCGAACCAGATCGTGTCCGGGCTCGCCCTCACCATCTTCGCGGGTGCGACCGGGCTCTCCTCATACGTCGGCAACGTCGCCAGGTTGGGCGGTCAGCCCGCTCACCACGAGTACACCGCCATCAACGTGCTTGGGCTGGCCGATGTTCCGGTGCTCGGGCCGATTCTCTTTCATCAGAACGCGCTGGTCTATGCGTCTTGGGCGCTGGTGCTTGTTGCCCTCGCCTATCTGCATCGCACGCGGACCGGGCTTCACGTGAGGGCTGTCGGCGAGTCTCCGCAGACCGCCGACGTGATGGGCATCGACGTCGCCCGTTATCGCTACGCTCACACCCTCGCCGGTGGCCTGCTCGCGGGAGTCGGCGGCGCGTACTTCAGCCTGGCGATCACGCCCAACTGGATCGACGGCATGACGTCGGGCGCCGGCTGGATCGCGATCGCCCTGGTCATATTCGCCTTCTGGCGCCCGGAGCTCACATTGGCCGGCGCCTACCTGTTCGGGCTGTTCTCCAGCCTCGGCTTCGTGCTGCAGGCGCGGCAGGTGCACCTGCCGCCGGAGGTTTTCGCCTCGCTGCCCTACCTGATGACGGTGGTCGTTCTCGTCGCCGTGTCGACCGGCTGGGCCAGGCAGCGGCTCGGCGCTCCGGCCGCGCTGGGAACGCCCTACGTCCGAGAGGAGCGCTGAGCAGCGGCTCGGGCGCAGTGCCACCGGATCATGTCGAGGGGGCTCCTTCGGCACTTCATGCCCGTGCGCATTCGCGGCACTCTGCAGTGATGCTGAAGCGAGGTGAGATCGCGCTCTTCATCGGGCGGCACGAGCTGCAGTGGGAGATCGGCATGGGCCTCCTGACCGCCGTCTACGTCGTGCTCGCCTTCATGGAGGACGAGCTGATCCCCGGGTTCAACGGGCAGACAATCGCAGTGCTCGCGGTGGCGTCTCTCTTCCTTCTCGAGTTCTCCGTCCGGATCTGGGACGCACCCTCGAGGCTCCACTACCTTCGCGCGCACTGGCTCGACCTCGTCACATGCATCCCGCTGATCGGCGCGCTGCGAGTGCTTCGGTTCGCACGCCTGCTGCGGTTCGTGCGAATTGCGGCCGTCGTTCGCACCTTTCTGGTCGGACGCGAGGTCGGAGCGGACGACCGCGGCGCTCGTGCGGGCTGGCTGCTCGGACCGACTCTTCTGATCTTCTGGGCGGCGTCCGCATACGGATTCTGGCTCGTCGAGCACGGCGTCAACCCCGCCGTCAAGAACTTCGGGGATGCGCTCTATCTGTCATTCCTCACCGCCACCACACTCGGCTACGGTGAGGTGAGGCCTGTCACGCCCGAGGGCCGCATCATCGCGGGGCTGGTCATTTTCGCCGCGATCGGTTTGGTCGGATTCGCGTCATCGCAGCTCACCCTGCTCTGGCTCGGTCAGGACGAAGACGTATCCGCTCTCAAAATTCGCTTGTTCTCGGTGCAGAAGGAGCTCGCCGTCCAGCGCAACATGCTCGAGCAGGTCCTCAACCATGTGCGCCACGGCGATGACGACAGGTCGGTCGCACGCCACGCGGTCGAGACTTCGGTTGTTTCAGCCGGCGATGGCGAGGGCGGCTGACACCGCGATGCCGAGAACCGATGCCCGGCTCAGCAAACCGTCAGTTTGATCCGATCGGGCAGCCTCGCCGGCGCGCGCCGGAATCCAAACCCTGACGGCGGTCCCAGTTCCGTGCGCGGGGCCGATCTCGACCCTACCGCCCCAGGCTTGAACTCGCCTGAGCATGTTCGGAAGACCCCGGCCGCGGGTGTGCTTCGGAGCAATGCCCGTCCCATCGTCGCTGACGTCGAGACGAATCGACTGCGTGGTCCAGCGAAGGCTGATCACCACACGTGTGGCGGCAGCGTGCTTGGCGACGTTCGCCAGCGCTTCTCGTGCGATCTGAACGAGATCTCGGCCCAGATCAGCACCGATCTCGTCAACGTGCTCGTGCAGCCTGACCGTTGCGACCACGCCGGTGCTGGCCTGGAACTCTTTCGCGAGCGAGAGCATCTCAGACCCGAGCCCGCGCTTGGCCAGCCGTGTTGGAGTGAGGTCGTTGATGTAGGCGCGGAGATCGTCGATGAGCAGGTTTATGGATTCGGTGAGGCCTGAGAGCTGATCTTTGACGCTCGGCCGAGCGACCTCGCTCCGGACTCCTTCGATGACCAGACCGATACCGTACAGAGACTGGATGACGCCGTCATGCAGCTCGCGCGCGATGCGATTGCGATCTTTCGCGAGGACATCGCGCTCGAGCTCGCGCCTGGCTTCAGCGAACATGATCGCGAGGCCGGCTTCCGCGGTGTACGGAACCAGGAGGTCCAGGTCCGACTCCGTGAATGGCTTCGCGCCGGATCGCCTGGCCACCAGCAGCACGGCGGAGATGGGCTTTGAGGAAACGACGTTCGAGACCATGGCCGGACCCAGCCCGCTGCCCGGAACGTCGATCAATCGTGGCTTCGAGGCAACGCTCGCGAGCAGCTGAGCGGTGAGGGCCGAGGTCGGGCTCAGAGCCGCAAGGGTCGCCATCGACCAACGGCTCGTGGGCGAGATGACTGCATCGTCTCCGTCGATGTCGCGAACCAACACCGCGCCGAGTTCCGCGCCGGCGGCCTGACAAGCGCGGGCACCGACCAGAGTCAGCGCTGCCCGGCGGTTGTCGGCCAGCAACACGGCCCTCGTCATCGTCCGCAGCTGCCGCTCATAACCGGACATGGCGGCTGCGAATGCCGACTGGGTCATAGTGGCGGGTCCGGCCATGGTGTGTGTCCCCTGCCCCCGAGTACGGGCAAACGTCGAGGCGAGCCTCGAACGCAACAAAAGGTACCCGTCCTTAACGACAGATCAACGACATCATTGGGCCTTGCCGGGGCCGCATCAGGCGCCGGGAGTGAAGCTCGCGATCGCCTTCGCCACCAGCAGCAAGAGGATCGACACCGATGCCGTCGCCTGGAGCATGTTCACGTACTTGACGCGGGCGGAGAGAACCTCCGCGACACCCGCATGGAAGCCAAGGCTGATCACGAACGCCGTGTGCAGGTAGTCGTGGAAGCCGGGTACCCATCCCTCCCATCCACGAATCTCGGTGCGCTGCTGAGGGAAGTCGAAATCGGGCCGCTTGGCCTTTGGCGTTCCCCTCAGGTCGGGTCCGCCGCCGTCGATGCTCCAGTACCAGAGCGCGAACACGACCACGTTCATGATCCAGAGCAAGCCCGCATCCACGAGCAGCGTGGCGGCACCGATATTTCCAGCGTGCTGGTTGATCGTGCCCAACACGGTGATGACCAGGGAAAGGACGTTGAGCAATGCCGCCCACACCGCGATCAAGAACAGGATCCGAATCGGCCTGCGCTTGCCAAACAGCCACGCGATGATGACTATCGGCAGGAAGATGCCGGCGAGGCCGATGTCCCACGTGGGCTGGAATTGGCCGTCCGACAGGGCGCCGACCCCGCGGGCGTTGACCAGATCGGAAGCCGCGAATGCCATCGTGCTGGCCGTCTCGAGGACAGCGATGACGGCCAGGGCCAGGACTCCCGGAGCATCGTGCCGCCTGCTCTTCACAAACGACCTCAGTCTGGTGAGCCATCCGGCCTTCAGGGGCGCGGGGGCCGCCGCAACCGCGGTTTCGGTGGCCGTCAACTCGGTCGCTTGCGCCTCGATTTCCACAACAGGACGCCGCCTACCGAAGCCGCGGCGATCACGGCCCAGGCCAGCACTGCATCGAGCAGGGTTCCGGCACCGGGGCGGTACACGGAGACGACGAACCCGCCGGCGATCAACAGGGCGGACAGGATCATTCCCAGCACGAGGCGGTCCGCCGATTTCTCGATCCGATGGAGGTAGGGATCAAGGCCCTTTGGCTCGACCGCGATGGCCAGCTCGCCCTTCTGGAGCCGCGCGACGGCGCGCCTGAGGATGCGAGGCGACTCCGTAGCGAGCCACAAGACGTCCGGCGCGGCGCGGCCGAACTTGTTGGCCCACACCGCCGGCGAATTGTGTTCGATGATCAGATGCTTCACGTACGGCTCGGTCGCCTCCATCATCTGGAATGTCGGAGCCAGCTGCGCGACCATCCCCTCAGCTGTGACGAGGGTCTTCGCGAGCATCGACAGGTCGGAGGGCATCATGAGCCGGTGTGCTCGCACCACGACGAAGACGTCGTCCAGAAAGGCTCCAAGCTTCGTCTGCGCGATCTCCTGGCCGTAGTACTTGTCCACGAGCTGCCCGAGGTCCTTCTGCAGCTGCGCGCGGTCGATTTTGGGATCAGCCATGCCAAGGCCGAGCAGGGCATCGACCATGCTCTCAGAATCGCGCTGCACGAGCGCCATCAACAGTTGTTCGAGCCCGGTCCTCGACTCTTGATCGATGATGCCCACCATGCCGAAGTCGATGAGCCCGATCCTGGTCGCGGATTCGACGAAGAGATTTCCCGGGTGGAGGTCCGCATGGAAGAAACCGTCCTCGAGCAGCATCTTGAGCACGATCTTGGTTGCGTTATCGGCGACGATTTCGCAGTCGATGCCCGCCGCCGATAGAGCGGAGGCATCGGTTATCCGGCTGCCCTTGATGCGCTCCATCGTCAGCACGCGCGTGGTGCTCGCTTCCCAGAAGACCCGCGGGATATGGACACGCTCCGATTCCTTGAAGTTCTGCGCGAAGCGTTCGGCATTGTGGCCTTCGTGCAGATAATCGACCTCTGCCCGGAGGCTGCTGTCGAACTCGCGCACCACACCCACCAGGTCCCAACCGTCGGCTGAGCCGAGTCGCCCGCTGGCGATGGTCGCCAGCCGGTGGAGCAGCTTCAGATCCTCGTCGATCTGCTCAACAGCGCCGGGGCGCCGGACCTTGACCACGACCTCTGTGCCGTCCGCAAACGTGGCCAGGTGCGCCTGACCGATGGAGCCGGTGGCCAGAGGCTTGGGGTCGAAGGACGAGAAGCATCTCGCGACCGACTGGCCCAACTCGGCTTCGATCGTCTCCAACACATTTGCGATAGGCACCTCGGGCGCCTGGTCCTGAAGCAGGGCGAGCTCTGTCTGGAACTCGGGCGGCAGCAGGTCCGCGCGAGTTGACAGCACCTGGCCGAGCTTCATGAACGTCGGGCCGAGCTCCTCCAACGCCAGGCGCACCTGCCCCGGCGTTATCGGCTGATGCTGGCCTCGGGCGGGTCGCACGTGACCGAACGGCACCAGGTGCTCGAGGGCCATCAGCTCGATCAAATGCCACAGGTGGTGGCGGGCGAGAACGGCCGCGATCTGCCGCGCTCGGGCCAGCGACGAAAGCTCGTGCGCCCTCGG
Source organism: Chloroflexi bacterium 13_1_40CM_65_17 (assembly GCA_001917815.1). Lineage (GTDB taxonomy): Bacteria > Chloroflexota > Dormibacteria > Dormibacterales > Dormibacteraceae > UBA10449. The sequence continues at coordinate 17,581 of MNES01000067.1, read as the reverse complement.
CGGCGCCGTTTCTACGATTATCCCTGTCATGTGCCTCCTGAGGATGGTGTCGTGCATGACCAATCGGAAGTGCCGTTTGGACAGGTCGGCACGTGCGTATCGGCGTACTGAGTTGCCGCACATCGGCACTGGCCCGGCTTGGCCGCCAGCCCGAGCATCGGCGCCATGGAGACAGCTTCTCAGCCGGTTGTACCGCCCGTCGCCGCGCCTACGGTTCGGGCGGTGACGGAACACCGGTCGCGCTTTCACCGACCGCTCTTGATCGTTTCAGCGGCATGCGCGGTCGCCCTGGCCGGCTTGACGATTCTCGTCTACACGAGTCCCTTCCTGGCGATAGACGCATCGATCGAGCGGGCGTTTCAGTCGATCAGCGTGGGGCCCTTGACGCCGGTCTTCGATTTCTACCGGCAGATCGGAGGGCCATACGGACTGTATGCGGAGGCCGTCGTGTTCGCCATCATCCTGGTGCTCAACCGGGCCTCGTGGCGACTGCTCATCGCCGGCGCGCTCGCGAGCGGCTGGTACTTCGCGCTCGTCAGCTTGATCATCCGGCCGCGCCCGGCGGTTCCGGACGTCCTCAGGGTGACCGAGCACCCGGGCGCCTCCAGCTACCCGAGCGGCCACACGATCCTGTTCGTCTTCTACGCGGTGATCCTGATGGTCTGCGTCGGCATGAAATACATCCCTCGCCGTTGGCAGCCGATCGGCTGGGCAATTGCGGTCCTGTTTGTCCTCGTGGGCGCGTTCAGCCGGGTCTACTCAGGCGCGCATTGGCCCACAGACGTGCTGGCCGGCCTTCTGATCGGCGTCGGCTGGCTCAGCCTGGTGATGTCGATCCGGTGGATCTCCGATCCCGTGCTCGAGCCTGGGCGACGGGGAAACGAGAGGGAGAGCCGGAAGGCGGCTTAGCCGGATCCTCCGTCTTCGCGAAGTCGGCGTGCCCAGAATCGGCAAGCCAGCGGCGCATCCACGCATGCATCTCCTCCGCGCCGACGATCGGCTTCTCAGGCGCGGCCCACTCCGCTGGGAAGAGGACGAAGGGGCGGGCCTGCGTGCCGCCCAGCCCACCGTGCGAGCCCACGAGCTCTTCCATCGCCGGCACCTCCTCGGTGTCGGGGTCGAATGAGCCGTTGATCATGATGTCGGCCACGTGCTCGAACGAATCGCCGCGCTTGACGTGGCGTGCGGCGTTCGGCCCGAAGGGCGCCAGCGGGTCGACACCTTCCACCAGATTGGAATCCAGGTAGCGCGTGCCGTGGGGCCCGATGACAACCGCCCCGTGGCGCTCGGAGCGGACCAGCATGAACCCGACTCCTGGCTGCTTGCGAAGGCCCGGCAGCAGCCTCGGATAGAGCGATTCGATCTGCTCGAGGCTCAAGCGGGCCGGATGTCGCGGGAAGTAGACCAACCCCAGGCATCCCGAGCCCATGACGACCACCTCGGGTGGCGGCTCGGTCCTGCTCTCGACACGATGACCTTGCATCATCTCCCTCCGCCCGCGGCCCAGCACGACCGCCTCGTCCACGCGGTGTCGGCGGGTCGCGAAGCGGAGGGCCTTAGCGACCCCGGAGCCGCCCGCTGACGCCTCGGTCAGCACCCCGAACAGCGCCCAGAGCGCCTCGCTCTGGTGTTTGGGAGTCTGCGACGCCGGAATCCCGGTGAGCTCATGCACGAGGTCGTTCAGGGACACGCCGATGCGCTGCTTGAACGTCGCGCCCTGGCTCTGCCCGTGGTCGGACAGCACCACCAACCGGTACGGTCGGGGCGCCTCCTTCGCCGCCATGGCGATGCGCTCCAGCTGGCGGTCGATCCCGGCCAGGACCACGAGCGTGTCTCTCCGTTCGATGCCCGAGTGGTGGGCGACCTCGTCGTAGCCCAGGAACGTCGTGTAGATCGCCGGGCGCCCGGCCAGGATGTCGCCGATGACCACCTGCACCTGGATCTCGCGCTGCACGGCCGTGGCGTAAGCGCGAACCAGCGGATACGGCCAACTGCGATCGATCCGTGGGCGCACATCGGCTCGCCGCTGCTGGCTCGCATACCAGAGCTCCTGGAAGATGTGGCCGACCGCAAGGACGAGAGTCCGCGTGAAGTTGTGCGGGCTCGCGAAGTAGACGAAGTATTCGCGTCCGATCGATTCGCCGCGCCCCTGTCCCAGCACGGTGCTCATGGTCAGCAGGCTGTGCGGGGCATCGCCCGAGACAATGTTGCAGCGACTGGCCCCGTCGAAGGCGAGGAGGCCCCGCTTATCGGAGTGCTCGCGCTCGATGTGGTAGGCGTCCTTCGGGTGATTGGTGACCACAACTGTCTGGCGGGCCCGGTCCCACCAGCGAAACGCCGGAATGTTGACGTTGGAACCGTGAAGCAGGCCCGCCTGGCACGCGCCGGTTTGCGACGACCAATCGGTCTCCCATTCGATCATTCGGTGCGACCCGCGATCGAGCCAGTCCGACATGGTCGGCGCCTCGCCGTTGCGCAGGGCACGCCGGAGCACGTCGTGAGCGAGACCATCGATCTCGAGAAAGACAACGCCAGGGACATCCGACTTCGTGCTTCCGAACCTTCGGGCGGCGAGGCGCGCGTGATGGAGGTATACATCGTCGTCGTCCATCGCCAGGAGGGCGACCAGCAGCGTATTCGCCGCCGCCATGGCCAGCGCCAGAAAGATCCCATCCAGGAGGCTTGCCACCTCCACGCCTCCGACGAGCTTCGCGGCTAGCCAGATCACCGCGCCGTTGATGACGAGCGCGGCCAGGCCGAGCGACAGCACCGTGACTGGGAGAAGGAAGCGGATGAAGAGCGGCCAGATCAGCCAGTTGAGGATTCCGATCGCTGCAGCCGCCGCCAGCGCCGCCACCCACCCGTCGACATGCACACCCGGCAGGACCAGGGCGAGCAGGCGCAACGCCATCGCCGTCGCGATCCAGCCGACGGCGATCCGGCCGATGCGTCGAAGTCGATTGGGGCGGACCACCTCATTCTCGCGCATGACGCCTTTCGCCACCCTTCGGGCTAGGTGACAGGCATCCTTCGGCACTGGTCCTTCGGGACGGCCGGTCCAAGACTTGATTTCGATGGCCAACGACACCGTGCCTGCCGCCGGTGTGATGGAGGCCGAGGCGCCCCATCACAGGGCTCTCGAGATCGAACCCGGCCTACGGGTTGAGATGCCTCGGTTTATCTTTCACCCGCTGCTGATGACGCTCGAGAGATTCGGGCTGCTCGTTCGCGGCATCCTGTACGCGCTCGTCGGCGTGATCGCGGTCGCGGCCATGATCGGCGCCTCCGAGTCTGTGGACCTGCAAGGATCGCTCAAGCTCGTCCTGACGAACGGGTTCAGAGTTCCGATCGCTATCTTCGCGGCAGCCGGCCTTTTCGGTTACTCCCTGTGGGGCGTAGTGCGTGCAGTCGCGGACCCGCTCGAGCGGGGCGGCAACTGGCACGGGATCATCTCTCGTGTCGGGTTTCTCTGGAGTGCAGTCGCCTACGGCGGCCTTGGGTTGTTTGCGATCCAGTTCGCCATCGGAGCCGTCAGCGGCGGCGCCGACCGCGGCGGCAGCCTGCCGTTTGGCGTCAACAAGGTCTTCGGCGCCCAGCTGACGTCATGGGTGCTGCCCGTGTTCGGCGGAGTGGTTCTGATCACGGGCATAGGCCAGTTCATGGACGCCTGGTTTGCACCGTTCAGGAACGACTTCCTCCCTCAGGAGAAGAGCCCACGCCTGTGGTCGCTGTGGGTTTTGGCCGGTCGGATCGGTCTCCTCGGTCGAGGAGTCGCTTTCACCCTGATCGGAATCTTGATGGTGCTCGGGGGAATCAACGGCGACCTCCACTACGACTACGGGCTGACTCGGGTGTTTGCGGTGCTCCTCGGGCTGCCGGCCGGCGCGATCGGGCTTGTCGTCGTCGCGATCGGCTTCGTCGCCCTCGGGCTGCATTCGGCGACGTCTCCCCCTGTGCTGCGCATGAAACCGGGGCTCGACCCGCCCGTGCGTCGCCGAACATCCAAGGAGGCTTGACATGGACAAAATCGCGGTCGTCATGAACCCGAGTTCAGGTCGCGGGTTGGCGGCTCAGCTCGAGCCATGGCTTCGCCTGCGCCTTCGCGATCGCGTGGAGATCTTGAAGGTCTCGCCGGATATCGACGCAGCGAAATGGGCGCGCCAAAAAGCCGAGGCGGGCTACAGCCGGGTTCTCGTCATCGGAGGAGACGGCACGTTCCGCTCGGTCGGTGCCGCGCTGATCGGGACCGAGACTCCGATCGGCCTCGTCTCCTGCGGAACCAATAACAACATCGCCGCTCACTGTGGGTTGCCGCACGATCACCATGAAGCCGTAGAGATCGCACTATCCGAGGAGCCACAGTGGGTGTCCGCCGGCCGGATTGGTGACTATGTCTTCTTCGAAGGCGCCGGGATCGGACTCGAGGCGGACCTGTGGCCGGTTGGCGAAGCGTTTGTGCGCCATCGATTCCGTGACATCCTCGAGACTCCCCTGAAGCTGGCGGGCGACCGCTCGGTGGAGCTGACGCTCGAGATCGATCCCCCTTCTGAGCGCCAGACGATCAAGGCGTTCACGATGACGATCAGCAACACCCCGGTCACAGGGGCTCACCTGAACCTGGCGCCAGGCATCGATATCCGCGACCCCAAGCTTTACCTGACCGTTTATCACGACCTTGGGCGGCTCAAGCTCATGGCTTCGGCGCACGCGTTGAGCCAGGGCCACAAGGGCCACGGCTACACCACGACCCGCTATCCCTTCATGAGGCTGAAAGTCCAGTCTGAATACCCCTGCCACGTGCACGCCGACGGCACCTTGATCGGCACTCTTCCCATCGAGGTGGTCTCGATTCCCAAGGCCATCCGGGTTGCGTTGCCCCCACCAGGAGCCCTCCTCACGCCGAGGCCCCCCGACGAGGTCGCACTTCAGCCTGCCCTGATCGAGAAGTCGTGAAGTCCGAGAACGCCCCGCACCTCCGCCTATACTCGGCTCGGGCCGTGGACGATCAACCCCCCGTCAAGAAGACGCGGGTGCTGCTGGTGGACGATCACGCGATCGTGCGCCAGGGGCTCCGCATGGTCCTCGAGTCGGAGGCAGACCTTCAGGTCGTGGGCGAGGCGGACACCATGCGCGGGGCTGTCGACGCCGCGGTGAGAACCCGTCCGGACGTCATCCTCATGGATGTCCGCCTGATGGAGGGGAATGGCATCGAGGCGACTCGCGAGATCCGCGCGCGCACCACCCATGCACGCGTGATCATCGTCACCTCCTTTGATGACGATGAGGCTCTGTTCGCGGCGATCATGGCGGGCGCGTCCGGATATCTCCTCAAGCGAATCGACGCCGCGCAGCTGGTGCGAGCGATCCGTGAGGTTGCCAACGGGCGGAGCCTCCTCGATCCAGCCGTGACCGACCGGGTCCTCCAGCGCCTGCGACGCGACCCCAACGCCGGGAAGGACGACAAGCTCGCGCGGCTCACAGCGCGCGAGGATGGAATCCTCCGCCTTGTCGCGGAGGGCAAGACCAACGCGCAGATCGCCAAGGTGGTGCATCTCTCCGAGCTCACGGTGAAGAACCATGTGTCGACGATCCTCGGCAAGCTGGAGGTCGCGAGGCGCACCGAAGCGGCGGCTTACCTGGTCAAGCGAACGAGCACCTTCGGCTGATCCGCGCCCGTCAGCGCAGCGTCAGATCCGCGAACAGCGGAATGTGATCCGAGCCGCGCACCTCGACCGTCCATGTGCGCAGGTCCAGTTCGGAAGGCGATCGAACCAGGATCGAGTCGAGCTTCTGCCTGATCGGCAGAGGGCGCGCCGAGTGCGTCCAACGGATCGAGCGCGCGGCGTCGGTGAAACCCTCCGCCTCGTACGCGTCGATCAGCTTCGACCACGACGGCCAGCGGGACAGGTGGTACAGGTTCAGGTCGCCCGCCACGATCGTGAGGTCGGCCGGGGTCCGGCTGTGCCGATCCTCCATGACATCGAGAAGCTGCTCGCGCTTGTGGGTGGGGCCGAAGATGTCGAGGTGCACCGAGTACGCGAGCACCGACATTCGGTCGGACTCGCCTTCGACCACGACGCTGTTGCGCTGCTGCCTGTAAAGCCTTCTGCCCCCAGTCAGCCGCAGGTGGTCGAACCGATCCACCTTGACCCGGCGCCGGTTCCAGATCATCGCGTTGGCCTGGATCCGGCCTTTGATGGTCTGGGCGGTGACCTGGTGGCATTCGTAGTCGGAACCGAGGGCCGCCGCGATGGTACGTGCGTCGGCATGGCCGCGGTGCACAGAAGCCTCCTGGAGGGCAAACAGGTCGAGCCCGGCGAAGTCGCGATGCTTCGAAACCGCGTCGAGGATCTCGTCCAGCCGGACGCCAAGGTTGATGTTCCAGGTGCACACGCGCAGCATCGAATCGGCGCTTCCCACCATATGCCGATCGGCATGGTCGTCATGGTCCGGTTCGGCACTTCAGCTCGGGCGCAAGATGCCTCACGCTCGATCTGTGGACTCCCACCTCGTGCAGGGGCTCGAGCGCCGGCATCGAAACAGCGTTCTGAACGCGCTCTTTCCGCCCTGGACGGGAGCAATTCGGTGGCGGCTGCTTGCCGTCGCGGTGGTTTGTTTCGCGGCCGCTGCGGGCCTGGCCCTGGTCGCGATCGCCGACCCTCGATGGTCGGTGGATTCGTCGATCGAGCGCTCCATCCAGTCGGTCAACTGGGGGCCGCTGACAGCGCTGTTCCCGCTCTACCGGTGGCTGGGCGGGCCGGGAGGCGGGATCTACATGCAGGTGGGCGCGATCCTCCTCGTTCTGCTGCTGAACCGCCGCGCCTGGATGCTCGCCATCGCGGCCACGGCGGGCGGCATCTCGTACAGCTTCATCGTCAACCTGGTCAACCGGCCGCGCCCCACCACAGCGGAGGTCCTGCAGGTAACCGAGCACCCGGGCGCGACCAGCTTCCCGAGCGGCCACGTGATCTTCATCACCATCAGCTTCGCGCTGGTGATGTTGTGTGTCGGCTATCGGTACCTGCCTCGATGGGCGATCCCGATCGGCTGGGCGGTCGTCGCCGCCATCGTCCTGACCGCCGCCATCAGCAGGGTCTATGTCGGCGCGCACTGGCCGACCGACGTTCTCGCCAGCATCTTCATCGCCGCTGGCTGGCTCGCGCTGGTGACCTCGATCCGCTGGATATCGAATCGCGCGCTCGACCGAGACGCACTCTGACCACCAGACCGGTTTCAATTTAGACATGGCCGGCCCGCGAGCCAAACAAACGCCGACTACAGACGCGCTCACCACCGCTGAGCTCGAGCGCATCGACGCGTACTGGAGAGCCGCGAATTATCTGGCAGTCGGCCAGATCTACCTGCTCGACAACCCATTGCTCGCGCGGCCTCTGCGGCTGGATGACATCAAGCCGCGCCTGCTGGGGCATTGGGGAACGACCCCCGGGCTGAACCTCTTCTACGCGCACGCGAATCGCGTCATCAAGATGCGAGACCTGGACGCCATCTACATCATGGGGCCCGGCCACGGCGGTCCCGCGGCGGTTGCGAACGCGTACCTGGAGGGCACCTACAGCGAGGTCTATCCACACATCACGCGGGACACTGACGGCATGCGCAAGCTGTTCCGTCAGTTCTCGTTCCCGGGTGGCATCCCGAGCCATGTCGCGGCCGAGACGCCCGGTTCGATTCACGAAGGCGGCGAGCTCGGGTACGCGCTCGCCCACGCGTACGGCGCTGCGTACGACAACCCCGAGCTGCTCGTGTTTTGCGTGGTCGGTGATGGCGAGGCGGAAAGCGGCCCGCTGGCGACCAGCTGGCATTCGAACAAGTTCCTGAACGCTCGCCACGACGGTGCGGTGCTGCCGATCCTTCATCTCAACGGCTACAAGATCGCCAACCCCACCGTGCTGGCGCGCCTGCCCGAGGACGAGCTGCGCCACCTGCTCGAGGGCTACGGCCACGCGCCGATCTTTGTCACGGGCGACGAGCCGAAGCGGGTCCACCAAGCAATGGCGGCGGCGCTCGATCAGGCCCTCGACGAGATCTCGACCATTCAGCACGATGCGCGGGAGTTCGGCTATGAGAAACGACCGCGCTGGCCGATGATCGTCCTCCGCACACCGAAGGGCTGGACGGGTCCCAAGGTCGTCGACGGGCTTCCGGTCGAGGGCACGTTCCGTTCCCACCAGGTCCCGATCACGGATTTCGACAAGCCCGGTCATCTGCGCATCCTCGAGGAGTGGATGCGCAGCTACCGCCCGGACGAGCTCTTCGATCCGAAGGGCCGGCTCGTGCCAGACCTGGCTGCTCTCCCGCCCCGCGGCGAACGGCGGATGAGCGCCAATCCACACGCCAACGGAGGCCACTTGCTGCGGGACCTGCACCTACCGGACTTCCGCGACTACGCCGTCCCGGTGCCCTCGCCGGGCGTCAAGACCAGCGAGGCAACCCGGGTTCTCGGCGCATACCTGCGCGACGTCATCGCCAAGAACCCGGACAACTTCCGGCTGATGGGACCGGATGAAACGGTCTCCAATCGCCTCGGGGCGGTTTTCGAGGCGACCAACCGCGTATGGGAGGCCGACCTCGAATCAGGCGACGAGCACCTGGCCCGTGATGGCCGCGTGATGGAGGTCTTGAGCGAGCACATGTGCCAGGGCTGGCTCGAGGGCTACCTGCTCACCGGCCGCCACGGCCTGTTCAACTGCTACGAGGCCTTCATCCATATCGTCGACTCGATGTTCAACCAGCACGCGAAGTGGCTGAAGGTGACTCGCGGCATTCATTGGCGCCGGCCGATCGCATCTCTCAACTACCTGCTCACCTCGCATGTGTGGCGTCAGGATCACAACGGCTTCACGCACCAGGACCCGGGCTTCATCGACCTCGTCGTCAACAAGAAGGCCGAGGTCATTCGGGTCTATCTCGCCCCCGACACCAACACCCTGCTCTCGATTGCGGATCACTGCCTTCGCAGCCGCAACTACGTGAACGTGATCATTGCGGGCAAGCAGCCCGCTCTCACCTACCTGTCGATGGACGAGGCGATCGCACACTGCACCCGCGGCATCGGCATCTGGAATTGGGCAAGCACCGACGATACAGGCGACCCCGACGTGGTGATGGCATGCGCTGGGGACGTCCCGACCCTCGAAACGCTGGCTGCCGTCGACCTGCTGCGCATGCACCTCCCAGACTTGAAGGTGCGGGTGGTGAACGTCGTCGACCTGATGATGTTGCAGCCCTCGACCGAGCATCCGCACGGGCTCACCGATCCGGAGTTCGATGCGTTCTTCACCGCCGACCGGCCGGTGGTTTTCGCCTTTCACGGCTACCCCGCGCTGATCCACCGGCTCACGTATCGCCGCTCGAACCACGCCAACATCCACGTGCGGGGATACAAGGAAGAGGGCACCACGACGACCCCGTTCGACATGGTGATGCTCAACGACCTGGATCGATTCCACCTCGTCATGGATGTCATCGATCGATGTCCCGGGCTGCGCTCGAAGGCCGCGCACGTGCGCCAGCTCATGGAGGACGAGCGTTTGCGCTGCCGCCAGTACACGCGGGAGCACGGCGACGACGCACCAGAGATCCGAAACTGGACTTGGACCAACTGAGAGTTCTCGTCGTCAACGCGGGTTCTAGCTCGCTCAAGGTCAGTCTGGTCGGAGCGGACGACACCGAGCTCGCCAGCCACGAGTTCAAGGCCTCGGCGGGACGCTTCAAGAAGGCGGAGCTCGAGACCGCGATCACAGGCATAAAGGAGGGGATCGGGGTGGACGCGGTCGGCCACCGCGTGGTCCATGGGGGACCCCGCCACTCGGCTTCCGTGCGAGTCGACGCCAAAGTGGTCGCCTACCTGCATTCGATCGAGGACCTGGCTCCCCTGCACATGCCGGCGGCCATCTCCGCGATCCAGGCCGTGCGCAAGCTCCTTCCCCGCGCGCCGGCGGTTGCGTGCTTCGACACCTCATTTCACTCGGGGATGCCGCCGGCGGCGGCAACCTATGCGATCCCGGCGAAGTGGAGGCAGCGCCATCGCATCCGCCGTTATGGCTTCCACGGTTTCTCACACGCCTACGCGGCCCGGCGCGCAGCCGAGCTGCTCGGACGCCCTCTATCCGAGCTTCGCGTGGTCACCTGCCACCTCGGATCCGGCGCGTCGCTGGCTGCTGTGCACGGCGGACGGAGCGTCGACACCACGATGGGCTTCACGCCGCTTGAAGGCCTGGTGATGGCCACGCGATCCGGCAGCGTCGACCCCGGCCTGATGCTGTGGCTGCAACGGCACGAACGGGTGACCGAACGCGAGCTGACGGAAGCGCTCGACGGCCGCTCGGGCCTCCTCGGTCTCGCCGGGACGAAGGACATGCGCGAGGTGGAAGAGAGAATGTCGTCCGGAGACGAGCGGGCGCGCCTCGCGTTCGACGTCTACATTCACCGGCTTCGCGCGTGCATCGCGTCGATGGCGGCTGCGATGGGTGGCCTGGACGCGATCGTGTTCACGGGCGGTGTGGGGGAGAACTCCGCTTCCGTCAGGCGCGAAGCGGTTGCCGGGCTGCGATTCCTGGGGGCAGAGCTCGATGCGGGGCACAACACCGGTATCAGTGGCGACGGAGACGTCAGCAGTTCCGCCGCCAAGGTTCGAACCCTCGTCGTCCATGCGCGGGAGAACGTCGAGGTCGCCCGCAATGTGCGAAGGTTGTTGAGCGGTGATTGAGCGCGGGCCGATGCGAGGCGCCAGCAAGCCGCCATTCGAGATCGTGGCGATCGCCGCCTCGGCGGGTGGTCTCAACGCACTCACAAGGATCCTGAGCACCCTGCCGGCCACATTCAACGCGGGAATCGTTGTCGTCCAGCATCTCGATCCCCGCCACCGCAGCCTGATGGCGGAGATCATCGGCCGCAGGTCCAGCCTTCCCGTCCGGCAGGCTGTGGCCGGTTCGCACATCAAGGCGGGCCACGTTTACCTGGCGCCACCCGACCGCCATCTTCTGATCAACCGTGACGGCAGCGTCAGCCTCACGCAGACGGAACTCGTCAACTTCGTTCGCCCGTCGGCCGACCTTCTGTTCGAGTCGGTCGCCGCCTCGTATGGTGAGCGAGCGATCGCGGTGGTTTTGACCGGCAGCGGTCGTGATGGATCCATCGGGGTGACCGCCATCAAGCAGCGGGGAGGGACCGTCATCGCGCAGGACGAAGACACCTCAGAGTTCTTCAGCATGCCGTCGGCGGCCATCCGAACCGGGGTGGTCGATTTCGTGCTGCCCCTCGATGAGATATCAACGGCGCTACTCAACCTCCTCGGCACCGTGGGGAGCGATTGAGCCTCGAAGTCGGCAAACAGTTCGATTCGCTGCTCAAGTATTTGCTCGAGAGCCGCGGCTTCGACTACACGGGTTACAAGCGCAACACCATCGTGCGGCGCCTCGCAAGGCGGTGCTCGGAGCTTGGCTTGAGCACCTTCAGTGCGTACCAGGATTACCTTCAGGTGCATGCCGAGGAGTTCGCGATCCTCTTCGACAAGATCCTCATCAATATCACCGACTTCTTCCGAGACCCGCAGGCATGGGAGTACCTCGGCAGGCAGATCGTGCCGAAAATCATCGACAAGAGCGGAACCATCCGCATCTGGAGCACCGGTACCGCATCAGGTGAAGAGGCATATTCCGCCGCCATGCTCTTCTGCGAAGCCCTCGGTCCGGATGTGTTTCTGCGCAGGGTCAAGATCTACGCGACCGACATTGACGAGCACGCTCTGAACACAGCAAGGTCTGGATATACCGAGAAGGAGATGGAGTCTCTCGACGCGGGCCTCCGCTCCCGATACTTCGAGCCCCAAAACGGGCGATTTGCGTTCAAGACCGGGCTCCGGCGAGCCTTGGTATTCGGCCGGCACGACCTCATGCAGGATGCGCCCATTTCGCGCCTGGACCTCCTGATCTGCCGGAACACGCTCATGTACTTCACAGCTGAGGCGCAGGGTCGCATCCTGGCACGCTTCCACTACGCGCTCGACGATACGGGCTATCTCTTTCTCGGCCGTGCCGAGATGCTGCTGATGCACGGTTCGATATTTGAGCCGGTCGACCTCAAGCAGAGGGTGTTCAGAAGGGTTCGACGGCTACCCCTTCGAGACCGCCTGCTGGTCCTGGCTCAGGCCGGCAACAACGAAGCGACCGATCAGATGACGCGGCAGGTCCGGCTGCATGAGCTGGCGTCCGAGGGTGCGCCGTACGCACAGGTGGTCATCGACGCCGGTGGCAACCTGGCTCTCGCCAATCAACCCGCCCGCAAGCTGCTCGACATAAGGGCAGGCGACGTCGGCAGGCCAATAAAAGACCTGGAGCTTTCGTACCGGCCCGTGGACCTCCGGGGCGCAATCGATCAGATCTTGCGGGACCGCCACTCGGTTGCCATTCCGGCGATCGATCACCCTGCACCAGACGGCGTCATCCGGCGCTTCGATGTCCGTCTCGCGCCACTTCTTGACGACGACGGCACCGTCGTGGGCACAAGTGTGGTCTTCATCGACATCACCGAAGAGTCGCTGCTTCGGGCGGAGCTCGAGCGCGCGAGGCAGGAAATCGAGACGGCCTACGAGGAGCTCCAGTCGAGTAACGAAGAGCTCGAGACCACCAACGAAGAGCTGCAGTCGACGGTCGAGGAGCTCGAGACCACCAACGAGGAGCTGCAGTCGACCAACGAAGAGCTGGAAACCATGAACGAAGAGTTGGAGTCAACCAATGCCGAGCTGCAAGGAACCAACGACGAGCTGGAGAATCGGAACCAGTACGTGGACCGGCTCAACCTCTTCCTACAGGCAGTCCTGGGCAACATTCGGTTGGGTGCGGCGGTGCTTGACGGCGATCTGAACGTTCAGGTGTGGAACGAACGAGCGGCGGACCTCTGGGGTGTTCGGTCAGACGAGGTTGTGGGCAAGCCGTTCCTCGACCTGGACATCGGACTTCCCACGAAGGATCTCCGCCCAATGATCCGCTCCGTGCTTCGAGCCAAACCGACCCACGAAGAAGTCGTTGTCCCTGCTATGACCCGCCGCGGCAGGCGGATACGATGCCACGTGATCGCGACCTCACTGCCCGGCAGGGGCCGCGCCGGCGGAGTGGTCCTGGTGATGGAGGAGTTGAAGGCGCAGTAGCAGCGTTGGTATCAGGCGACGGCCGAGGTTGCGATAGGTCGTGTGTTCCGGCGCCACTCCTCGATGAAGCCCTCGAGCATCTCGACGTCGGTTGCCATCTCGAACTGGTCTCCGGAGGGCAAGCCGCCAATGGTTCTCCGCAGGTCGAGAACCAAGTGTTCGGCCATGTTGACCAGCGAGCCGTAAACCATTATCCGGAACTCGTGCGATGTCGATCGTCCCCATGTCAAGACCGCAGATCGATAGGTTTGGTGAGCTCGAGCAGTCTCGTGGCGCAAATGATCTGAGCGCTCGCGCAGGGAGTCTTCGCCGTGCAGCCGGAATCGCCTTTCGACCGAGGCCAGGAGGAGGCGTTTGGACTGCATGATCAGCAGCCGTGAAGAGACGATGGAGTCGGCCACCGTTGGCGCGAGAGTTGCGGTTGCGCTCATCGGATCGCGCTTGATCTTGGCAGCTCCGCCCCATAGCCGCGGTTGCGGACGATCGTGATCAGGCCTGCGAGCCCGACCTCCCGCAGCCGCCGGCGCAGCCGCATCATGTAAGTCCGCACCTGCGCATCGGAAAGGCGCGAGTTCTGCCAGGCCAGAATCGTGAGCTGCCTTGTCGTGAAGGGCCGTCCTGGATGCCGGACCAGGAAATCGAGAAGGTCGGCTTCACGCCGGGTTAGCTTCAGGTATCTGCCCGCGTATGTCACGGAGTGATCCCTGCGGTCGATGGACACTCCGGCCAGCGCCTGATGGCGATCGCGCCACAGCGCAAGACGCTCCTCGATCCAACCCAACTGGCGCTCGATGTCCGCTGACTGGCCATTCCCGTCGAGGCGCGACAGCACAAGGCGCAGCACTGAGGACAACTCTTCGTAGATGGCGATCCAGCTCGCCACCTCGGGGAGCGCCGGCGTGGTGTGATCCTCGCCAGGCAGCGGACGGAACGCCTGCACAGCAGCGTCCATTGAATCTAGTCTCCGGAACCCACTCTACACCCGCCCACCCCCTTCTTTACCGAATTTTTGACAACCAAAGTTGCGGTCAAGCGACTACTTTGCGGGGGTGGCTGGTGGGAGGAACGGCGGAGCCCAATCGGGGGTGAGGAGCGCGAGGAGAAATTCCCCGTCGCGGCCAGTTGGCAAACGGCTTCCGCGTCCTCCCTACCAGCCAGATCACTGGGCGCCCTAAGCCGGCCTAGCGATCAGAGCCGGCGCAACGGAGACGCCGGGATGATCCGCGTGGTCATCGTGGACGACCACCAGCTGGTTTCAGACGGCCTCGCGATGGTGCTGCGTGATGAAGCGGATCTTGTGGTTTGCGGCCAGGCAGGATCCGTGGCTGATGCGGCTCCGCTGGTCCGCGACACGAAACCAGACATCGTCGTGATGGACTTCCATTTCCCCGACGGAACCGGCCCCGACGCCGCCGCGGCGATCCGCAGGATCCAGCCCAACGCGAGATTCGTCTTCCTCAGCCGCGACGACAGCGAAAGCGCATGGCTCGCCGCCGTCGAGGCCGGCGCGGGAGCATTCATCCACAAGTCACGCGCCGCGGACGACGTCATCGACGCGGTGAGGAGAGTCGCGGGAGGCGATTCGCTGATCGCACCGTCGAAGATCGCCTCGCTCCTGAGCCGAAATCGCGATCGCAATGGCAAGAAGGACAGTCTGAGCGCTCGCGAGCGCGAGGTCCTGAAGCTGATGTCTGGCGGCCTCTCCAGCCGCGAGATCGCAGGGCAGATGGGCATCAGCTACGCGACGGTACGCACTCATATCAGGAGCCTGGACACGAAGCTTGGGGCGCACTCGAAGATCGAAGCCGTCGCCACAGCGCGAGAGATGAAGCTCATCGACTGACGAATCGGAGCTGCTAGGCGAGAGACTCCTCGAACTCACCCGCAGCTGCCGCGGTCCACCTGACTCCGAGCGCAGCAGCCTTGCCGATCTCCGCTGCCCGCTTCCAGTGCCGCGATGCACTGGCGGTGTCCTGCCGGCCGTCGAGAAGCTCGGCGTAGTCCATATGCGCATCGCGCAGCCGGTCGGGCATGTCCAATTCTTCGAGGATCCGGATCGCAGCCTCGAAGTGATCGTCAGATGCGCGAAGTTTCCCTTCTCTCTCCTGGAGCTGCCCGAGGAGCACGTGCGCCTCGGCTTGGACGATTCGCTCGCCGGTCGCCTCGCCAAGCTCGACCGCCTGTGTCAGCAAGACCGCCGCCTCGGCAAGCAGTCCCTTTCGCAAGTACACATCTCCGAGGTTGGTCAGGATGAACCCTCGGCCTCTTCGATCGAGCGATAGTTCGGTGGCTCCCCCTAACGCCCTGACGAGGTGTTGCTCGGCTGAATCCAGGTGTCCTTCCTGCAAGTACAGGTGACCGAGGTCGTTCTCCACCCGGTAGACGGCACTCATGTCGGACTCGAGGGAGTACAAAGTCAGCGCCTTGTCGAAGTGCTGCCGCGCGGTGGCCGGCTGTCGCAGGTGCTGATACGCCATGGCCACGCCGTGGTGCATCTTCGCGAGCTGAAGGAGGTCTTTGACGCCACTGGCGGCGGCGAGGCCTTCCTCGTAGTAGCGAATCGCAAGCGTCCATGAGTGCGATACCACGTACATGCCGGCGATGTGGCCGAGGATGCGCGCCTCGACCTGAGCGGCCTTGGGCTCCAGCTTGCGGCAGCGTTCGAGGGCTCGATTGGCAAGAGGCAGGGCTTCCGGGTCATCCAACAGGCTGAGGGCCGACGATTCCCAATCTATGGCCTCGACTGCCATCCATTCGTCCCCGAGTCGCTCGAACTCAGCCCGAGCTCGCTTCAGGTGCGGCAGGGCCTCGGCTGGCCGAACAAGCCGGCAGTATGCCTGCCCGACCGAGAAATTGATGAGCGCAGCATCCGCTTTGCTCCACTGCTGTTCGAGCAGTGAGGCCCCCATCTCGACGACCTTCTGCAGCTCTCGAACCGCGGTCAGGCGCTCCAGCTCGTTGAGCTGCGTCTGGCGCTCGGCGAAAGCGGGGGTGTCGGGTATGAGGAAGAATTCGATCGGCTTGCGCGTCTGGCGGGCGATCTGCTCGAGGGTCTCCATGGAGGGCCGTGTCCTGCCCTTTTCGATGAGGTGGATCGCCGTCCTCGTGAGCTGGCCGGCTGCCACCTGGGCCAGGGTCAGCCGGGCCTCACGGCGGGCCTGCTCCACCGACCCTTCCCTGACGGCCACTCCCTTGCGGCGGCCGCGGTACCTGCTGCCGGGCATGGCGGTGAGTGTACCGCCACGCCCGGCTCTCGGCTACTGAATTAACGATTTGACTTTACGGGGTCGGTCCGATGCCTCCGGCGAGGGCCGGCGCGACCGAGAGAACGAGAAGACCGATCGAAAGGACGGCGGACAGAATCAGCTTGCGCATCAGCGCACCTCCCCAAGTTTGATGCGCCGAGTGTCGGCTGACTTGACTGGTCTGTCAACTCAAGCGCCCAAACCGGAAGCCCGCCGGGTGGGGTGGTGCCAGGCGGGCCCGCGTGTGGGCGTCGTTATCGGACCGCGGGGCGGTGCCTAAGGAGCGGTTATTCGATCGGAATGCGCAGCTAAGAGCTCCGGAGGAGACGAGCCCAGCGCGCGAGGGCGAGAGAGTGGAGACCCAGTGCGATGAAGCCGAGCGCCACCACGGCCAGGAAGAGGTGACCGTATGGCTGCGCGAGTAGGAATGTGAATGCCCCCTGGAATCCGTGCGCGCTTGCGGGATCGCGGTGCAGCCCGGCCTGGATGACGAACCAGCCGACCAGCATGAACACGACGCCGCGCGAGAACATCCCGAAACGTCCGAGCCAGAGAAGCGGTCTCCTCACCTCCGGAGGCGTGTCTTCCTTCACCACACCAGCCTGAGAGAAGGCTTTCCGCGCATCGACGAACTGGGCAATGCCTGCGCCGATCGTCAGGATCCCGAGGAATACGGCCAGCAGTCTGCCTGTGGGATACGTGAGGAGCGACCTGACAGCAGCCTGCGTACTGTCGATCGCGGTTGCCCTGCCGCTGGCGAAGAGATGCAGAGCGAACATGGCAAGAGTCGCGTATGCGAATCCACTCCACGCATAACCGAGTCGCTGCGCGATGCCCGATGCGTCGGTGCCGCGACGCCACGGGTCGAAGATCGCCCGCACGAAACCCCAGAGCGAATAAGCGGCGAGCCCGATCACGACCATAAGCAGGATCGGCCGTCCGAGAGGGGTGCCGGCCAGGATCACGATGCTGCCGGCCTGGTCTATGGCGGTGCCACCGCCGCCCATCGCCAGTTGAAACGCAAGCCAACCCATCAGTCCATAGACGAGGCCTCGCACCACGTACCCGAGCCGTTCGAGCACCTCGAGCCAGGGCTGAGCGGCTGCCTGCTTGACAGTGGCGCCGGCGCGACTCGATGGCGTCACGTGCGCGGACACATAACGAGAAC
>MNES01000052.1 GCA_001917815.1 Chloroflexi bacterium 13_1_40CM_65_17 | reverse complement strand
CTGCAGGCGGGCGGTTTGCTCAAGGATGCCGATCCCGCTCTCACGCTGCCGGCTGACCTTGCGAAGAGGTTCGGCGTCCGGCCATGACCCGGATTGCGCTTGGGTCAGGCCGCGCCCAGGTGCTCGATGACCGGCAGCTCGCGGACGAAAAGGTCCACGAGCTCAGGGTCCCACTGCGTGCCCGCGCCTGCCCGCAGGATCGCGATGGCCTGGTCGACTGAGACGCGGGTTCGATAAGGTCGGTCGTTGATCAGCGCGTCGAACGCATCACAGATGGAGATGATCCGCGCCAGCAAGGGGATCTCGACGCCGCGCAACCCGTCCGGATAACCGCGCCCATCGAATCGTTCGTGATGGTGCCGGATGATCGGTTGCAGGCTCGAACCGGTCTGCAAGGGCGCGACGATGTTCGCGCCGATCTCTGTATGCTCGCGCATCAAGTTCTGCTCGCCCGTGTCAAGGGGTCCACCCTTGAGCAGGATCGATTCGGGTACACCGATCTTGCCGATGTCGTGGATGATGCCTCCGCGATATAGCGCGTCGAGAGCAGGCTCGGGAAGTCCCAGCATCGTGCCCAGATGGCGCGCGGATTCAGCCACGCGACGTGTATGCCTCTCCGTCAGGGAGTCCTTCGCTTCGACAGCCGCCGCGAGGGCGAAGATCACCTGCTCGGCGCTGTCGAGCGTGTTGTAGAGAGACTTCATCCGAAGGGATGACCTAACACGTGCCACGAGCTCGATACGCTCGAAGGGCTTGGTCATGAAGTCGTCCGCTCCAGACTCGAGCGCCTTGACGCGATCCTCGGTCTGGGTTCGGCCTGTGACCATGATCACCGGCAGCAAACGCATTCGCGGCATCGACCTGATGCGCCGGCAGACCTCGTAACCATCCATCCCTGGCATCTGGACATCCAGGAGAACCACATCAGGAGCCTCGCTTTCGATCATTGCGAGCGCGCTGGGGCCATCGGGCGCAAATCGAACCTTGCATTCGATGCCGGCCAGGCAGGTCTCGATGACGGTGCGGATCGCCTTGATGTCGTCAACCACGAGCACGATCGGGACCTGGTGGGCAGACTCCACGAAGACAGCGTATCGAACGGATTTGGGGCCTGCAACGGCCCGTTCCGATCAGGCAGCATGGTCGGATGGTCACTGATCCGATTCGAATCGTTCCGCTGCATCCGGGACCGGCGGCTGCGCCGGCAATTCCAGCCAACCTGACGTATCGGGGAGGTCCGTTGCTTTCGTCGGTTGAGGTGTTCATGGCCTTCTGGGGCGCTGCGTGGCTGGCTGCGGAAGCGCCACTGATGAAGCAGATGAACGACTTCTTTCTTTACGTTCTGGCGAGCCCTTTGATGGATCAGCTGCGTGAGTATTCGGTGCCGGGCATCTCGATCGGCCACGGGTCCCTTGCCGGCACCATGATCATCCCCGACCGTCCCACCGGCAGCACGGTCACCGACGCGGAGATCCAGAACCTGATCCGGGCCGAGATCGCCAAGACCACGCTGCCGAAAACCAACGCCAACTCGCTCTACTTTCTATTCCTGCCTCCTGGCCTCGAGGTGGATCTCGGCGGACAGAAGTCGTGCGCGAAGTTCTGCGGCTACCACAACAGCATCGCCGGCGGCATCTATTACGCGGTCGCGCCGTACCCCGGCTGCTCCGGCTGCGTGGGCGGACTGCATGCCCTCGACGCACTCACGTCGACCAGCTCCCACGAGCTGTGCGAAGCGATCACCGATCCTATGCCGGGCGAGGGTTGGTACGACACCAACCAGGGTGAGATCGGCGACATCTGCGCGTGGAAGACAAAGAGGCTGGGCACATGGACGGTGCAGCTCGAATGGTCGAACCAGCGCGGGGCCTGCATCTAGATGCCGACGACGACGCCGATCGAACACGTCGTCATCGTGGTCAAGGAGAACCATGGCCTCGACAACTACTTCGGGACGTTCCCGGGGGCCAACGGTATGGCCATGGCGCACGCCCACAATCCGCCGCCCAACGATCCCAATCACACTCACCCGGCCTGGCTCAAGCGAGCGAAGACCGCGTCACGAGTTCAGTACGTTGAGTCGGACATCCCGAAATACTGGGCGTGGGCGCGAGCATTCACGCTCTGTGACTCGTATTTCACCGACGTCGCCGGACCATCGAGCCCGAATCACCTGATGCTGGTGTGCGCCGACTCGCCGATCATCGAAAATCCGCACCCCGCTCCGCTGTTCGATCGGCCGACGCTGCCCGCGCAGCTGGACAAGGCCAGGCTCACCTGGGCCAACTACGGCGGCTACGTTTTCGACTACCTGAAGTACACGCAGGGCAAGAACAAGAAGGCGCCGACCCAATTCGCCGTCGATGCCGCGGCCGGCAAGTTACCCACGGTGTCGTGGCTCTACGCTCCTGTCGGGCTCTCTGAGCACCCGGTCGAAAATGTGACCAAAGGGATGCAGTGGACGGCCGCGCAGGTTGCCGCGGTCGTCAAGGGCGGGCTGTGGCCCAAGGTTGCGATCTTCGTGACCTGGGACGACTGGGGCGGTTGGTACGACCACGTCAACCCGCCCGTAGTCGAGAAGTGGACCGACGGCACACAGTTTCGGTACGGCGGGCGGGTGCCGTGCCTGGTGCTTAGCCCTTACGCGAAGCCGGCCTTCATCTCGCACGCACGGCACTCGCACGTCAGCCTCGTGCGATTCTGCGAGAAGGCGTTCGGCCTGCCGTCACTCAACGCGCGCACCGCTGCCGATGACGGCATGGCGGACTGCCTGGACTTCAAGCAGAAGCCGCTACCGCCGCCCCCGTGAGCTTGGGTTGGGTTTGGCTAAGTCGCGGTCCGTGAGATAGCGCTGCACGGTCGGGCCGAGCCACCCGACGATCTCATCGGTCCTGGCTGACGCGAGCGGCTCCACCTTGACCACGTAGCGCAGCATCGCCAGACCGATCAGCTGGCTGGCGGCAAGGCTGGCGCGGAGCTGAGGCTGATCGAGCTCGAGGGCTCGCGCGATACGTCCGAGCACCTGGCGCTGCACGAATTCCCGCATCAGCGTGGCAGCGTCGTCGTTGCCGACCACCGACCTGATCACTCCGAGCAGCGGGCTGCCGGCCGGCGAATCCCATGTCTCGACGAAGAAACGCACGAGCCGCACGCCAAGCCCGTCGAGGCCGGGCGCCAGCAATCTCGGTATGAACTCAGCGGGATCGACCGGAAACTGGACGGCAGCGCGGAAGACGCCATCCTTCGATTCGAAGTAATGCAGGACCAGCGCCGGATCGACCTTGGCCTGGGCTGCGATGCCTCGAATGGTGGCGCCTTCGTAACCGGCGTTGGAGAAATCGGACCGGGCGGCCGCCAGGATGCGTTCCCTGGTGCCGCCGGGTCCAGGGCGCCTGCCTGTTCTTGGCAACTATGCCGCCACGGCCTTGCGACCGCGAGCCGCGACAAGGTCGCCGAGCCACATGAGCGCCAACCCGGCGACCAGCCAGCCGGTGAGAACCACGATCGGCGTCGCCACGGCGGCGCCATCGAAGAAGAGCGCTCCACGCATGCCGCTGTATACCTGGCCGGCCGGCATCCACGGTGCCAGCCAGCGGTAGAAGTCGGGAAGCAGCTGGCTCCCGACCGGTCCACCGGATGACACCAGGTCGAGGAGCACCGCCACCAGCGCGGCAAGCGCGATCCCCGCAGGCCCGAGGAGGCGGCCCAGACCGCCAACCACAGCACCCACCGCCGCCGCCGCCAGGGCGACCAGGCCCGCCGCAGCCCAGAATCCGTCCCCGTATCCGCCGACGATCCACTCCGCCGTGCCCATGCCGGCCAGCCCGACGAGGGCGGCGAACACCAGGAGGAAGGCCAGCCGCGAGCCCAAGCCGGCGCCTGTTCCACTGACGAGGATCAGCACCTGAGCGACCAGCGCCGCGATCAGGGCGGCGACGACCACGAAGAAGAGGACCAGGCCGTGCGCGTCGCCGCCCGCAAACGGATGCATGGTCTCCACGGCCAGGGCCGCTCCCTGGGCTTTGAAAACGTTGGTGAAGGCGGCTGTCATGACTCCCATCGGCGCATCGCCCGCAGCCCCCGCCACGATGAGACGGGGGCTTGCGGCCCCGAGGACGAGGACCCCATCGACCGTCCGCGAATCAAGCGCGGCCCGTGCGTCCTGCTCCGAGGTGTAGGTCGTGAACTGGAACGCCCCCGGCGCTGCCGTTGCAAATGACGACGAGACCTGCTGCACGGCCTGTGCCGGTCCGACAAGGCCGACGGGTATGTCATGCGGCTGCGGATTCTTGATCGCGGTCCCGATGAGGCCGATCAGGGTAATCAGAATCAGGAGGCCACCGATCAGGGGTGGCAGAAACGCTTCCAGCAGCGCCGCTCCTGGCCTCGTCGATGCTTTTTGGTTCAACGTTCCCACCTGCGCCATTGCCACCTCTCCTTCGCGTAATTCAACGCCAGTTGAATTCTACAAGCGTTGAATTATCTACGTCAAGGTCTCCAGTTCGTGCGGCGGAGGCGGTAGAGCACGTGGCGCCTGAGGCGATCGCCCTCGGGCAGGCGCGGATGGTCGAAGTCGTCGCCCGGGTCGTGGGTCATGCCCACCTTGTCCATCACGCGCGTCGACCTCACGTTGGCCGGCACGGTGAAGGACACTAGCTCGTCCAGCCCGACTCGTGTGAATCCATCAGCAATCGCGGCCCGGGCCCCCTCGGTCGCATAACCGCGGCCCCAGTGATTGCGGTCGAGCCGCCAGCCGACCTCGACGGCCGGTGTGAAATGGGCCGGAAAGTCATGGTAGTGGAGGCCCACGTAGCCGATGAAATCCTTCCCGCCCTGGACCTCGACCGCCCACACACCGTGGCCGCGCTGTTCGAACTCGGTCTCGATGGTCTCGACGAATGCATCGGACTGCTCGCGGTTGAGGGTGGAAGGGAAGTGCTCCATCACCTCAGGATCGGCGTTGAGGTGAGCGAACGGCTCCCTGTCGCTCCGCCTCCAGCGCCTAAGGACGAGACGTGCGGTGTGAAGTGCCACCATCGACAATTGTTCTCGTCTTGACCGAAACTGACGCTGCCTGGCTCTCAGCCACTGAAATTGTCCGCCGCGTTCGCTCGGGCGAGCTCGACCCGCAGGCAGTTGTGCGCACCCACCTGGCCGCCATCGAGCGTGTCGACCCCCACATCCACGCGTACATCCACGTGGATCGCGACGCTCGATCTTCAGCGGGTCTCTACGCGGGCGTGACGCTGGCGGTCAAGGACAGCCAGCCGGTGGCGGGGATGCCCTACACATACGGAACGCCGTCCTGGCGAGACCGCGTCGCGGTAGCCGACGCGGTTCCAGTCGCCCGAGCCCGGCGCGCGGGCATGGCCATCCTCGGCAAGACCAACCTCCCCGAGCTGGCCGCATCAATCGGAACCGTGAACACTCTCTTCCCGCCGACCCAGAACCCGTGGCGCGGAGGGATCACCCCTGGCGGGTCGAGCGGTGGCAGCGGCGCGGCGGTCGCGGCCGGCATGGCTACCGTGGCGCTGGGCGGGGACACCGGCGGATCGATACGCATCCCCGCATCGTGCTGCGGCGTGGTGGGCCTGCGCCCCACCCCCGATCGCGTGCCAAGCGAAGAGGTGGACGTGACGGTGATGCAGTCCCGGGGACCGATGACCCGTACCGTCGCGGACGCCAGGCTGCTCTTCTCGGTGCTGACCGCAACCAATCCCGACGGAGCGCAGCCGAGACAGCGGTTCCTCATCGGGATGGCGGATACCAGCCCGTTTGGCGCAGATCCGGCCTGCCAGGAAGCAGCCCGGCGTGCCGCCGCTGCGCTCGAATCGGCCGGCCATGAGATCGAAGAGATCAAGTGGAATCCCGAACCTGTAGCCGAGGGCTACGGCGTCGTGCGGCGTGCCGGCATGGCGAGCTTTCCCGCAGATCTCTCGACGTTCGGTCCCGGCATCCGCCAGCTCGCGGAGCGGGGCCGCGGGCTGACCGCGATGGACTACTTCCGCGCGTTCGAGTCCGCGACCGCGGCAGCCAACGACGCCGTCGCCGTCCCTTTGCAGACGCGATACGACTTCCTCCTCACGCCCACCCTCGGCCTACTCCCCATGTCGATCGAAAACGTGCCTCCGTTTCTTGGGGATGTGTGGGCGCGCTACGTTCAGTTCGTGCTGCCGGTGAGCTTCGCCCGCGTGCCCGCGATCTCCATCCCGGCGGGTCTCCACGACGGCCTGCCGGTCGGCGTGCAGCTTGTCGGGCGCTTTGCCCAGGAGTACGAGCTGCTCGATTTTGCCGAGCAGCTGGAAGCGATGCCGGGCTTCGGTTTCCAACGTCCACCTGGCCTGGATTGAGAATCGCGTGGAGGTAGTCGGATGAAGGCTCAACGGGTCGAACTGTTCGTCTGTCCGATGGCCACGCCGGCGGACACGTCCGGGTTGCAGCGGCTGGCCGATGCGGGGAAGATCAGTCCGGACACGCTGGTCGCCCTGGTCGGAAAGACAGAAGGCACCGGAGCGCACGACGACTGGGGCCGCGTGTGGGCGGACGTGGTGCTGCGCGAATGGACGGGCAAGTTTCTCGGCATCCCCGCTTTCGAGGTAGCCAAGCAGGTCATCTTCGTCCTATCGGGCGGTTGCCCCGGGGTCATCACTCCGCACATCGCAGCCATCTCGCGGGAATGGGTCGAGATCCCGGATGTCGGCCTCGAATCAGACCGAGACAAGAGGCTGGTCGTCGGCAGAGCCGGCTCCGATCCGATGCCGCCCGAGGAAGTCGGCCGCATGGGACAGATTCGCAAGGTGGCCGCGGCCACGCACCTGGCGATGGCGGACGCCGGGCTGACGGATCCCAAAGACGTGCACCTCGTCATGGTCAAGGTGCCTGGACTGACGACCGCGAGCATCAAGGACGCGGAGTCGCGCGGAAAGACAGTGGTGTCCCACGACCTCACTTTCGGACCCGAAGGCGCAGGCGCCTACGCGAACGACGCGGCGGCGCTCGGAGTCGCGATGGCGCTGGGCGAAGTTCCGGAGTCGGCTTTGTCGGACGAGGTGGTGCGAGCCAACTGGGACCTCTACTCGGAGGTGGCCATGACATCCTCGGGCGGCGAGAAGCGCCATGGCGAGGTGGTCGTATTCGGCAACTCGAACACGTCGCGCAGCCCGCTGCGGATCGGCCATGCGGTTACGCGCGACTTCATCGACGCCGAGGGCGTGCGGAACGCCCTGCGTTCTGCCGGTCTCCGATTCAGCAATGGATTGCCGGCCGAATCCGACCTCTCACGCCTGGTTCACGTCTTCGCGAAGTCGGTCATTCCGGGCAGCGATCAGATCCGCGGCCAGAGAATCACACTTCTGGACGACGCGGACGCGTACCAGATCGGCAAAGCGCTGGGTGGGATGCTCGTCGCGTCCGTGACCGGCCGCACGACCAACTACGTGAGCGGCGGGGAGCGCAACTCTCACCAGGGGCCGCCAGGAGGAAACATCGTCGCCGCCGTCGTGAGGGCGGACGACGCGCTGTAGACATACCAGGAAGCTCGCCCGGTCGACGAACCGCACATGACGATGATTGGCCACTGCCCTGGTTTCGTGGTTGGGTCTACCGACCATGTCCAGGCGACGTCGCCGGCGCCATCCGTGGTCCTGTCTACGAGTCCCTGCATCACTTCTCCCGACGAATCGAAAACCGCAATGCGGCACCGGGTGCTTGGCGCGGCTCGAACCCGAAGGGTGACGGCATGGCCCGGCTCGGCCGAAAGCGCCGTGTTGAGGAACATCACCGAATGGTCGCTGACGTAGTCGCGCCGATCGAAGTAATAGATGATCCCGATCGCGTACGCATCCTCCCCGGGCCAATGGGACCGGATGTCCGCGTAGTCGGTCAGCATGGCGCACCGCCCTGAAGCGAAGCCCCTTGGCGGCGGCGTGACGCGGTCCGTGATGATCAGGCAGAGTCCGCCATTGTTGGGATCGACCTGAGGGCTGTAAGTGCGGCCGACGGCCACATCGACCGGCAGCGGCTTGACGAGCGCGCCGGCAAGAACCTGTCGCAGCTGGGCCGCCATGGCGCGGTCGATGGTTGCTTCGTCTTTCGACGGGTCGCCGGTTCCCCGGTACACCAACAAGGTCGCTCTCGTGCAATCGTGCTTGTCGAGCCAACCCTGTACATAATCCCGGCAGCCCAGGTCACGCCCCTCACAGACGGCGGTCTTGCTGAATGGAAGCGAGAGCTCCCCCGGGATGCTCTGCTGCACAGGCCTGATCGCGAAGAACCACAAGAACGCGGCGAGCAGCACGGAGCCGGCAGCGCTCGCCGCGAGAATCCGCCTCAACGACACCGGCCTGACCAGGTTGATGCCGAGCACGAGCGTTGCCAGCGCTGGCAGGAGCACGAGCAGCGGGACCGAGGCGTAAGGAGGGACCGAATCGGTCCGGTTGCCAAAGAAGCCGACGACGAGGGTCGCGGTCAAAACGATTGCAGCCGCATCGACAACGACGACGATGGCCAGCGGCCACCGACGCCGTCCGCGCCAACGCCAGGCCAAGACCACAAGGACCACGATGACGGGCCCCAAGACGACAGCTGAGATGGCGAAGGCAAGGCCGCGAAGGTCGAGACAGAGCCCGCAGGGCGCGTACGGATGGAGGTGCCCGTCTAGCCAATCCGGAAAGGTCAGAGCGATCACCGCAATAAGAGCAATCGCCTGCAGCACGATGGCCGCTCGAAGGAATTTGTGGAGCCGAGCACGCTCGGCGGTCATCACGACCGGATTATGGCCGCGGGTCAGCTGGTCTGTGCCTGGCTTAGCTCGTACAGCTTCAGCGGCGAGAGCGGCATCTCCGTGATCGGGATCCCGAGCGCCTCCTCGACCGCTGACGCGATCACGGCCCCGACCGGGATCACCCCCGCTTCGCCCGCGCCTTTGATGCCGAGCGGGTTGAGCGGCGAGGGCGTCTCGATGTGGTCGATCTCGATCTCGGGGATCTCGGTCGCGTACGGCATGAGGAACTCCATGAAGGAGGCATTTCGCAGCTGGCCGTCGGCGTCGTATGCGAGGCGCTCGTAGAACGCGCCGCCGATCCCCTGCGCCACCCCGCCCTCGATCTGGCCCTCGACCACCAACGGGTTGATCAGTCGACCGCAGTCGTGGACCACCACGTACTTGAGAATTTCGAGCCGGAACGTCTTGGGGTCGACACGCACGTACGCGGCGTGACAGCCGGCTGCCCACGCCGATCCGACTGGGCTGAAGTAGCCGGTCGCCTCTAGGCCCGGCTCCTGTCCCTCGAGCAGTGGCGGACCTGGCCGGGGCCTGGCCGTGAACTGCGTCGCCGCCTCGGTGCCCCCGCCGAATGCGTAGCGCATGGGATTGGCCAGCACAGCGACGGCGGCCAGCGGGATTCCGCGGTCGGGCGAGCCTTTCACGCGCACGGCCCCGCCAGCCAGCTCGAGGTCGGCGGGGTCCACCTCCAGGAAGTCGGCGGCAACATGCTTCGCCTTCTCCGCCACCATGCCCGCCGCTACCGCCATCGCGTTGCCGGCCGTGACCGCGCCGCGCGACGCGAACGTGCCCACTCCCCACTGGAATTTGCGCGTGTCGCCGCTGGTGACCTCGACGTCCCCCACGTCCACTCCAAGCCGGTCGGCGACGATCTGCGCCCAGGCTGTCGCGTGAGCCTGGCCCTGGCTCGGAATGCCGGTGGCCGCGATCACCTTGCCCGAGACGAGCACCTGGACATGCGCGCCCTCGTACGGGCCGACTCCGGTCCCCTCCACGTATGGGCTGAGCCCCATTCCGATGTGATCGCCATCGGGCCGGGGGCCCAGCATCTGGAGCGCCCGCTCCACCAGGGCCGGATAGTTGCCGCTGTCATAGATGACCCGGTTGCCGTCTTGCCACGCGACCCCGACCTCGTATGGGAACTGGTCGGACTGGATGAGGTTGCGGCGACGAACCTCAATCCGGTCCAGGGCCAGCTCGGCGGCGATCGCGTCGAGGGTGCGCTCCATCGCGAAGCACGCGTGCGGGCGGCCGGCGCCGCGATAAGGCGACGTGGGCGTGGCGTTGGTGTAGACGTCGCGAAAGCGCACACGGTAGTTGGGCACGCGGTAGGGCCCGGGCACCTGGGCCGCGGTGATGATCGGCAGGATGATGCCGTAGGGCGTGTAGGCGCCGGCGTCGTGGATGAAGTCGTCGTCGAGCGCGAGCACTCGCCCATCGCCATCGAAGCCGACCTCCACCTCGTGCACCTGGCCGCGCTCCTGATTGACGGCGGTGAAGTGCTCCTGGCGGTCCTCGGTCCACTTGACCGGCCGCCCGAGCCGCATCGCCGCGAAAGGCACCAGCAGCTCGTCGGGATAGAACAGCATGATCTTCGGCCCAAAGCCGCCCCCCACGTCGGGCGCGATGACGTCGACATCCGATTCCGGGAGGCGGAAGAGCACCGCGAGCCCGCCACGGATCGAGGTCGGCGACTGCGTGGAGTCGTAGACGGTGAGCCGGTGCTCGGGCTCGGACCACCTCGCCCACACTGCTCTTGCCTCCATCGGGCTGGCGGCGCCGCGCTCGAATCGCAGGTGCAGGCGCTTGCGATGAGGGGCGGCAGCCAGCGCCGACTGCACGTCCCCCACGTCCTGGATCATCTCGGCGGCAACATTGCCGGGCACATCGTCGTGCACGAGGTGCTCGGCGGCGGCCGACGCCTCGGGAGTGATCACCACGGGCAGCGGCTCGTAGTCGACCTCGACGAGGTCGGCCGCATCCTCTGCGATGTACCGGTTCTCGGCGACCACGAACGCGACCGCCTCACCCACATAGCGCACTACGTCCGAAGCCAGGCAGCGCTGCGTACGCCCGTGCGTGAGGTTGGGATGGGGGATGAGGATGGGAAGGTCGGTTTGTCCGAATGGGAGGTCGGCGGCGAGATACACGGCCGACACGCCCGGCAGCGCCCGCGCCGCGCTCACATCGATCGAATTGATGCGCGCGTGGGCGAATGGCGAGCGGACCAGAACCGACTCGAGCGCCCCATCGTCGATATCGTCGGTGAAGTGGCCGTTGCCGCGGAGAAGGCGATCGTCCTCGACCCGCTGCACCTTCGCCCCGAACCAGCGCGTAGTCACTTTTGAGTGAGCTCGGCTGCGCGCCGCACCGCTCGCCTGATCGACGCGTAGCCGGTACAGCGACAGAGATTGCCGGAGATCCCCTCATCGACCTGCTCGGGTGTGGGATCAGGATGCTCGTGCAGGAGGCCGACCACCGACATCACAAAGCCGGGCGTGCAGAAGCCGCACTGCAGTCCGTGGCATTCGTGGAAGGCCTGCTGCACGGGGTGAAGGGGCTCGTCACTCGCGGCCAATCCTTCGATGGTCGTCACGTCGTGGCCTTCGGCCTGAACCGCGAGCATGAGGCACGAGCGGACCGGCGCGCCATCGAACAGCACGGTGCAGCAGCCGCACACGCCGTGTTCGCATCCCACGTGGGTGCCAGTCAGGCCGAGGTCGTGGCGCAGGTGATCGGAGAGCAGTCGCCTCGGATCCGCCGGCGCAGGCTGTGCGACGCCATTGACCTTCAAGCGGCGAAGACCTTTTCGGTGAGGACCCGCACGAGGTGCAGGCGAAATTCAGGCGATGCCTCGAGGTCGCCGCTGGGCTGGAGTCCGTGGGTTGGGTCAATACGATCGGCCAGCACCGGCGTCGGTGCCACACCGAACAGCGCCAGGCGGTCGCCATAGCGCACGGCGCCGGCGAGTGCGAAGTCGCCATGACGGCGCGACTCCTCGGCGATCGCGAACCTTCCCGTCGATGCCGGGAACCACGCCTCGACGAGCAACTCGTCGTGCGCGAGCCTGGTTTCCATCACGCCCGTGAAGAAGTCGCCGGCGGGAATGATTCGAGATCCGCGCGTCGAGCGGGCGACGACGTGGCCCCTCAGGGCCAGCAGCACGGCGGGCAGCTCAGAGGCTGGGTCGGCGTGGGCCAGGCTGCCGCATACGGTGCCGCGGTTGCGAATCACGCGGTGCGCCACCAAACGCACCGCCGAGACCAGAAGCGGGCACCTGCGGGCGGCGAGCTGGGAATCTTCGACATCGGCCTGGCGGGCGAGCGCCTGGACCGCGACGCCACCATCCCGCTCATAGATGCGGTCCAGGTTCGGAATCCGGTTGATGTCGACGAGATGGGCCGGCCGCGCGAGTCGGAAGTTGAGCAACGGGACCAGCGACTGGCCGCCGGCCAGGACCTTCGCGTCCTCCAATGAGCTGAGGAGGGCGCATGCCTCCTCCACGGACGTCGGTGCGTGGTACTCGAAGTGTGGCGGCTTCAAGCTACTCCACGATCGCGACAGCGCGGCAGGGTGCCGCTTCGCCGCCCTGGAATCGCCACGGGAAGCAGCCGAATGTGATTCTCTGATCGAGCACCTCGTCTATGCGCCCGCCGAGATTCTCGATGTGGATCACGTCGTGCGGGAAGAGCAGCGTGTGCATGATCTGGTAGTCGGCTTTCGGAAAGATCTCGTCGAGCCCGCGGCCGAGCTTCCTTTCCGCATCTTCGGCCTCGTCCGCGCGGATTCGACGGATGACCGTGTTCATGGGATGGTCCGCGCTGCCGGCGTCGACCGCGATCCAGCGCACGCCTCGCTTTAGAACCCATTCGGCGAACGCGCGGGTCGGCCCCGGGTGACGGATGAAGTACCTCGTCTCATCCACCTGCGAACGGTCTGCCCAGTTCTCTGGGTAGTGGCGGTGATACCCGGTGTGGATCACGAGGATGTCGCCCCGCTCGATGCGATGCCCGGTGTCCCTCTCCCAGCGTTCGAAGTGTTCCGGCCCGTACAGGTCGTAGTCGCCGAGGCCCATCCGCTCCAGATCGACGACGCAAGCCGGACCGATGAGGAAGTCGAGCGGGAGGTCCCCGATGAACTTGCCGCCGGACAGAAAATGGGCCGGAGCGTCCAGGTGAGTGCTGACGTGCATCGTCATCGTGACCTCCTGACCGCCGGCCTTGTCGAACGCCAGGCGCTTGATCCAGCGGATCGCCGGCCCGGCGTAGCCGGCGAACGCGGGCGTGTGCAGCGAGAAATCCTGGGTGAGGTCGACGAATCTCATGAGGCCTGTTCTGGTGTCCGCAACCTGGATCGCTCAACCTTACCCATCGCGTTTCTCGGCAGCTGCTCGATCAGGACTATTCGGCGGGGACATTTGTAAGTCGCTAGGCGCTCGCGGGCGAATGCGATGAGCTCACTTTCGACGAGCGGGTGCGTTTTCGCCGGCACGACGAAAGCAGTCACCTCCTCCCCCCACGCTTCGCTGGGCACGCCCGCCACGGCCACCTCTTCAACAGCCGGGTGCGTTTCGAGGACGAGCTCGACCTCGCGCGGATAGACGTTGAAGCCTCCGGAGATGATCAGCTCCTTCAAACGGCCGCGGATGGCGAGAGTGCCGTCATCGCCGATCTCGCCCACGTCCGCGGTCTTGAAGAAGCCGTCAGGCGTGAAGGACTCTTTGGTCGCCGCCTCGTTTCGCCAGTAGCCCTTGAACACCTGCCCGCCTTTGAGCAGCACCTCGTCCTTCTCACCGAGCATGACCTCGACGCCGGGGAAAGGGATCCCGACGCGACCTGGCTGGCGCGGGCCGTCGTACGGGTTGGTGACCACGATCCCGCCTTCGGTGATGCCGTAGCGCTCGACCGGCGGCTGGCCGAGGAGGCGTTCGCACCGCTCGAACAGCGCCGGCGGCAGCGGCGCCGAACCGGAAACGAAGAGCCGCACGTGGGAGAGGTCGACCGGATTCTCGTCCAGCCAGTCACACAGGCGCTGATACATGGCCGGCACGCCGAAGAACATGGTGCCGCGCTTGGCGTCGTTCCTCGTGAGCTCCGCCACGACCGCCTGTGGCGAGAAGGGAATGAGGGTCGCGCTGCCGCGGCTCAGGAGGGTGCCGTGCAGTCCCATCCCGAGGCCGTGCAGATGAAATAAGGGGAGCGCGTGGACGAGGATGTCGCGATTCGTCCAGCGCCACATCTCGATCGCCCCTCGCGCCTGGGCGAGCAGCCCGCCGTGGTCCAGGACCGCGCCCTTGGGCCGCCCGGTCGTCCCCGACGTGTAGAGGATGGCGGCAGGGCTTTCGGGCGTCAGGTTGGGCATCGGCGGCGGAACTCCACGCGGCGGATCGTGCACGTCGACCGAGCGCAGACCGAGCCCGCCCAGAACCTTTGCGCGTTCCGCGTCAGCGATCACGATCAGCGGCTCCGCATTGCCCGCGATGTGCTCGACCTCGGCCGAGTGATAGTCGGGGTTCATCGGCACCACGCAGGCGCCGGCGCGCTGGGCGCCCAGGTAGGCGATGACCCAGTCGAGGTGGCTGGCTGAGTACAGGCCGACACGATCGCCGGGCTTTACGCCCAGATCGTGAAGTCCGCCAGCGACCTGTTCGGCCTGGGCTCTCAGCTCGTCGCGCGTCACGTGGCGATCGCCCGACCCGAGAACGATGGCCTTTCCTCCCGGGAGCAGCTCCACCGGCAGAATCCCGGATCGGAGGCTGCGGCGGACCGCTTCGATGTCTTCCCGCGAGCCCACTGCCCCCCTGGCCATGCGCAAACAATGCACATGCGGGCGAAAGCCCGCAAGCTGAACACATGAAGCACCAGCTGCGCATGTATGTGATCAGGCCGGGCGAGATGAAGGAGTGGATCGACGAGTGGAACACCCAGCTCGTGCCGCTACGCCGCCGATACGGATTCGAGGTCCTCGGCGCGTGGACGACCGACGGCACCGATGGCACCGATGAAAAGGACAGGTTCGTGTGGATCCTCCACTACTCAGGCCCGAAGTCTTGGGCGGAAGCGGAGGCCGACTACTACGGGTCCCCCGAGCGCAAGGCGATCTCACCGGATCCCGCGCGCCACATCGCCTCGCAGGAGCACTGGCTGATGACGCCCGCGCTCTGACGTCGAGGTCTACGATCGCACCATGGCGACGACCGCGCACGCCACCGAGTTCATTGGGCTTCTGAAGAGTCTGCGGGCAGTGCGGCGGTTCGCCGACAAACCCCTTCCGGCTGAGGCCGTGCACGATATTCAAGAAGTCATCCGGTGGTCCGGTAGCGCCAGCAACCGACAGGAGTTCGAGGTCCTCTGGATCGAGGACAGGGCGATTTTGCGACGCCTTTCTGAGCTGAAGGGATATGCGAAGCATTTAGGCGGCGCGGCAGCCGGAGCCGTGATTGTGAGCGGCATCACCCCGTCATCGGCTGCGACGACCCGGATGAACAGCGACGAGCTGAACGCCTTCGACGAGGGCCGGATCTCGGAGCGGATCATGCTCGCCGCCCTCGTGCACGGCATCGGTTCCAGCATCGGCATGTTTGTTGGGGAGGCACGCGAGCAAGCCGCGAAACTCCTCGGCCTCCCCGGCGGCAGAACCGTGCAGACCACGATCTCGCTCGGCTACCCGGCCGAAGGCGCGCTGCGAGGTGCCCGTCGCAGGCCTCTGGACGAAGTGGTCAAGCGTATCGGCTGACCCGAGGCCAGCTTGGAGTCAGCTTGGCGCGACGACCTCCGGCGGCTCCGACTCGGTGTCGCGCATGTGGCCCGGCCTGAGTATCTGGTACAGGACGATCGCGCCCAACGCTCCCAGGCCCAGGTTGTTGATCTCGAACGAGCCGATCTTCAGATCGGCCCCGCCCGCCGCGAGGATCAACGGGATCGCCGCCACGGCGAGGTTGGCCCGCTTCGAGAAGTCGACCCTGGCGTCGACCCAGATCTTGGCTCCGATGACCGCTATCAGCCCGAAGAGGTAGAGCTCGATCCCGCCCAGGACGCTGATCGGGATGCTCAGAACCAGGGCGCCGAACTTGGGGATGAAGCCCAGCAGGATGGCGGTGATGGCGGCGACGATGAAGACCCAGATCGAGAAAACGCGAGTGATGCCCATGACGCCGATGTTCTCCGCGTAGGTCGTCTCTCCGGTGCCGCCGAAGAG
>MNES01000003.1 GCA_001917815.1 Chloroflexi bacterium 13_1_40CM_65_17 | reverse complement strand
ACCGCGTCGTGCGCACCGACGGCCAGATCGGCAACTACGGTGGTGGTGGGCCGGAGGCCAAGCGGGCCATTCTCACCATGGAAGGGGTTCGGTTGACGCGGCTGCAAGAGATGGCGAAGGCGGGCTTCCGCTACCAGGGCGTGCGGACGACGAAGATCTTCTGCTTTCCGACCTGCCACACCGGCCGGCATGCGCTGGAAAAGAACATCGTTTGGCTTCACGACGAGGCGAGCGCTCGCGCGGCGGGATTCCGGCCCTGCAAGCTTTGCCGTCCGGCTGTGGCCTAGCCCAGCGAGTGGATGTCAGGCAGCTCGCGATAAAGGCCGGCGTAGTCGAGGCCGTAGCCGATCACGAAGCGATCCGGGATGACGAACCCGCGAAAGTCGATCTTCACGTTGACCACGCGGCGGGCGGGACGATCGAGAAGCGCCGCCAGCCGCAGTGATGCGGGTTTCGTCTGCATGACGCGCTTTGCGACAGCCTCCGCCGTCCGCCCCGAGTCGACGATGTCCTCGACCAGGAGCACATGTCGATTCGCGAACGTGCCCTCGACCATGTGGGCGAGCCGGACCCGCCCGCTGCTCGCCGTGCCGGCGCCGTAGCTTGCCGCTCGAACGAATTCGAGCTCGGCGGGAACGCTGAGGCTTCGCAGGAGGTCGGCCGCGAAAACAGTGGCGCCTTTGAGGATAACCAGCATCACGAGCGGGGTCTGGATATCCGCATAGGCCACGGAGATCTGGCGCCCGAGGCGGCGGACGCGACGCGCGATGCGCGCGGAGCTGATCATGGCCTTGCCGGTGCTGCTCGTGGCAGGCGGTTTGGTCTGGATCAGCACTTCGGGCATGCGGTTCTACTTTAAGTCGTCCAGGGGGACGACGGAGGCGGCGATCGGCGACACGCGTCGATACTTCATGTGGAAGCGGCTGAACACACCGTCGACGTTGATCGCTTTGCCTCCGTGGTACACGGCGGGCTTGCGATTGTTGTGAGGGGTGTGACCGAAGACCACGCGGCGACTATTCGTTGCTTCTAGCCATCTTTGTAGCCTGGCGAGCTGCTGATCGAAGACGTTTCGGGCGCTGAGCACGTCCCACAGCTCCGCCTCGCTCTCATGCATCAATAGATCGCGCGCGCGAGAGTTGACTGCGGCGACTGTGTCGGTGGCATCGGGCTCGGTCAATCGCGCATAGCCATCATGGCCGCAGTGCTGCACGAGCGTCGCGTCCGGGAGTCGCACCAGTGCCGGTCGTTCATACAGCCACGTCTGGAGAGCAGTGTCGCTTGCCAGCTCGTCGAGGTCGTGGCGTTGCCCACCGATCGACATCCAGAAACCGATTCGCGTCGGGTCTCGAAGCGCCCACAACATCGCGACCTCGTGGTTGCCGAGGAGGACGGTGGTGTGGATGCGATCTCGCGCGTAGCGAAGTGCGCCGACCCCGAACATCCCGTAGTCGACCAGGTCGCCGACGAATACCGTGTGCCAGCTGTCGGCTGGATATGGCCGCAGCGCCTCGAAGAGACGCTCGAGATCGCCGTGGACGTCGCCGACGATCAGGACAGGGAGATTTTCCGCAGCCAAGCCTGAGGTGTTCCACCGAGGCCGAGGAAAGCGGCCACCGGACGATGCTAACCTTGCCTTCGGCCAATAGGGGCGTAGCTCAGCCTGGTCAGAGCATCGGTCTCCAAAACCGAGGGCCGAGGGTTCGAATCCTTCCGCCCCTGCCACTCGTCCGCCCCTGCCACCTCCTCCCAAGTACTGGCTGCTATGGTTCCGTTTCCTCAACAGAGGGAGCGCGCCGGAAATCGTGGCACGAGGTGTGGTGTGAGCAAGCAGTTGACGACCCGTTGGTACATCAGCGCGTGGATCGTCTCCGCGATCGCCTGGTTGGCGTTGCTCGCCACTACACACAACCACCAGGACGGCACCTCGCCGGCGTTCTACCTGGTCCTTGGCGCGGGCGCGATCCTGATGTTGCTGTTCCTGCAGCTGATCGGGCTGGGCATCGTCGGCATGGTCGCCTACGCGCTCGCCGGCCCGGAAGACTCAACGACGGTGGTGACCCGACCGCCGATGGCCACGTGAGCTGTCATCGGCTCTTTTTATGCCACCGATCAAAACAATCGATTTGCTTTATGGCTAACACAGGGTTAGCGTGGGTGGGATGAACGGGAGACCGCGCGCTGCGGCGGACGCCGTCCTCTACGGCGCTGACGGATCGAGAGAGTCAGCGGCAATGGCAGAACTCCTGACCGAGATGGGCGTCGAGTTCGAGTATCGCTCGGTCAATCGGGACCCGGCAGCGAGGCGCGAGTGGGAAGACCTCGACGGCGAGCGACTCCCGATGCTCCGCATGGGCAGCGTGGGGATCGTGAGAGGTCTGGATCGGATCAAGGTCCAACAGCTCATCGGCTGGGTGGGCTGCTAGCAGGTTTCGATACTCTTCTCGGTTGATGACCGAGCAAGAGGTTTTCGTACTCGCCGATCGAACCCTGAACTCAGTGATCGCCAAGATCGCCGACGACCAGTGGGACATGCTCATGCCCGCCACCTTTGCTCGCCGAAGCACTGGTGGGCCGCCAACCCTTCGCCAGATCGTGAACTACCACGCTTATGGCGACTCGTGGGTCCCGGACATGCTCGCGGGCAAGACGATGGACGACGTTAGCAAGGACTCGCATAAGGGCGACCTGCTGGGCGATGAACCGAAGCGATCGTTCGCGGCGATCGTGGACAGGGCGGAGGCCGCGGCCCGCGACTTCGACGATCTGGAGCGGACCGTCCACACATCGTTCGGTGACTTTTCAGCGCGCGACTATCTGATTCAGATCACTAGCTTCCGGGGGATGCGGGCTCATGACATCGCGAAGGTGATCGGGGTCGATCCGACCCTGCCGTCGGAGCTGGTGCAAGGTCTGTGGGACGAGCTCGGCCCGGTCGCCGACCAGTGGCGGCAGTACGGCGCTTTCCCTCCGAGGGTCGAGGTCCCCGATGATGCTCCGCTCCAGGATCGCCTGCTCGGCCTGACCGGGCGCGATCCATAGGCTGCCTAGCCGCCGGCATCTGTCGATTTCGGCGGTGGCCATTCGTCGTGCTTGGAGGCTCGGTCAGGTTGGCCGGCCGAGAAACAACCACAAGGAGACGACATGGCGAACTTCCTGCTCGTATACACCGGCGGCGGCATGCCCGCGACTGACACGGAGCGCAAGAAGGTGATGGACGACTGGGGTGCTTGGTTCAGCAAGCTCGGCCCGGCGGTGGTCGATCCGGGCAACCCGATCAGTCATGCGAAGAACATCTCGAGCGATGGCTCAGTGCACGAGGGCGCGGTTGGCATGACAGCGAGCGGTTACTCAGTTCTGAAGGCAGACTCGCTCGACAAAGCGGTCGCCCTCGCCAAGTCCTGCCCGGTCCTCAAGTCAGGGGCCAAGATCTCCGTCTACGAAACCATCCAGGCGATGTAGCTCTCGTCGGTCGAGGGCGGCGGGGTCGCGTCCCGGCTCCGCCCGCGTGGCGCCACTTTCCGAGCGCCAATTCGTGCCATGGTAGAGTTCCGGTTCGCCCGTTTTCGCTCCGGGCGCACCCTTGCCGAGACCATGGGCCGCTAGCTCAACTGGCAGAGCGCCGTGCTGATAACGCGGAGGTAGGTGGTTCGAGTCCACCGCGGCCCACCACAACCCGGCAGCCTTTCCATAACACGAACCGAAGGCGGCCCGTCGTTCGACAACGGACTCAACCTGCGCCAGTTCGATCCTTCAACTGTGTCCATCGGTGGGTCATGGATCGGCTTCGCCAACGAACGGAAGAACTTCTTTCATTAGGAATTGCAAGCGTTTGGTCGCGAGGATCTGCCCAGTCCCTGGTGGGCGGCGTGTTTACCGGAAAGAGATCAACCAGACGTCCATCTCGTACGACATCCACCCACTGCAACACCTGCTCGATATAGTCGTCGACCCCATCGTGGGGTGAGGGAGAGGGCCCGGCGTCACCCGCGCACTCCAACAGCTCCGCCACCGTGTCGCAGTTCGACACGGCCTACATGTGACTGAGCCACTAACCCTTCCGACTGCGAGCCTGGTCCTCGTGGACCGGGCTCGCTTCGGACCCGGTCAATGCCGGCGCCGGCCGTAAGCTGCCGGCGAGCATTGCGATCCCGATCGCGCCCGCCAGCGGGATCAGCATCGCGACGCGCAGGCTGAAGCGGTCGGCCGCGTCGCCGATGAGTACGGGGCCGACAATCGAGCCCGCGTAGCCCGACGTCATGACCACGGCCAGCGCCGTGCCGCTGGCGCCGAGGTTGGCACCGGCGGCGAACGCGAGCGGCAGGATGACGGCCGTCCCGACGCCGACCAGGGCAAACCCAATCGCGGCGCCGGCCAGCGCTGGATAGGCGATCGCCAGAGCCAGCCCGCATGCCGCGACCACCGCGCCCAACCGCGCGACCACGACCGGGCTCGTGCGTGCGGTCAGGAGGTCGGCGCGAAACCGCGTCAGCATCGCGGCGAGCGAGAAGGCTGCATATCCAGCAGCCGCGATCCCGGCGTTGACGTGGCTCAGGTCGCGCAGGTAGAGCGTGCTCCAGTCGGCGCTGCCGCCCTCCACTATGAATCCGCTGAAGGCTATGGCGGCGACCGCGACCACGGCGCCGCTGAGCCACAACCGCCGGGCGCCTCCCGGCGTCGTACCAGCGGCGCCCGAACGTGTATCCGGCAGCTCGCGAAGGAACCACGCCGTTGCTGCGGCCACGGTCACCGCGGCGGCGGCGAACTGCGCCAGGGGCGCGATGCCGAAGTAGGCTGCCAGACCGGCGACGACCGAGCCGATGATCGCGCCGAGGCTCCAGAAGGCGTGGAAGCCGTTGATCAACGGCCTCGCAGCAAGGCGCTCGAGCTCCGCCCCCTGCGCGTTCTCGAGCACGTCGAGGAAGCCCGAGCAGACGCCGATCAGCAAGAACCCACCCATCAGCCCGGCCAGGTTGCCTGCCAGGCCCGGCGTGACCAGGGCGACGCAAAGGGCGGGCGTGCCGGCGCGGACGAAAGACCTGGCGCCTCGAGCCAGGACGAATCGTGCCGCCGTCGCGCCGGCGACCGCACCGACTGCGAAGAAGAGGAGCGCGTATCCGACCTGAGCGTCCGTCAGGTGCAGGTGGTCTCGGAGCGCCGGAAGCCTCGGCACGATGCTGCCACCCACGATCCCGAAGGCGAGGAAGGCGACCGACACGGCGCTGCGCTGCCGTCCGATCAAGCGATCGGTGTCAGCTCGAAGGTGGCCTTCTCACCCTCGGTCAGGGGCTCGTCCGGTTTCGATGGTTTGACGTACGAACGGTACTTCCTACGGTAGAGCTGCCAGACGCCGCGGAATTCTGTTGGTTGGCGGAAGCGACTCACGTCCATCCCATTGCGAGGCTAACCCTTCGGAGAACGGTTTATCTTTCCGCGATCACGACGATGCTGATCGGCCGCCCCAAGACCGTCACCTGGTTCGCGTTACGGAAACCACGGCCCACCACCCGTTCCGGAACCTGAACCAGACGATGTTCCGAGTCAGAGGTCGGGTTATGCGGGCTCAAAAGGTCACGTCTTGATGCTAAACGACCGCGACGGTCATTCGGTGAGTCCGAGGACCTTACTCACGTCTGACCCCATAGTTACGCACGGCCGTGAGCTAACCGTCAGAGTTGAAGCCGGAAAACCGACCTGACGACCCATTGCTGCGCGTTTCGAGCTTCTCCGCAGAGCAGTCCCCGGAATAGGCGCACCCGCCGCTGTGCGGGTCGAGCCGTCGGGCGCTACACACGCGACAACAACTGCCGTCCTGCACTGGGAAGCCGAGACGTGGTTGAGGCTCGCGCTGTCCGAATGAAAATGGGTAGCGTGGCCGGCGTTTTGTCAAGTGGATCTGTCGAGCCTATAATCCCGCTTGATCGTCGGAGCATCCGACGCCATTTCATTTACTGGTCCGGCCAAATGAAAGTGTTTCTTTCCTACACCAGCCGCGACAGAGAACGAATCGGCGCCTTGCAATCTGGATTGCACAGTCTTGGCTGCAGTGTCTGGCTGGATCAGGAACTGACCGGTGGCCAGCCCTGGTGGGATCGAATTCTTCAACAGATTCGAGAGTGTGATGCGGTTCTGGTAGCAGCATCGCCGGCACTTGCCTCGTCAGAGGCGTGTAGGCGGGAAACGGACTATGCCCAACGCCTTTCCAAACCCGTTCTCCCAGTCATGGTCGAAACTGTCCGAGCCGACATACTGCCGCCGTGGCTTGCCACCCTGCAAATCGTCGATTTCCGAGCGGCCGACGGCACTGCGGCATTCGCTCTGGCAGGCGCGATAAATCAACTGCCAAAGGCACCCGATCTTCCGGACCCGTTGCCCGATCCACCACCAGTGCCCCTCTCTTACCTCGGGGAGCTAGCTGAGCGGATTCGACAGCCGAATTTGTCCCTTGACAACCAGTTCGCGATCGTCGGAAAGTTGAAGATGGGATTGTCGAAGCCGGGCGAGCGGGACGCGATCCTTGGATTGATAAGCGAATTCAATGACCGAGACGATCTCTTTCGCGCGGTCGCAAGGGAGCTCGACAACCTCGTCATTCGGGAGTCCGCTGGCCCGTCGGAAGCAGCAGCCACCGATTCGTTCATCCCCGATGAATCGCTGAAAACAGCATCCAGTGGACCGCAAATGGAGGACCGCGTCAGGAATAGCGCGGTTTCGACCCACCCGCCCACGAACAAAACGTCCACACGAATCGCGGTAGGCGATACGCCTTTTGAACCACTGGAAAGAGAACTCGGGACTCCGGCCGACGGCTCCCGTGAATTAATTCAGGCACGGGCAAGGTGGATCGCACTAGCGGTTGGCGGTGCATGGGTCGGGTCCTGGTCGGTCCTCTATCTTGCCTGGGGGGCGCTTCCGCCACAGACTCAAGTAAGCCTCGGATACGTTCCATGGTGGCCGGCTGTGGTCCTTGGAGCTGGCGGGATCCTCGCTGCATTCTTATTGCACCGACTCGCCCCTTCAGTCGGATGGCCGTATCTGGCTCTTCTCGCCGGGAGCTGGCCTGTCCTGTGGCTGGTGTGGGGCTTCAATCCCATCGCCAACCGTATTTATTCAGCGGGTCCGTTTCCCTACGAAGCGTTCTGGTTGTCCGGAGTCTTGGTGATTGCCGCCGCCTCCAGTTGGTCGATTCTGCGCGTTATCGGGAAGCCACGCCCAACATCGGTCTTGCTGTTGTCGGTGGTCTGGACGGGCGCTTGGCTGGTTTTCGGCTCGCCGCTCTCGATCTGGCAGGAGACTGTCGCGTTCAATCAGCTGTCCCCTTGGCTGCTCAACGCTGGAACAGTAACGGGCGCTGCCGTAAGCGGATTGGCGAGCGGGTTACTGATCTATCGCTACCTCTTGAAGCACGGCGCTCAGGCCGAATTACCGCGGAGGTAGGTTGTTCGAGTCCACCGCGGCCCACTCAATTCGAAGTTCGGGCTCGGATGCACTTCTCGAACACCTTATGCCGCGAAGGCGTCCGGAAAGCGGAGCGAAGGGTTTTCCGACCTTGGCTGGCTACGCGATCAGAGCAGCCGCACGAGATCTGCGACGACCTCCGCCGCCGGCTGGCTGAGGTTGACGTCGCCCACGCCCATGCCTGCGTACATCGCCATGTCGCTGGGGGTGCGGTCGACGCCACGATAGGGAGGTGCGGTTGCCCTCCACCCGGTCTCTTGAGCCGCAGCCAGGGACCATCTCAGCACCCGGTGCGGCGCGTTCGCCCAACCGTCACTAAACCATTCCGTGAGCACAGTGTCGTCGGCGGTGGCGGCAAGCAGCATGCGTACGTAGTCAGGGTGCGCCCCGGACTCGGGCGAGGCCACAAAGCGTGTACCCACCCGTACTGCATCAGCCCCGGACCTAATGACAGCGGCAGCCCGCTCCGCCGTCGCGATCCCTCCCGCCGCGACTACCGGGATGCGCACTGATGAAAGAACCTGCGCGAGTACCTCGTCAAGGCTTTGGCCGCCGCGAACGTGGCCACCCGCCTCGGTGCCCTGAGCGACGATGTAGTCGCAGCCAGCTTTCTCAGCCGCCACTGCCTCGGCCGGCGACCCCACCTGCCAGCCGGCGATGGCCCCTGCATCGTGCGCCGCCGCCACGACGTCGGCGCGAGGATCCGCATAGAAGAACTCCACCACGCGGCATTGGCGGGCGGCAGCCGCGATGTCATCGACAGAGGGGCCGAACGGCATCAGGAAGTTGACACCGCAGGCTCCCCCGGCGGGTTGCGTTCCCGACGGCACCATGCCCAAGCCGCCGGCGTCCGCCACCGCGGCCGCAAGCTCGGTGGTGCCCACGCCGCCCATCGCAGCCAGCTGCACGGGCAGGGCGCAGCCCACCAGGTTCGTGAAGCGCGTAGCGCTCATGTTGATGACCGTCCTGTCAGACCAAACCGCGGGCGCAGCGGCTCACGGTCAGGATGCTGTGGTTGGATCAATGGAAACTGAGCGCGGCTTCGGCCATGCCGCGGACCCGGGCGGTATCGTCCTTCATGGCCGCAGGCATCGTCGCACACACACGAGCGGGTCGCCACTCGAAACCGATCGGATCCGGGCTATGGGGTTAAAGCTCGATCTG
This sequence comes from Chloroflexi bacterium 13_1_40CM_65_17, assembly GCA_001917815.1. Taxonomy (GTDB): domain Bacteria; phylum Chloroflexota; class Dormibacteria; order Dormibacterales; family Dormibacteraceae; genus UBA10449. Next base: position 8,221 of record MNES01000003.1, on the reverse strand, counting down.
GCGCGCGGAGACGACGAGTTCGCGGTTCGCGTTACATAAGCTTCGGCCCACCACCGTTCCCGCAATACGAACCCCTGCCCTATCCTCCAATTCGTGCCGAGGATATGTGCCTTCTACGGCACGTCCTATGGCTCAAAGCTGAGAGTTCGCCGCGTCCAATACGTCGTGTGAGAGGGCGCCGGGGTAGCAGCTCGAAGCTTGTGCCATATCTATCCAGGAACTTCACCTAGCTGAGGCCACGAAGATCGAGGGGGCGGCTGCCGCCGCCCCCTGCAGTGGTGACGGTCAGTCAGCAGATCTGCGCGACGACCGTGCCCGTACCGGGATGGCCAGGATCAGGCATATAACCAGGGTCTGTCTTGACGACCACCATGTGCAACGTGTCTCCAGAGATCGTCGACCCGGATTGCGAGACCGAACTCGAGACGATCACGGCTATGTAGGTCGGCAGAGGGCCGGCTGGCGGGTCAGAGCTGTTGCCCGTATCGGTCGACCAACTAGTGCCGCAGGTCACTCCCTCGCTGGGCGTGTCCTCGAAGCCTTTGAAGGCAGCGGGCGCCGGCCCACCGCTCAAGTTATTCAGCTTCGCCCACTTAGCACCCGAGAAGGTCACCCCGGCGCCGATAGCCGAGTTCTGGTCCCCGACGACGAAAGTGCCGCCGGTGGTGGTGGCGAACACAAAGATCGGGCAGGAGATCGGGGCGGTCGAGCCACCGTCGTCGGTGATCGTGCCCGTGACTACGAATTGTCCCGTTGCCCCATATGTATGACTGCCGCCGACCGTGTATGGGCCGCCGGTGGGGCCGCTGATGATGCCGGCTGAGCTGGAGGCATCGCCCCAGTCGATCGTCGCGGTGAAATCAGCCACGGTTGCGGTCACATTGGCGTCGGTGAGGTTGGCCACCAGTCCGCTGAAGGACATCGGGGAGACCCGCGTCGCTGCACATGTTGCCGACAGCGGAGCGTCGGCGACGTTCGCCGGCCCACTTGCCGAGGTTGTGCTCCCACCGTCGTCCGCGACTGTCACCGTGACCGTGTACGAGCCCTCCTCAATGTAGGGGTGGCTGCCGGTGACTGTGAACGGGCCGCCCACCGCTCCGGTGACTGCGCCGGTCGAGCTGGCGCCATCGCCCCAATCGATCGTGGCAGTAAAGTCGGCCGCAGTTGCGAATGGGTTGGCGTCTGTGAAGGTGGAGGTCGGATGAGTCGGGCTCGAACCTTCGACCCCGCCGCTGACGGTCACCGTGCCGGCCGTCAGTGCGGCGTCGGCGACGTCAGCCGTCGAGTGCGCTGTGGCTGCGTTGCCAGGCGTGTCGACATCAGTGATCGTGACCGTGACCGCGTAGGTGCCCTCGTCGGTGTAGGTATGGGTGCCGCTGACCGTGAAGGGACCCCCTGTTGGACCGCTTACCGCACCCGCCGAGCTGCTGCCATCGCCAAAGTCGATCGTCGCCGCATACTCGCTGGCGGTCGCGTTGGCGTCGGGATCGGTGAATGTCGCCACAGGCCCGCTGAAGCTGGCGCCTTCGGTGGCGCTTAAGGTATTTCCGCTCGCCGAGATGGCAGCGTCCGTAGTGGCCGAAACCCAGTGCTTGACGGCTGTGGCCTGCTGCTTGCTCCCACTGGCTGTGAAGCTAGCGACGATGGTGTCGTCGCCGGCCCCATTGGTGTCAGGGTACATGAACGTGACTTTGCCACTGGCATCGGTGACGCACGTAGCGGGCGAGCATGTCCCGCTCAACCCGGCATTCTGGCCGGTGATGGTGAAGTCCACCTTCTGCCCAACCAGGGGCGCTCCAGTCGGGGTGGTTATGGTGGCGGTGACAGTGTGGCTCCCTCCAAGGGGATTGGTGGCCGCCGTCGGGGTAAGGGTGATGTTTGGAGCCGTGACGACAGTGCCAACGCCGGATAGGAGGATGTACGCCTCCCCGCAGACAGTGTTGCCCGGGACCCCACCCGGATCAGACCCACAGGTTGGTTTGGTGGGTGTGTCGGTGGCGACCGCCAGCGCGTTCCAGTCGTCTTGGAAGGTCCGCCATGTTTCGTGATCCGAGCATCCCCACCCCTGCAAGTCGCTGCTGGTGAGGTCCGAGAAGGCTGGGTTCGAGGCAACGAGAGAGACGCTGCCCCCACAGGGCGGGGATGCATTCTCGGTCCAGGTGCCGGCTCCGGTGCTGAGTTTGGCGAGGGTCGCGACCGTGGTGGCGCCCCTGGTCCCGTCCAAGCAGCTGGCGTCGAAATAGAGACCGGTCCGTCCGGGCAGTGCGCCGGCGAACGCGATGCCATCTTTTATCAGATGGTCAGCGCCGGGATGAGAGGTGCGGTGGAAAACGGGGTCAGTGCCGATCAGGATCCGGTTGCCCGGCTTGGTGGTGATGCTGGTGCCCATGACGACGGGCGCCCAGGTGTCTGCGTTGCTGGTGAAGGATGCGGCGAGGAAGCTGCAGGTCGGATCCCCGGCGATCAAGACCTGGTAGCTGGCAAAGTCGGCCGCCGTCATGGCGTCCCAAGTCGTCCCGTTTACGACGGTCACAGTGAACCCGTCGGCAATCGCTTGGGCCGCCTCCACGCTTGAGCTCCCACCGGTTACGGTGTCACCGTTGATGAGCGCCGTGTTAGGCCCCCCAGCGGCATGGGCGGCTTGCGGGGCCAGAATCACGGCCCAACTGAAGATCGCAACCATGGCGACGAGACACACCCGTCCCACGTTGTGCCTGAGGCTCGCCAGACTCGGCAAACGCCGCTGCATTCGCGTGCGGGTGATCGAATGTCGGAGCCGTCTATGGAACATAATCCCCTTCCTCCCTTCGTCCCCCGCCCACAAGCCCCTGTCCGTGGCCACATCGAGGCCGGAATCGAGCCGGGTCGCCTGTCGTCTACTCCCTTGCTCCCAGTGTGTCAAGCAACCTTCAGTTAGCTCCCGATCATTAGTCGCCAGGCGGCCGCAGCGCAGGCAAACAAGCTCCAGATCAGACGCGACGCAACTCAATCAGCTCGGCTGCGATGTGCGGATCACGCTCGCACTCCAGTCAGATCGGCCCGAGCTCTGTGCTTACAAGGGCGGAAGGCCCCGGGTAGGTGGTTTGAGTCCACCGTGGCCCACCCCGTCACGGGTCATGAAATCGGCGCAGAGGCAGCGCCGACCGCGATGCGGCGGAGCGGGCTCAGGTCGCGTTGTCTGAGATGCTGCAGCGCTAGCTCGGGTGGTGGACTTGCTGTAGTCCGTAGACCGGAGTTGAGATTCCTTCCATCCGCGCCTTGAGCTGAAGAGCCAGGTACAAGGAGTAGTGTCGCGACTGGTGCAGGTTGCCGCCATGAAACCAAAGCGCCTCCTGCTGCGTGGGTTTCCACATGTTGCGCAGCTCCCCCTCCCACGGTCCGGGGTCCTTGATGGTGTTCGATCCGAGACCCCAACACCTACCAACCTTCGCGGCAACCTCCGGAGAAATCAGATCGGCTGCCCATCCGTTCATCGAGCCGTAGCCGGTGGCGTAGACGACCACATCGGCTGGGAGGGTCTTGCCGTTGCTCAGCAAGACGGCGTTCTCCGTCAGTCGCACGACATCCACGCCGGACTCGAGCTTGATGTCACCGTTGGCCACGAGCTCAGAGGCGCCGACATCGATGTAGTAACCGGAACCACGGCGTAGGTACTTCATGAACAGCCCGGAGTCGTCGTCGCCGAAGTCGAGCATGAAGCCTGCCTTCTCCAGCCGCGCATAGAAGTCGGCGTCGCGTTCGCGGATCGCGTCGTATACCGGTATCTGAAACATGTGCAAGATTCGGTACGGAAATGACGCGAACGTGAGGTCGGCCTTTTGTGTCGTCATGCCGGACGCAACGGCCTCCTCGCTGTACAGTCCGCCGAGGGCCATCTCCATAAGGGAGTCTGATCTAGCAACGTGCGTTGAAGACCGCTGAACCATCGTGACATCGGCGCCGACCTCCCAGAGCGCGGCGCAGATATCGTGAGCAGAGTTGTTCGAACCAATGATGACCGCCTTCTTTCCACGGTAGGCATCAGGTCCGGGGTGTTTGGACGAATGGTGCTGATCGCCGGTGAAGACGTCCATGCCTTCGAGGTTGGGCAGGCTTGGTTTGCCCGACATGCCGGTGGCCAGCACGAGCTGCTTCGGTCGCAGCGTCATCTCGACACCGTCGCGCTCGACGACAACGGTCCATTCCTTGGACGTCTCGTCATACGAGGCTCGCTTACACTCGGTCGACCCCCAGTAGTTGAGCTCCATGACCCTCGTGTACATCTCGAGCCAGTCGGCGATCTTGTCCTTCGGTGAGAAGACCGGCCAGTTCGGCGGAAAGTCGATGTATGGAAGGTGGTCGTACCAGACCGGGTCGTGTAAGGTCAGCGACTTGTAGCGATTGCGCCACGCGTCGCCGGGGCGGGGGTTGCGATCGACGATGATGGTAGGCACGCCGAGCTGACGCAACCTCGCGCCGAGCACGATGCCGCCCTGGCCACCACCAACGATGACCGCGTACGGCTGGGTGAGATGGCCGAGCTCTTGCGCTTCGCGCCGGCGCTGCTCGAGCCAGGTCTGCCGATTCGGGACGGCGCCGTGCTCGGTTCCCTTGGGTCGCCGATCACTCTTCGGCTCCTCATGACCCTTGAGCTCGTTCAGCGTCGTCAGCAGCGTCCAGGCTTTGCCGTCTCTGAGCCGGAGATGACCTATGCCCCGGCCGACCAAGGTCTCGAACTTGATCCAGCTCTCGGTAGCCGCGCCGGCCTCGCCCAACTCGTCAGCGACGGCGAAACCGCTGGGCCGTACTTGATCGAGCGTCTGACCGAGCATGTGGCGTACGCCTTCAGCACCCTCCACTGTGACGATGTTCCAGGTAAACGCGACCAAGTCGCGCCAGTAGCAGTCGGTAACGAACAGGCCGGCTGCCGCATCGATGTCCCCGGCGGTCAAGGCCCGCTCGAAGTCTGCCAGCCACCTGGTCACGACAGTTCCTGTGGCCGAGGTGTCGACCGGTCGATCCGTAGTGGTCTCGGTCATCGAGGCACTCCAAGTGGTGGCGATTGGAGGTTTCGGTGGTCAGCCCGAATGCGTCAAGTATCTCACGTGTCAGACCCCGCGTTCAGGCGAGCTACTGCAGGGCACGTCCGGAGTGTGGCTACCACATAACACCGGCTGCAGCGCTCGTGGGTGTCGCGTTCCTCCGTGATTCAGGCGCAGCGCTCGCGCCGTGTACCGCGGAGGTGGGTGGTTCGAGTCCGCAGCTGCAAGGTTCGAGGGCGTGTGCCTTCCCGTACACTCGCGACGCCGTGAACGGCTCGCTCGTCTTGCTCGTGACGATGACGGTTGCGTTGGCGGCGGTGCTCGGGGGCAGCATCCTGCTCGTTCAAGCTGCGCGCCGAGCGGCGCCAATGATGCGACTGCGCCAGCAAGCGATCGCGGCACTGTGCGCCCAGCGCGGACTCGTGCCTGACGTGGCGCCCAGCGATTTCGCTCTGTTAGGAGCCATCGACCCGCGCTGGCTGACGAATTCGTTCTCATCCCGCGACCATGGGGTCGCCGCTGCAGACTTCATTCGTCCCGCCGGCAAGAACACGCAGTTTTTCACCATCCTGGCCTTCACTGTCGCTGGTTTGAAACTGCCGTACCTGGCTGTGTCGCTCAGAAACCTAACTGGGGTCACGCTAGGCGGTCCGCCGGCGTTGGAGCTTGAGTCCACCGAATTCGACAGGCGGTTCACTGTCAGATCCAATGACCGCCGCAGCGCGGTGATGCTGCTTGACCCGGGCATGATGCAATGGCTGCTTGACTGCGAGCAGGTGAATTTCGACATGGTCGGCGACAAGGTGCTGGCTTTCATCAACCGAGCTGCAGAGCCGGCCCATCGGCCGACCGAGCCGGTCGAGTTCGAGCTGTTGTTCAGATTCTTCGATGGCTTTGAGGCGCGAGTGCCAGCGCTCCTGCGGAGCGAGTTCGCGGCTACCACATAGGACCGGCTGCAGCGATCGCTGTTCCTGAGATCCGGCGATGGTCAAGTGCAGCGCTCAGGCTTCGTTACCGCGGAGGTAGGTGGCTCGAGTCCACCGCGGCCCACCAACCCGCTCTAGCCCACTTGAGCCGCTTGTGGACGAATTGGTACGTCGAGTTGCAAGCGACAATCCAATCCGACGGTTTTCAAAGTGGTGTTTCGCGACAGACGAATCTACCCACCGCCTCGACCGCACACTTGCCTGATGGAGACTGCTTGGAAGGGCGATAAATCACGTGTTAGCCTAATTGGCCATGTCCCGGTTTCTCATCGTCCTGGCAATCGCCAGCGTCTCGCTGATTGAGACCGCTGGATCGGCAGCCGCCAGCAACGGGCCTTATGTCGGCCAGGGCTACGACGCTTCCAGCTATCAGTGCATAAACGACGTTCCCGTCGCGCTCGACCCTGCCTTCACGTCGTTTGGAATCATCCGCGTGACTGGAGGCAGGCCGTTCACAGTCGATTCCTGTCGACAGGCGCTCTGGAGGCAGGCAGCGTCCGGCACGAGCGCACCGTCGCTTTACGTCAATGTTGCTTACTCGGGCGCCTATGGGCACAAGGTCTCGGGCTTTTGCTTGACCGCCACAGCGGCCGAGGGCTATAGCGGCAGGTATCTCCAGGCATATCGGATTGGCTGCGCTGAGAGCGACTTCGCCTTCGGTCAGATAGTGACAGGAAAGGTGACGCCAACGGCATGGTGGCTCGATGTTGAGATAGGCAACAGCTGGTCCTCGTCCGACCCAGTTCTGAATCAAGCTGCTATCGACGGCGCCGCCGATCGACTCAAATTCCTGAGCAGAGTGGCCGTTGGTGTCTACTCCTCCGCAACGGCGTGGAACCAAATCACGTCCGGGACCGGTTTCAGGCCAGCGTCCGCCTCCGGCAGCTGGGTCGCGGGTGACTGCACAACGTTCTCGACCGGGCTGCTGGCTTGGCTGCGCCAATCCGGTAACACCTCAAGCGGCGCCGACGCGGATTACGCCTGCTGAGTCGTGCCCATCGAGGTCAAGGCTATGAGCACGTAGCATGCTGGCACGGTTTCGGCGCACCACATAACTCGGCGCCCTACGCTCGGGGTCCCACTCTCGTTAGCACACCGCTCATGCCGATCTAACGCGGAGGTAGATGGTTCGAGTCCACCGCGGCCCACCATGGTTTCCGTAACGCGAACCGAAGTCGCCGACGCCGTTTCCGAGTCGGTCCAAGAACGACGCCAGGCGGCACCGCATCTCTAACCGTAGTGCCTGGTCAACAGGTACGCGTGCACTACCCAACCTCGGCCTGCTACATGCCACCAGTAGTCGAGCGCCCAGGGCAAATCAATTTGCGGCAGGGGAGGCGTCGCCGGGACGTAGGCAGGTCCGTCGTCGATGGTGACGGGTGTTCCCTTCTGCAGACAGCCCACCACCTTCGCTGCGAGGCTCGGATTTGAGTGAACATTTACGCAGCCTGTTTCTCCAAGACCCATCTGGATCTGACCGCTCTCGCCTGTGCTTGGAAAAGGCGCTCCGGTGACGCTACAGACGGTGCTGCTCGAGACTGCACCACCAAGTCCCTGCCAGCCTGACGAGTTATTGACGAGATATGTGGCGCAAGTCTGGGTCATTCCGTTTGATCCCGCCTGGACCGTGAAGTAGGCGGCGGACTGGCCGTCGTGCTCCCCAGTCTTCCAGACGCAAGCCACGTTCATAGGGCAGCCAGCGGGCGATGCGACGAATCGGCCTGCCGTCTCCGCTCAAGCGATGTGTGCGGCCGCCTGGTTGCGATCTTGGAATGATGGGAGCGGCTCGCCCGGCGAGTAGTCCGGTACGTCGGGGCGAACGGGAGGCGTGCCAGACGGCGGAATGATCGGGAAGGAACACTGTGGCCAGCACCAGTCGACGGGATCCACACCGGTTGTTGTTGTGCCGGCCATTACGTGGACCGAAATCAAAGTGTGGTCGGTGCATGCGGTCGAACCACCGCACGGGACCGCCTTGGTGTAGCCAGCAGGGAACGGGTCCTGTCCTGGTGCCGGACGGAGGCTTGGAATCAATTGGTCGTAAGGAAGGAAGGTTGGGGCTATGGTGAGTACGAAATAGTCGCCTGGCGCCGCTCCAAGCATGGTGTAGGTGCGCTGGCCGAACACGGTCTCGACCGTGAAGAAGCGGCTGCCATCGGTGGCGACTGCGTACACCGTTTGGGCCGGAAGCACGCCTGCGGGATAAGACACGTT
>MNES01000071.1 GCA_001917815.1 Chloroflexi bacterium 13_1_40CM_65_17 | reverse complement strand
GCGACCGCGAGTGTGCCGTTCACAATCCCGGCCTCGGCATTCGAACCGCCGCCGCGTGTCGATTCCGCGTGCGTCATCCTCGATGTGCGTGATCGCCCCGCGGTCGACGTGCCTGACCTCGACGCATTCTTCCGCCTCGTCGAGGCGGTCTTCCAGTTCCGCCGGAAGCAGCTCGGCGGGGCGTTGGGCCGCATCAGTGGCATCGGCAGCACGAGCGCGGCGGCGCGCCTGCGCGACGTGGGGATCGATCCCGCGCGGCGCCCCCAGACACTCGGCCTCAGCGAGTGGGAGGCGGTCTACAAAGCCTTCAATCGCGAACCGGCTCGCTAAGCTCTGACGGCGGTGGAGGCACCATTCAGGTTCCCGGTCGAGACCCCTGTCGGTTTTCGGGCCGTCCTGCGGTTTACGGCATTCAGGAATATCTGGTTCGCGCAGCTCGCTGCGCAGCTGGCGGACAAGTTCCTCCTCTTCTCCCTGATCATCCTCGCCTTCAAGACCACCGGTGGCAGCACGCCCGTGGCGATCACTTTGCTGACCTACACGGTGCCGGCGGTCCTGTTCGCGCCACCCGCGGGTGTCATCGCGGACCGTATGAATCGCAAGCAGATCATGATGTGGTCCAACTTCGGTCGCGCCGGTGCGGTGGTGCTGATCCCGATAGCGGCTCTCGTCCCCGGGCTGAGGGATGACTTCCTTCACCTGCTGTTGATCACACTGATCTTCTCCTCTGTCGGCCAGCTGTTCGCGCCGGCTGAAGCTGCGGTGATCCCGACCATCCTCCCTCGGTCAGCCCTCATCACGGCCAACTCGATGGCGCTGCTGACGATGGTCCTGACTCTCGTCGTCGGCGGGGCGCTGGCTCCGATCCTCTCGCGCATCGATCTCTACACGCCTTACTGGGTCGCGGCTGTGCTGCTGGCGCTCGCCGGAACGCTGATCTTCGCGTCCGATATTCCGCGCCTGCCGCGCGCCGTCGATCCGCCGGTGCAGGAGAGCCGCAGCCGGTTCCACATGATGATGATCGACATCAAAGAAGGAGTCGACGCGCTGCGCGGCTCGCGCGGCCTGCTGGTTGCCTTCGGCCAGGTGAGCATCGCGGTGCTGGTGCTCTTCATGCTCTTCACGCTCGCCCCCGCCTACGTCAGCCAGGTAATCGGAATCGCGGCGCAGGACTCGTACGTGATCCTCGGGCCCGCAACCGGCGGAGCCATCCTGAGCGCGGTGCTCCTCGGCCAGTTCCTTCACAGCGTGGACCGATCAAGGATCCTGATCATCTCGCTCATCGCCAATGGCATCACGCTGCTGGCCCTCGCGGCTGTGCCGCAGGCCATGGAGCAGGTGCGAGACCTCCGCGTTCACGCCCGAATCACAGGTGCGGTGTTCAGCCTGCTGCTCGGCATCGAGTTCGGGGCGATCATGATCCCGGCGATCACCTACTTGATGGAGAGCACCACGGATGAGCTCCGCGGCCGGATCTTCGCCCTCCTCTATATGGTGATCAACGGGGTCACCGCCGTCCCCGTGCTCGCGGCGGCCGCACTGTCCGACCTCCTCGGCACAGCGCACGTCATCGGCGGGCTGGGCGTCCTGCTGGTGGCCGGGGCGGTGGCGTTCGCTACAGTCGGGCGGCGCGCACTCGCGCCAGCACGGCGATGATGACGAGCGAGCCCACGATGGCGAGGCCGCCGATGCCGATGTCACGGATGACCGCCGTGATGAGCGCGAGGTTGCTGCCCAGCAGGTAGCCGGCCACCCCGACCGCGACGGACCAGGCTAGACCGCCAAGCGCGCTGAAAACCTGGAAGCGCCAGAACGGCATGCGCGCCATGCCGGCCAGCATCGATCCCCATGTGCGCAGCCCGAGGATGAACCGCGCGGCAAGCACCGCCTTGTCACCGTGGCGGGCGAAGAACAGCTCCGCGCGGGCGATGTGCTCAGGCCGGATCCGGAAGATGCTTCCGAACCGCTCGACGAACGGCCTTCCGCCGCGATGTCCGAGGAAGTACCCGATGTCCGCGCCCGCCACAGAACCGAGGAACCCGAAGAGGACGACGAGCACGATGCTGTGGTGTCTCGCCGCCGACCACGCGGCCGCGGCGAGCAGGAGGGCTTCGCCTGGAAACGGAACCCCCGCGCTCTCGATGAGGATGCCGAGTCCAGCGGCGGGATAGCCCAGGGCGTCGACGATCGCGGTTGGGTTCATGGGATATTTACCTCCCCACCACGTGGGGAGGTCGGGCCCGCAGGGCCCGGGTGGGGAGACTGGAGCCCTCTCAAGCGGCTCATATACTGACGGCCTCATGGCCGAGTACGGTGATCACGAGTCGAGCGAGGATCCGCTTCACGTCCTGCGCCACTCCACCGCGCACCTGCTGGCCGCAGCGGTCATGGAGCTGTACCCCGACGCCAAGTACGGCATCGGTCCGCCGGTGCAGGACGGTTTTTACTACGACTTCGCTTTCACCAAACCCATCTCGGAGTCCGACCTTCCCGCCATTGAGTCGCGCATGCGCCGCATCGCCCAGCAGGACCGGCCGTTCGTCAAGGAGACGATGTCTCGGCGTGAGGCGATCGAGGAGTTTCGCAAGCGCGGCCAGGATTACAAGCTCGAGCTGATAAACGACAAAGTTGAAGGCGACGAGGTCAGCGTTTACCGCACCGGCGACTTCCTCGACCTGTGCCGCGGCCCGCACGTCCGATCGACGAAGGATCTCAAGGCTTTCAAGCTCCTGCGCGTCGCGGGGGCGTACTGGCGCGGAGACGAGAAACGACCACAGCTGACCCGCATATATGGAACCGCCTGGCCGTCACTGAAAGAGCTCGACGAGCACATGAAGTTCCTCGAAGAGGCAGAGAAGCGCGACCACAAGAAGCTGGGCAAGGAGCTGAAGCTCTTCATGGTCGACGAGCGGGTGGGTCCTGGCCTTCCGATCTGGCTGCCCGCCGGAGCGACGATTCGCCGCGAGCTCGAGCGCTTCATCGTGGACGAGGAGCTTGCGCGCGGATACCTGCATGTGAGGACGCCGGACGTCGCGCGTCTCGACCTCTACCGGCAGAGCGGCCACGCCCAGCTCTATCGCGAGTACATGTACCCGCCGATGCGGTTCGAAGATGGTGAGGAGCTGGAGCTGCGCCCGGTCAACTGCCCGCATCACATCGTCGTGTATCAATCCGAGCTGCGCAGCTACCGCGACCTGCCGATGCGGATCGCCGAGATCGGCAACAACTGGCGGTATGAGCGTTCGGGGACCCTCATGGGCCTCAACCGGGTGCGGGTCTTCGCCCTGAATGACGCACACATCTTCTGCACGCCAGACCAGCTGATGGACGAGGTGAAGGGCTCCATCGACCTGGCGCTGTACTTCTCCAAGGTGCTCGGTATCGACGAGTTCTCCTATCGCCTGTCCGTTCGCGACGACGTCAAGGAAAAGTGGTTGGGCACGGAGGAGCAGTGGCAGCTCGCGCAAGCAGCCCTTATCGAGGCGCTCGAATCGATGGGCCAGAGCTACGAGATGGGACTAGGCGAGGCAGCCTTCTACGGCCCGAAGATCGACTTCCAGGTCAAGGACGCCCACCGGCGCGAGTTCACCAATTCGACGGTCCAGGTGGACTTCCAGCTGCCCGAGCGATTCGATCTCGAATACGTCGCGGAGGACGGTTCGCGTAATCGGCCGGTGATGGTTCATCGCGGTGCCGCCGGCGCGATGGAGAGGCTCTTCAGCTATCTGATCGAGCGCTATGCGGGAGCGTTCCCGGCGTGGCTCCACCCGGTCCAGGTGGTGGTCATCCCGATCACCGATGCGGAGCGCGAGTACGCGCGGCGGGCCGCTGAACGCCTTCGGCGTGCGACGCTTCGTGTCGAGGTCGACGATCGCTCAGAGCGCATGCAGCGGAAGATCCGCGATGCCCAGGCGCAGAAGGTGCCGTACATGGCGATCATCGGCGGCCGCGAGGCGGAGTCCGATCACGTCAACGTCCGCGACCGTGCTGGCCGGCAAACCGACGAGCCGCTGGAGGAATTCGTGCAGCGTGTCGGGCTAGAGGTTGCCGAGCGGCGCCGGTAGTTACAAACCGCCGGGGAGCCGGCCGGCGCATGTGCCCTTGGCGGAGATGGCGGTGGTCGCGCCCGTGACGATGTTGCCGATGCGCGCAGGCGGCTGGCCGTAGTCGCCGGCGATCACGTGGGTGGAATCGATCCATCCGCAGGTCTGCATGTTCAGCGTCGTTTTGGACCCCTCGAACGTCGTAACACCGGCGCCCGTGAAATTGAACAGGGCGATGCTGCGGCCGTCTGGAGAGATGTACGCGGGTTGCGGTCCTGGCACCGAGAACGTGCGCAGGGTCACACCATTCCAATTGACGACCGAAGCTCGGGTGAAGTTCGTGTCCTCGCAAACGGCGCCCGCGGCAGACGGAGGCCCGGCGATCAGACACGTCGGTCCTCCAATGGTGTACCGGCGGAGAGCCGTCGCCGGGTCTACGACATGAAGCTCGATCGGTCCGCAGCAGAACGGTCCCCCGCCCTGCGAGCACGCTTTTACCACCGCCAGCACAAGGTTGTTGGGGCCATGCCAGCCGAGCGGCCACAGGCCTAGGACCCCGGTCGTGCCGTAGATGTCGAGGTGGTTGGTGCCGCCGTTGAGGTCTTCGACGTAGATCTTGAAAGTGACTCCCGACGCAGTGAAATCGTTCACGACCACCGCAATTCGTTGATCGTCAGGACTGACTGCGAAAGTGCTGCGGCGCCCGCCTCCGGTCGGGACAGTGGTCGCCCGGCCGGTCTCGCCTTGCACAGTCAGGAAACGCACCACGCCCTGTGCATCCATGTAGTAGGCGCGGTCGTCGCTCATGCTGATGGGGAGGGGGACCTCCGCACCGGCGGCATCCGCGCACGTGACTGCCGTCGGGCTGCTTGCCTGAGCCGACCCCACGACCTTGCCGTTGCCATCGACGATGCTGACGGTGTAGTTGTCAGCCGTCGGCGGGGTCACGAGCACCGCGAAGGCCCCAGTCAGCGGGGCCGGAGACGCACCGGGCGAGGATGCGGGAAGCGAAGTGGCGGGCGAGCTGCTTGGTTTCGCCAAGGGCGATGCCGACGAGCTCGCACCCTGGCCGCCGCAGCCGGCGATCAGAAGGCCGACCACCAACACCGCTGCAGTGCGTTTCACGGCCGGAATCATCTATCCGAACGTCTTTTTGCGCTGGGCGTTACGTTTCAGGTACGATCCTGCTCCTGAAGCAGGGACCGCCCCTCACCCCCAGGTCGTTGATCGAAGGGGTACGGAATGACGGACGGCACCTGCTGTCCGTTTTGTTTTATCTGGATGGAGGAATACTAAGAACACTGAATTTGGCCGAGGTAACGTCTCATCTCGTTTAAGGAGCTAAGGATCAACGATCAGATCCGCAGCTCCGAAGTGCGGCTGATCGATGACCAGAACAACCAGCTCGGGGTTGTATCCCTGGACGCCGCTCTGCGCATCGCCAGCGAGAAGGGACTCGACCTCGTCGAGGTGGCGCCTCAGGCGAGCCCGCCGGTCGCGAGGCTGATGGACTACGGACGCTTCAAGTTCGAGACCATCAAGCGGGAGAAGGACCAGCGGCGCAAGCAGAACGTCATCAAGCTCAAGGAGATGAAGCTGCGGCCGAAAGTGGCGGAGCACGATTTCCAGACCAAGTTCAAGGGTTTGAAGCAGTTCCTCGAAGCCGGTGAGAAGGTGAAGGTGACGATCATGTTTCGGGGCCGCGAGATGGTCCACCAGGACATCGGGAGGCGAATCCTCGACCGGGTGGCTGACGATGCACGCCCCTTCGCGGTCGTCGAGCGCCAGCCGCTGCTCGAAGGCAAGAACCTCTTCATGATCCTCGCGCCCAGCCGGCAGGGCAGCGCCAGCTCCGCCAAGGAGACTGCGTCCAACAGTGCCTAAGCTCAAGACCCGAAAGGGTTTCGCCAAGCGGATCCGGGTCACCAAGACCGGAAAGCTCATGCGCGCGAGCGCCTGGAAGAGCCACCTGCTCGAGCACAAGTCCCAGAAGCGCAAGCGCGAGTACGCGAAGCAGCAACCGGTGGCGAAGGCCGACCGTAAAGAAGTGCGCCGGGCACTGGGAATCTGATGGCTCGAATCAAGCGAGGCGTCCCGGCTCATCGCAGACACAAAGCGATCCTCGATCGCGCCAAGGGTTTCCGCCTTTCCAAGAAGCTCCTGTACCGCCCGGCGAACGAGGCGGTGCTCCATGCTCTCGCGTACGCATTCCGCGACAGGCGCCGCCGCAAGCGCGAGATGCGGCAGCTCTGGATCGCTCGCATCAACGCAGCTTCGAGGCAGTCGGGGCTGCCCTACAGCAAGCTGATGCACGGCCTCCGCCAGGCCGGAGTGGAGATCGACCGCAAAGTGCTGGCTGACCTGGCCGTGCGCGACAGCGGTTCCTTTGCTCGGCTGGTGGAGGTTGCGAAAAACTCCCTCTAGCCAGCCGCTGATCAGCAGCCCGGACAACGAGCTCGTCCGCCGTTTGCGGCGGCTCGCCAGCCGGCGCGAGCCAGGCTTCGCCTTCCTGGAGGGTCCGCGCGTGGTCGCCGAAGCCGCGGCCGCGGGTGTCGACCTCGAGCTGCTCGCGGTCCGCGAAGGCGATGACTTCGCAGCCGAAGCCAAACATCGCGTCACGCTCACGCGCGGCCTGTTTCGCGACGTCACCCAGACCGTCACGCCGCAGGGAGTGGTGGCGATCGCGAGAGTGACCCCGTCGACCGCCGGCGAAGCGATCGCCGCTGCGCGTCGCGCACGCTGGCCGCTCGTGGTGCTCGACCGCGTCCAGGACCCCGCCAATGTCGGCGCCATCTGCCGCTCCGCCGCCGCGGCAGGCGCGGCAGCCCTCGTGGTCCTCGAGGGCACGGCGGACCCTTTCGGCGCGAAGTCGGTTCGTGCATCGGCCGGAAATGTGTTCCGCCTGGTGGTTTCAGAGGCGGGTTGGGACGACCTTGCGCTGCTCGACGGCTACGGCGCTGCGGCGACGGGAGGCACACCGCTTGCGAAGGCGGCGATAGAGAATGCCGGCATGATCGTCCTTGGCAGCGAAGCCCACGGACTCTCGCGGAGCGACCTCAGAACCGTGACCATCCCAGTGAACGACGGCGTCGAGTCGCTCAACGTGGCGGCGGCGGCGGCCGTGATCCTCTTCGAGATCCGGCGGAGAAAGGCGGCATGATCAACCCGCAAGAGCTCACGCAAGCGGCCCTTGCCGCAATCGCACAGGCGCACACAGAGGACGAGCTGGCGGCAATCGAGGTCGACTATCTCGGCCGCAAGAATGGGCGCGTCAGCAACCTCCTGTCAGGCATCGGCAAGCTGCCGTCCGCGGAGCGCGCTGTCCTCGGCCAGGCGGCCAACGAGGCCAAGCGCGCCATCGAAGCGGCGCTGGCCGGCAGACGTCGCGAGCTCACGGATGCCCGGCTCGCCGACCTGGCGGAAACCGAAGCGATCGACATCACTTTTCCTGGGCCGGCGCTGGGGCGGGGCCGCATCCACGTCCTCACGCAGGTGCAGCGCCAGATCGAGTCGGTGCTCGAATCGCTGGGCTACAAGGTCGAGCTCGGTCCTGAGGTCGAGACCGAGTGGTACAACTTCGAGGCCCTCAACATCCCGCCCGGCCATCCGGCTCGCGAGTCGTGGGACTCCTTCTATTTCACGCCTGACCTGCTTCTGAGGGCGCACACGTCGCCGGTGCAGATCCGGGCGATGCAGCGGATCAAAGAGCCGCCGATCTACATCATCACGCCGGGCCGCTGCTATCGCCGCGACCCGCCCGAGGCGACCCGGCTGCCTTACTTCAGCCAGGTCGAGGGGCTCGCGGTGGACAAGGCCCTGACCGTCGGCGACATGAAGGGCACCCTCCTTTACATGATCCAGTCGCTCTACGGGGAGGACCGCAGGGTACGCGTGCGCCCGAGCTACTTCCCCTTCACCGAGCCGAGCTTCGAGTTCGACGTGTCCTGCGGAATCTGCGCCGGCGCGGGCTGCAAGAGCTGCCGGTACAAGGGCTGGCTCGAGGTCGGCGGCTGCGGCATGGTCCATCCCCAGGTGCTGCGCAACGGGGGCATCGATCCCGAAAAGTGGAACGGATACGCGTGGGGCTTCGGGATCGAACGCATGGCAATGCTCAAGCACGACGTCGAGGACATCCGGCTCTTCTACGAGTCGGACCTCCGATTCCTGGAACAGTTTTAGGCGCCAGTGAAGATTTCGTACGAGTGGCTCGGAGACTTCGTGGACCTCAACGGCGTCACGCCGAAAGAGGCGGCGGATGTGCTGACACGTCTGGGCGTCGAGGTCGAGTCGCTCACAGCGGTCGACCTGTCGGAGATCATCGTCGGCAGGGTCATCGAACAGGTCAAGCATCCGAAATCACGCACGCCGTTGTGGATCCATCAGGTGGACCTCGGCGATCGAACCGAGCAGATCATCGCCGGCGCTCCCAACGCGGTCCCCGGTTCGCTGGTGCCGGTCGCCTTGCCCGGCACGACGGTCCCGAATGGAAAGCTGGTCAAAGACCTCAACATCGCCGGGTTCAGCGCCAAAGGCATGCTGTGCTCAGCCGAAGAGCTGATGCTCGGTGAGGATCACTCAGGCATCCTCATCCTCGACGCCGGCAAACCTGGCGACCCACTGACAACAGTGATTCCGAACCAGGCGGTCATGGACGCCGAGGTCACCTCGAACCGGCCTGACTGCATGGGTCACATGGGGGTGGCGCGCGAGCTTGCGGCCGGGCTGGATCGTCCGATGAAGGTCGATTTCATGCCCGCATTCACCGGCAAGGCCGACCCTCCTGGCCGCGACCTCATCGACGTCTCGATCGACGACCCCGACCTCTGCAGCCGCTACATCGGGGGCGCCATCACCGGAGTCAAGGCCGGCCCGAGCCCCAAGTGGATTCAACGCCGCCTCCGCGCCTGTGGAGTGCGGCCGATCAACAACATCGTCGACATCACGAACTACGTCCTCCTGGAATACGCGCAGCCGCTCCACGCGTTCGACCTGGCCAAGCTGTCCGGCGGTCAGGTGCACGTGCGGCGTGCCCGCGCCGGCGAGAAGTTGCTGTGTCTCGATGGCATCGAGCGCGAGCTCACTCCCGACATGCTCGTCATCGCCGACGCCGACAAACCCGTGGCCATCGCGGGCGTCATCGGTGGTGAGGAAACAGCGGTCACAGAGGCCACGACCGAGGTGCTCCTCGAGTCGGCGACGTTCAACGGTCCGAGCGTGCGCCAAACCGCGCGCGCATTCGGGCTGCGGACCGAAGCCTCGGCGCGCTTCGAGAAGGGACTGCCCGCGGAGCTTGCCCTTGCGGGCGCCAGGAGAGCGGCGGCTCTGATCGCCGAGCTGGCGGGCGGCGCCGTGCATCGCGAGTGGGCCGACGTCTATCCACAACCTCAGGAGCCGGTCCGGATCAGGCTCAAGCCCTGGTTGGTGGACGAGGTGCTGGGCGTCCACGTCCCGCTGGACGATTCTGAGGCGATCCTCGTTCGGCTCGGATTCCATGTCCGTGTGCTTGGCGATGGGGAATGGGACGTACTGCCCCCGGTCTTCCGGCTCGACGTAACGATCCCGGAGGATCTCGTCGAAGAGGTGGGTCGGGTATACGGCTACGACCGCGTTCCGCCAACGCTGCCAGGTCGGCGTCACGATAAGTGGACGCCCGCGGTCCCTAGCCAGGGGCGCCGTCTCGACGCCGCGCGACAGGTGCTGACGGGTGCCGGATTCACCGAGACGTGGAATCCCGCGCTCGTTTCGGGCCGCCTTCTGGAGCAGCTGCGGGTGGGAGCCCGAGCACTCCGTGTCTCCAATGCGTTGAGCGATGACATGGACACCCTGCGAACGTCGCTGTTGCCTTCGCTCGTCAATGTCGTCGCTCTGAACCGGGATCGAGGCCGCACCGAGGTCAAGGTCTACGAGATCGCGGCGGCATTCCTCGCCCACGTCGGCGACAAGACCACACAGCAGCCAGAGGAGCCGCTGCGGCTGGGTGTGGTGGCGGATGCAGGGACGACAGCTGAATCTGGCCGCAAGGCGTTCTACGCGATGAAGTCTGTGCTCGACGGTTGCGTCCGCGAGCTGGGAGCGCCGCCGGGCACCTATCAGCGCGCGGCAGCCGAGATGTTTCATCCCGGCCGCTGTGCGGCAGTTTTCCTCGACGCACGCCAGCTCGGATACCTCGGCGAGCTCCATCCGAGCGTCCTCACAGGCGCCAACGTCGAGGGCCGGTTGGTCGCGATGGAGATCGACCTCGAGCCCGTGCTCGACGCAGCCGGCGTCAAACGCGCACAGACGCTTCCACGCTTCCCAGCGATCGAGCGCGACCTGGCTGTTGTGGTCGAGGAACACGTGGCTGCCGGAGCGCTGCTGGCGACCATCAAAGAAGCCGGCAGCGACATTCTCGACAGCGCCTTGCCGTTTGACGAGTACCGGGGCGCGCAGGTTCCCGAGGGACACAAGAGCGTCGCTTTCGCCTTGACTTTCCGGAGCCCCGAGCGCACCCTGACGGACGCCGAAGTGGACGAAGTGATGGCTGAGATCAAGCTCGCGCTGCAGAAAAAGCACAGCGCCGGGTTTCGCACATGACCTGGGTCGATGCCATTCCGGTCGTGTTGGTCCTCGGTTATGGCATCGGTGGTTACTTCGCGGGCGTGATTCGAAGGCTCATCGGATTGGTGGCCCTATACGCCGCGTTCGTCGCCGCCACCAACATGGGCTTGCAGGCGGGCAGCATCATGCAGCAGTCCTCGGCGGTGGCAACCCCCGACTCACGCATCTACGGCTTCTTCGGGATCGCTTTCGGAATCCTGATCGTTGTGGAAGGCGCAGCGCAGCTGGTCCACAACCAGATCCAGATCGAGGCGATCGTGTTCAACCACGTCTCAGGAGTGGTGGTCGGAGTGCTGACGGCCATCGTTCTTTCCGTCTTGGTGACATACGAGCTCCAGGCCGCGGGCAATCCGTTTGGGGGCACGCAGCTCGACTCTCTGCAGCTGAACATCCGCGACGCCATCAACAACTCGCATCTCGCGGTGCCGCTCACGAGCGCGCTCAAGAGACCGATCATCGCGATCTTCGACCCCGTCCTTCCCACCGACCCACAGATCTACTTCGGCCCCGGCCCAGTCAACGCGTAGGCGCGGGTGCCGACCCTAGGGGAACTTCTCAACCGCGCCGTTGAGATCCACGTCAGAGAGCACCTGTTTGATCGCCTCGAGCGGGGCGAGAAAGTTCGCATCAAGCTCGGCCTCGATCCGACCGCACCTGACCTGCACGTCGGTCACCTCGTGGTGCTCGATGTCTTGCGAGCGTTTCAGGACGACGGACACACGGTTGTGCTGATCGTTGGCGACTTCACCGCGATGATCGGGGATCCGAGCGGGCGTTCCGAAACCCGGCCGATCCTGTCGCGCGAACAGGTCGATGCCGCCGCGCGCACCTACCTCGACCAGATCCATCTCGTGCTGGATCGGGAGCGGCTGGAGGTCCGGCGCAACTCCGAATGGCTGGGGGAGATGAAGGGCGCCGACGTCCTGCGCCTGCTGGGCAAGGCCACCCTGCAGCAAGTGCTGCAACGCGAAGACTTCGCGGACCGTCTCAAAGCAGGCACGCCGATTGGCGCCCACGAGATCCTCTATCCGTTCAACCAGGCCTACGACTCGGTCGCGATCAACGCCGATGTGGAGATCGGCGGTACAGACCAGCTCTTCAACCTGCTGTTCGGCCGCGAGATTCAGAAGGCGTACGGCCAGGAGCCGCAGGACATTGCGGTCTTTCCCCTGCTCGAAGGCACCGACGGGTCGTTGAAGATGGGGAAGTCGCTCGGCAACTACATCGGCCTGACCGAGCCGCCGGAAGAGATCTACGGCAAGACGATGTCGATTCCAGACCCGCTGATCGAGAAGTACCTGCGATTGGTCTCCGGACTCCCGACTGAAAAAGCGGACGAGATCCTGAAGCTGCCACCACGCGATGCCAAAGCTGCGCTTGCACGTCAGTTGGTCAAGCGACTGCATGGGGAGGATGCCGCGGCTCGCGCCGAAGCCGCGTTCGTCAGGCAGTTCGTCCGCAAGGAGGAACCCGAGACTGTCGAGGAGCACCACGTTGGCGGCGCGACCGACATCGTCAGTCTGCTCGTCGAGACAGGAATCGCAAAGAGTCGGAACGACGCCCGGCGGCTCGCCCAGCAAGGAGGCGTCCGCAAGAATGGCGAGAAAGTTGACGAGAACGCTCAGGCGTCGCCCGGTGATGTCATCTCGGCTCGCCGCCGGTTTATCAGACTAAAATGATCGAAAGCATGTTCGGAGGCAGTTTCTGATGTCTGGCCATTCGAAATGGGCCGGCATCAAGCACAAAAAGGCGGTCGTCGACGCCAAGCGCGGCCAGGCTTTCACCCGCGCCAGCCGCGAGATCACCATCGCGGCCAAAGAGGGCGGCGGCAACCCCGACGGCAACTTCCGGCTGCGCCTCGCGATGCAAAAGGCACGCGAGATCAACATGCCGACCGACCGCATTCAGAACGCCATCAAGCGCGGCACAGGCGAGCTGGCGGGCGAGAAGCTGGAGGAGATCCGGTACGAGGGCTATGGTCCGGCCGGGGTCGCGGTCATGGTGGACGCCTTCACGGACAACCGCAATCGAACCTCCGCCTCCATCCGGCACCGTTTCTCGAAATTCGGCGGCAACCTCGGTGAGACGAACTCGGTGGGCTGGATGTTTGCGCGCAAGGGCGTCATCACCGCCAACGCGGGCAACAAAGACCCCGAAGAGGTTGCGCTGGCTGCGATCGAGGCCGGTGCCGACGACGTTCAGGTGGAAGGCAAATCAGTCGAGGTCACGACTCCTCCATCCGCGTTCGAGAAGGTGAAGGCGGCGCTCGAGTCGCTCGGCGTCACCGTCGAGAACGCCGAGATCACGATGCAGCCGAAGCAAACCGTCCCCGTCGGCGAAGACAAAGCCGTAGGGGTGCTCCGATTGATGGAGTCTCTGGAAGAGGACGACGACGTCCAGCAGGTCTACGCCAACTTCGACATCCCAACCAACGTCCTTGAACGCGTCTCAGCACAGGTATGAATGGAATCCATTGACAGGTCGCAAGTAGGGCGGATTTATTCCGGCCGTCCCCCAGACAACCCTCCCTTCCAACCGCCTGCCAATCGTGGCGGGGAGAAACCCGAGGTGGGTTTCCGAAAGGGAGGACCGCAGTCCTCCCTTTCGCCTTTGATCCTCGGTATCGACCCCGGGCTGGCCGGCACCGGGTTCGCATTGCTCTCCGGACCCGGCACAGTCGTGTCGTCCTCGACGTTGATCACGAACCCCGGACCTGATGGCGCACGGCTCTTGAAGATCACGCGTCACCTGCGCGAGCTGCTGGCGGAGAGCAAGCCAGGCGAGGCTTCGCTCGAGGAGCTCTTCATGGGCCGCAATGCGACCAGCGCCATCGGGGTCGCGCAGGCGCGTGGAGCGATACTCGCCGTCCTCGAGGAGTGCGGCATTCCAGTGTTCGAATACAAGCCGGCGCAGGTGAAGATCGTCATCACCGGCTATGGCAAGGCGGACAAAGAGCAGATCGCGCGCATGCTGGCCGCGCAGGTGAAGCTGCCGGAGGGCAGGCTCGACGATCACGCGCTCGACGCCATCGCCATCGCTGTATGCCACGCGCGCAGCCGTCAATTCTCTCGAGCGGCCACTCCGCCGGGCGCGCGCAGGGCGCACTTCGAGTGATCGCACACCTGAAAGGCAAGGTGCAGCGCGCGGGACCAGATTTCGTCGTCATCGATGTTGGTGGCGTGGGCTATATGGTCAGCGTCAGCACCACCACTCGACAGCGGGTGCCGGCTCCGGGCGGTGACCTCGAGCTCGACATCCACACCCACGTGCGCGAGGATCAGCTCAACCTCTATGGCTTCGCTTCCGTCGAAGAGCTCGACCTGTTCGAAATGCTGATCCAGGTCGACGGTGTCGGTCCGAAGGTCGGCTTGAACATCCTCAGCGCCGCCAGCCTCGAGGTGCTCAAGAGAGCGATAGTGAGCGAGGATGCAGCGCCTATACGCCGGGCTAGCGGTGTCGGTCCTCGCACGGCCGCGAAGGTGATCATCGAGCTGAAGCCGAAGCTGGATGCGGCCGCGGAGTTCGAAGCCGTCCCGCGCGCTGCCGCCTTGGCCGGCGATGGCGCCGTACCCAAAGCCGTGGAGTCGGCGCTTCGCAACCTCGGATTCTCGTCTCAGGAAGCGCGAGCAGGGCTCGAGGCCGTGGACTGGCAGTCGTCGCCATCGACGCAGGAAGCACTGGCGGTCGCGCTCAAGGCTCTCGGGCGCAAATGAGCGAAAAGGACGTCGTGCTCGACGCTCGGGCTGACGACGAACAGTTCGACCTCACGCTGCGACCGCGACTCCTCTCGGAGTACATCGGCCAGCAGCAGGTCCGTGACAATCTCGGAATCCTGCTCGAGGCGGCGCGCCGCCGCGGCGAGCCGGTCGAGCACGTGCTGCTCTGCGGGCCGCCGGGTCTTGGCAAGACCACCCTGGCGCACATCATCGCCAACGAGCTGGGGGTCACCATAAAGGTTTCCTCAGGACCGGCCATCGACCACCAGGGCGCGCTCGGCTCGATCCTGCTCAACCTCACCACCCGCGACGTTTTCTTCATCGACGAGATACACCGGCTCAACAGCGTGGTCGAAGAGTCGCTGTATCCCGCACTGGAGGACTTTCGATTCGACGCTGTGCTGGGAAAGGGCGTTGGGGCGAGCGCGGCGACTCTGCCGCTGCCGCACTTCACATGCGTCGGCGCCACGACACGGCAGGGATTGCTCAGCGGACCATTGCGCGATCGCTTCGGGGCCGTGTACCGGCTCGATTTCTACAGCAAATCGGAGCTGGAGAGCATCGTCCGGCGTTCGGCTCGCATCCTCGAGATCGAGATCCACGACGACGCGGTCGCTGAGATCGCGAGGCGGGCACGGGGCACGCCGCGAATCGCCAACCGCCTCCTCCGGCGGGTGCGCGACTACGCGCAGGTGCGTGGCGACGGCCGAGCCACGGCGGATGCGACGAAGCAGGCGCTGGCGATGCTGGACATCGACGCCATCGGGTTGGAGCCGCTCGACCGCCAGCTGCTCGAAACCGTCATCACCAAGTTCAAGGGCGGGCCCGTCGGCCTGGACACCATCGCGACGTCGCTGTCCGAGGAGCCCGAGACCATCGAGGACGTGCACGAGCCGTATCTGATCCAGATCGGCTTCCTGGCCCGAACGGCGAGGGGTCGCGTGGCTACAGAGCTCGCCTACCGCCACCTGGGCATCGACCTCCCCGATCCTGGCCCTCTTCAGACGCGCCTCCTGTAAGAGCGCACTATGTAAAACGTGGCCGACGCCGGCCGCCTGCTGCTTTTGGCGGGGGTGCTGATGATCGTGGTTGGCGGAGCGCTCATGCTCTTCGGCCGCTTCCACTTGCCGGGCGACATCACCTTCAAGAGCGGCAACGTGACCGTCTACATCCCGATCGCGACGAGCATCATCCTGTCGGTCATCCTCACGATCGTCCTGAACGTGCTGTTCCGGCAGCGGTAAGCCACTGAACTAACTAAATATCCACTTCCTTTCCGGTCTGAAATCGCGGTGGCTGGGTGCGGATTTCAGACCGAAGTGAACGATGGCGCCAGATGGTCTGGGTTCCCCAGACCATCTCACCCGCGCGCGGAATCGCCGACGGTGTGCCTTGCAGCGGCCGGACAGTAGCGGGAAGCAGGGCGCCATCCTTCACGCTTTAGACTGTTTCGGCTGTGCAGTTAGTCCTCAGCTGGCCGGTTCGCCTGCTCATCGTGGGCATCCTTCTCTTCTCCCTTTTCGTCGACGGAGCGGGCTACGTCTACCGGATCGCGAACCACTACCAGCTCACCGGCAACGTGCCGGGACTGCCGCCCAACTTTGGCGGCTGGCAGCTCTACTTCCACAAAGGCCTCGACCTGGCGGGAGGCACTCACATCGATTACAGGCTCACGAACTTTCCACCCGGTCAATCGCGTGCGACCGTGCAACAGCGGACGATCACGGTCATCTCCAAGCGCGTCAACTCTCTGGGCGTCAGCGAGCCCGAGATTCGCGGCGCCGGGTCGAACAACGACCGCATCACCGTCGACCTCGCCGGCGTCACCGCCGACCAGGCGCAGAAGGTGATCGGAGCCGTCAACAAGCTCGTCTATACGAAGTGGGTCCCGGATTCGAAGGTGACAGGAGGCCCCCAGCCGGGCTACAAGCCCGCCTTCACCGGCCTCACGGGCGATGACATCGCAAGCGCGACCGCCGCCATCGACCAGAACGGAATTGGCTGGGTGGTGAACATATCGTTCACCTCACGAGGAGCCGATCTGTTCGGAAACCTGACCACTGCCAATGTCGCCGCTTGCCCAGGCGACCCCAACACCAGCCCCACCGCCAACTGCGCAGGCCGCCACCTCACCATCTGGTTGGACCTCACCCAGAACGACATCGACAACTGGGAGGACCCCAACTACTCCAACAAGGTCTCCCAGAACTACGACACCGGCTGTCTCGCGACCGCGACACCAACCACCATCTGCCCCAAGCTGCTGGTCGACGCGGTGACCCTCCAGGCGATCCTCGGCGGGAACGCAGTGATCAACGGGGGTGGGGGCGGTTTCACGCAGCAGGCCGCCAACGACCTCGCCACCGGCATCAACGCAGGCTCGCTTCCCGTCGACCTTCAGGTCCTCAGCGTGCAGCAGGTCGGCTCCACGCTCGGTGCCGAGTCGGTGAAGCTCAGCATCGCGGCCGGCCTCCTCGGGCTGACGATCGTGGTCATCTTCATGATCGTCTACTACCGCGTGCCTGGTTTCCTCGCGAGCCTTGCCTTGCTGTTCTATGCGGGTGCGGTCTTTGCCGTCTTCAAAGTCGTGCCGGTCACCCTGACGCTGGCCGGTATCACCGGGTTCATCCTCTCGGTGGGAATGGCGGTCGATGCCAACGTACTGATCTTCGAGCGCTTCAAAGAAGAGGTGCGTGCCGGGAGGACTATCCCCGGCGCGGTGGACGCGGCGGTTCGCCGCGCATGGCCCGCGATTCGTGACTCGAACATCTCGACCCTCATCACCTGCACGATCCTCGGATTCGTCGGGCCCGGACCCGTCAAGGGCTTCGCCATCACGCTGGGCATCGGCGTCGTTTTCAGCCTCATCTCGTCGATCGTCGTCACGCACAACCTTCTCGCGATCGTCATGGCCGGGAGCCGGTTCCGGCGTCCGGCGCTGATGGGGGTGGATCGTGTCCGATCAGTCTGAGGACACGAAGGCCGGGAGGCTGCGGACGGAGGATGCAGCCGACGAAGAAGTAGAGGAAGAAGAGGAGCAGCCCGGCGCCGCAGCGCATGAAGAGCTCATCGAAGCGGCGACTGAGGAAATGCCGGTCGTGGCGCCGGTGGCCGCGACCCCGCTTGCGCCTCCGCGTGTGCGGAGGATCGACTTCGTCAGCCGCCGCAACTGGTACTTCCTGTTCTCGCTGCTGATCATCATCCCGGGCATCTTCTTCATGGTTCACAGCGGCTTCAGGCTCGGCATCGACTTCGCCGGCGGCACGGAGTTCACCGTCAACTTCCCGGGCAAGCCAAGCCAGGCTCAAGTCGAGAACGCTGTCGCCGCGGACATTGCCGGCGGCTCGGTCATCTCGACGGGCAACGGCGGATACATCATCCGCACGCCTCCGCTCACGCCACCATCGCCGGCGAGACGATCGAGCTCGCGCTCCTCTCGGTTGTCCTCGCGGCGGTTGCCATCCTGGTACTGCTGACGTTCCGCTTCCGCAACGTGCCCGGAGGGTGGCGGGCGGGGTTCCAGTTCGGCGGCTCGGCATTGGCCGCATTGCTCCATGACGTGTTCCTCCTCACCGGGGTTTTCGCCATCCTCGGCAAGGGATTCGATTTGAGGATCGGAGAGATCAACAGCCTGTTCGTGACCGCAGTGCTCACGGTCGTCGGCTTCTCTGTCCACGACACCATCGTCGTCTTCGACCGGATTCGCGAAAACCTGCGCGTCAGCCAGAGGCTCTCTTTCGAGCAGGTCGTGAACCTCAGCATCATGCAGACCCTGGTGCGATCGATCATCACCAGCTTCACTGTGGTCCTGGTTCTGGTGGCGATCCTGGTCTCGGGAGGCGACACCCTCAAGGGGTTTGCCCTCGCCCTGCTGATCGGGATCGTTTCCGGTACCTACAGCTCGATCTTCAACGCCGCCCCGCTGCTGGTGGTCTGGCGGAGGCTCCAGCCGCTCCGGTAATCTGATCCCAGACCCTGAACATGCCGACCTGGCCCATAACGTCGATCAAGGAACTTCTCGAGCCCACGCTCAACCACATGGGCTATGAGCTCTACGCGCTCGAGCAGTCGGGTCACTCGGGACGGACGCTGCGCGTTTCGATCGACCGCGCCGAGCCCATCACCATCGAAGACTGCGAGCGCGTCAGCCGCGTCGCGGGTCCATTGCTCGAGCATTCGCGTCTGATAGAGGGACCATACGACCTCGAGGTGTCCTCGCCCGGCGCCGAGCGTCCTCTGCGCGCACATGCCGAGTACGAGCGTTTCAATGGCAAGCGGGTGAACATCCGCTACCGCACGGGCCTGTCTGAGACGGTGGTCGAAGGTGAGCTGGTCGCGGTCGACTCGGCGGGTATTGCCGTCTCCGCGCTTGGCGCCCGCGGCAGAGCTCCGGTAATCGTTCACATTGCATGGGATGACGTTGTCGCGGGCAGGCTCGCGGTCGCAATCTGAGCCGTCAACGGAAAGCCTCGCGGAAGCGCTGACTGCGCTCTGTGCGGAGGTCGGCATCCCGTTCGAGGAGATGCTCCACACGGTGGAAGCAGCGCTCGCCGCGGCCTACGTGCGCGCATTCAATCCGCCGGGCGACGTGCGGGTGAAGCTCGACACGAAGACCGGGGCGCTCGAGGTCACGAGTCGGGTCGTCCGCGCCGACGGCAGCCAGGCGGTCCGCACTCTCCCTTCGGAAGACTTCAAGCGCATGGCTGCACAGACCGCCAAGCACGCGGTGCTGCGGCACATCCATGACCTCGAGCGCGACAAGGTCCTGCGAGATGTCGCCGAGCACCGGGGTGAGCTCGCCACCGGCGTCGTCGATCGAATGGAAGCGGGCACTGTATATGTCGACCTGGGCCGTGCCGAAGGCGTCATGCCGCCCGAGGAGCAGATTCCGGGCGAGCAATTGGTGCCGGGCAAGCCGGTCCTCGTGGTCATCCTGGACGCGCAGCGCAACCCGCGACAAGCGCAGGTCCGGGTCTCGCGCGCGGCCCGGATGTTCGTGCATCGGCTGTTGGAAGCTGAAGTGCCTGAGATCAAAGCCGGCACCGTCCAGGTGCGCGCCATCGCACGTGAGCCTGGCCTACGCACGAAGATCGCGGTTTCGGCCACCGAACCGGGCATCGATCCGGTCGGCGCTTGCGTCGGGCCCAAGGGTGTCCGGCATCGCGCCATCCTGAGCGAGCTTGCCAACGAGCACGTCGACATCGTGCCGTGGTCGGACGATCCCGAGGTGTTCGTGGCATCGTCGCTCGGCCCGGCCAAAGCGGACTCGGTGACCATCGACCGGGGCACTCGAACCGCGACGGTCCTGGTACCCAAGGCGCAGCTCTCCCTCGCCATCGGTCGGGACGGCCAGAACGCTCGCCTTGCTGCCAAGCTCACCGGTTATCGCATCGATATCAAAGCCGGTGAGGGTGACGCGCCAGGTGATGCCGAACCCGCGCCGTGACGACCTCCCCACTGGTGGGGAGGGTGGCCCGGACGCGAAGCGTCCCGGCCGGGTGGGGATCCGCACCTGCGTGGCATGCCGCCAGGAGGCGGGGAAGGGGACGCTGGTGCGTGTCGTCCGCGACCCAAGCGGCAGGGCCGCGATAGACCCGGGCGGCCACGCCCGCGGCCGCGGCGCCTACCTCCACCGCGACCCTTCCTGCATCGAAATCGCTCGGAAAAAGAAGGCTTTGGAGCGAGCCCTCAAGGCTGTGGTCAGTCCTGAGGTGTGGGTGCAGCTGGGCGTCTAGGGCGGCGGCCGCCAAGTTTCGAATTCGGCGTGGGCGGCATAATCATACGTTCGGACATGAAAGCCCACGAACTCGCGCGCGAACTCGGGATCAGCCAAAAGGAGCTGGTGAACTTTCTCCAGCAGCGCCGGCTGACGCGGAACGCTGCGGCGCCACTGGCGCCGGGCGCGATCGAGGCTGCCCGCTCGGCCTTCAAGCCGGCTTCGGTCGCGGTCAAGGTCGAGCCCAACGGCGATCGCAAGGTCGTGCTGCCGCCGACCTTGTCGGTCAAGGACCTCGCCGAGAAACTGAGCGTCAGCCCGGTTGAGGTCATCAAGAAGCTGATGGCGTCCAAGATCCTGGCCACCATCAACCAGGTCATCGACTTCTCAACCGCGGAGATCGTCGCTGACGAGTTCGGTTTCACGGTGGAGCCGGTCAAGAGCGAGGATGTGGTCGCCGTCGAATCCGCGGAGGGTGCAGGCGACGTTGTCACCACCTCGCGCGAGGAGCTCTTCTCAGTCGCCAACGAGGACCCGACCAAGCTCGTCCAGCGACCGCCGATCGTCACGGTGCTCGGCCATGTCGACCACGGCAAGACCTCGATCCTCGACGCCATCCGCAAGACGCGTGTCGCCGCTGGTGAGGCCGGCGGCATCACGCAGCGCATCGGCGCTTACAAGATCGAGACCGCGGACGGGCACGAAGTCGTGTTCATCGACACACCAGGCCATGAAGCGTTCACCGCGATGCGTGCCCGAGGCGCGCAGGTCACCGACCTCGTGGTCCTGGTCGTCGCCGCTGATGACGGGGTGATGCCGCAAACAATCGAGGCCATCCATCACGCTCGCGCGGCGAAGGTCCCGATCATCGTCGCGATCAACAAGATCGACAAGGACAACGCCAACCCAGAGCGCGTCCACCAGGAGCTTGCGGCGCAGGGCCTCGTCACACGCCACTACGGCGGCGAGCTCGAGTGCGTCCACCTGAGCGCCAAGACCGGCCAGGGCATCGATGACCTGCTGACGACGATCGTCCTGTCGTCGGACATCCTCGAGCTCAAGGCCAACCCCGACCGCAACGCGATCGGCACGGTCGTCGACGCGCACCTCGAGCGAGGTCGCGGACCGGTGGCCACCGTGCTCGTTCAGGCCGGAACGCTCAAGGTCGGCGATGACTTCGTGTGCGGCCACATCTACGGCCGCGTGCGCGCCCTCACAGACGACCGCGGACAGAGCGTCACCGAGGCCCCGCCCGCAACTCCGGTGGTGGTGTCCGGTATGAGCGAGGTGCCGCAGGCCGGCGACATCTTCCAGGTGGTCGGTTCCGAGAAGGCGGCGCGTCAGATCGCGCTCACCAAGCTCACGGAGCGCCGAACCCTAGAGGCGGCGAAGGATGTTGCGCCGCGTATCACGCTGGAAGAGCTGGCTCGCCGCGCCAAGGAGGGCGAGGTCAAGGAGCTCAGCCTCGTGGTCAAGGCAGACGCGCAGGGCACCCTCGAGGCCGTGCTGGCCGCGCTGCAGAAGATCGAGGATCCCGTGGTGGCGATCAAGATCGTCGGCCAGGGCGTCGGCGCAGTCAGCGACTCCGACCTGCTCCTCGCCGGCGTCTCGAACGCGATCATCGTGTGTTTCAACCTCAAGCCCACCCCCGCCGCGCAAGCGGCGGCGGAACGCGCGAAGGTCGAGGTTCGCTACTACGACGTCATCTACAAGCTCACCGAGGATGTCGAGCGCGCGGCCAAGGGCTTGCGCGAGCCGACCTACCGCCAGATCCGCGAGGGCAAGGTCGAGGTCATCACCCCGATCAAGATCCCCCGCCTGGGCGTCATCGCCGGGAGTCGCGTGACCGAGGGCAAGGTTTCGCGCGGCGGATGGGTCAAGCTGTTCCGGGGGAAAGAGCTGGTCTTCGAAGGCCGGATCAGCTCGCTCAAGCATTTCAAAGAGGACGTCCGGGAGATGCCGGCGGGACAGGAGTGCGGCATCGGGCTCGAGAGCTTCGAGGCTTTTCAGCCCGGTGACACGATGGAGACGTACCGCCTCGAGCGGGAAGAAATCTAAGTCAGTTGCCTTTGCTGACTGCGGAGGTCGCTATGACGAGCTACCGCGCCGATCAGGTCGGGGAGCAGGTGCGCGAGGAGATCATGTCAATAATCCGTCGCGAGCTGAAGGATCCACGGATCGGTTTCGTCAGCATCACCGCCGTGCGCATGTCGCCTGACCTTCGACAGGCTCGCGTGCGCGTCAGCGTTCTCGGCAACCCCGACGAGCAGAAGGCGTCGATCAAGGGGCTCGACTCGGCCAAGGGGCTGATCCGGCACGAGCTTGGCCGCAGGCTGCAGAATCTCAAATTCTCGCCTGACCTGCGCTTCGAGCTCGACCCGTCGATCGAGTACAGCGTTCATATATCGGAGCTGCTCAAGGAAGTTCTTCCGAACTCAGAGGAGGAGAAGCGATAGCCACCGCGAAGACCAAGTCTCGCCACCTCTACGACGAGATCAAGGAACTCATCGAAGCCAACCAGGAGATCCTGATCTTCGGGCACAAGGACGCCGACGGCGACACGCTCGGCTGCAGCCTTGCGTTTGCCGAGGCCCTGCGCTCGGCGGGCAAACACGTATGGGTCGTCATCCCGCCGCCGCTGCCCGATACGTATGCGTTCCTGCCCGGGTTCGACGAGATCAAAGTGGAGCCACCGGCGGGCACCGATCCGGAGCTGGTGTTCTTTTTCGACTCCGGCAACCTGGAACGGTCGGGGAGCAGCGTCAAGCAGATCGCGTCGCACGCCACGATCGTCAACATCGATCACCATCCCTCGAACTCCCGATTCGGCGATATCAACGTGATCGATCCCGAAGCATCCGCGGTCGGCCAGATGGTGATGGAGCTTCTCGACCACCTCGACTATCCGATCACGCCCACGATGGCCACCAATCTCTATGTGGCGCTTCTCACCGACACGGGAGGGTTCCGCCACGAGAACACGACCCCGAGAGCGCTCGAGGATGCCGCGCGCCTGGCCCGGCTCGGCGCCGATCCCGGTCATATAGCCACGCAGGTCTACAAGATGCGGCCCGAAACCACGCTGAAGCTCAGCGGTCTTGCGTTGGCGACGATGCGCATCGAGCTCGAGGGCAGGCTGGCGTGGGCGAAGGTGACGCGCCGGATGCTGCGCGAGGCGGGTGCCGTGATGGCCGAGTCGGAGGGCATCATCGACACCCTCAACAGCATCGCGGGACTGGAGCTGGCGATCCTCTTCAAGGAGGTCTCGACCGATCTGACGAAGATCAGCGTGCGCAGCCGCGGTGGAGTCGATGCGGCGGCCCTGTGCGCGACCTTCGGGGGCGGCGGCCACATCCGAGCGGCGGGCGCCGAGATCCAGAGGCCGATGGACGAGGCGGTCCGGCTGGTTTTGACGGCGGCCAAGGAGGCGATCGGTGCCGCCTCATCGAAACGCTGAGGGGGTCCCGTTTCCGACCGGCGTCCTCAACGTTGACAAGGCCGCGGGTGAGACCTCGTTTCAGGTGGTGCGTAAGCTGCGTCACCTGACCGGGGCGCACCGCGTGGGGCATGCCGGCACGCTCGACCCGCTGGCGACCGGAGTGCTGCCAATCCTCTTCGAATCCGCAACTCGCCTCGCCGAGTTCGCCCACCGGCTGCCCAAGACATATGTCGCGGACATCCACCTGGGCTTCGTGACGGCGACCGATGACGCTGAGGCGGAGCCGCAGCCGCAAGGCGACCCCAGCGCGCTGACCGCGGAGGACATCGCCGGCGCGCTGGCGCATTTCACCGGCCGCATCCTCCAGGAACCCCCTGCGTTCTCAGCGGTCAAGGTCGACGGCAAGCGCGCATACCGACTCGCAAGGCAGGGTGAAGTCCCCAAGCCGCCGGCGCGCGAGGTCGAGGTGTACGGCGCCCGCCTGCTCGACTTCGTCTCTGGGGCCTCGGCGATGGCGCGGGTGGAAATCCGCTGTGGCAGCGGGACATACCTGCGCTCGATCGCTCGCGACCTGGGCCGGCGGTTGGGGGTGGGGGGCTACCTGGGCCGCCTCGTGCGGACCGGATACGGCCCGCTGACGGTCGAGACCGCGATGGTCCTCAACTCGCAAACCAGCGCTGAGTCCGTTCGCGGCCGGCTGCTCCCAGCCGAAGTCATACTGCCGGAAATGGAGCGGGTACGGCTCAACGTCGAGCAGGAGGCGATGGTCCGCCAGGGACGCTCGGTTCGCGTGCTGCCCGAACCGGGTCCGGGGGCCGTCCGCGCACACGACTCCGCGGGCCGCCTCGTCGCACTCGGCCACACCGACCCCCTCCGCCGCACGTTCGTGCCCGAAAAGGTCCTCAGCTGAAGATTTATTTCGGGCTCCCCTCGAGCCCGATCGGCGCCGTCGCTCTGACCGTCGGGAGCTTCGACGGCGTGCACCTGGGTCATGCCGACGTGATCCGGAGAACGGTCGCGGCAGCGAAGAGTGAGAAGGCGCAGCCGGCACTGATCACCTTCGAGCCGCACCCGCGATGCGTCCTCGACCCGGCGAACTGCCCGCAGTCGATCACCACGCTGCAGGAGAAGCTGGCGCGCATCGAGTCGCACGGGATCGAGCATGCAATCGTGCTGCGGTTCGACCGTGCGCTCGCGGCCCTCTCGCCGCAAGAGTTTGTCGACCAGCTCGCCGCGGTGATGGATGTACGGCGGTGGGTCATCGGCTTCGACTTTGCGTTCGGAAACGAGCGCCGCGGCAATGCGAACTGGCTCCGCGACCATGGCTTCGCGGTCGACGTCGTGCCTCCGTTCATGGTCGATGGAAAGGCCCTGCACAGCAGCGAGGTGCGGCGGCTCGTGACTCTTGGCGACATGGAGTTGGCAAACCGGCTGCTCGGGCGCGAGTACTCGATGTCGGGGCCGGTCGAGGCGGGCGACAGGGTCGGCCGATCGCTTGGTTTCCCCACCGCCAACATCGCCATCGAGCCCAACAAGCTGGTGCCGGCGCTCGGCGCATATGCGGGCAGAGCCAAAGCCCCCGAAGGTGATTTCATCGCGGCGCTCTCGGTTGGATACCGGCCGACGTTCGGAGGCACACAGCTTCGCGTCGAAGGATTTCTGCTCGACTTCGAAGGCGACCTGTATCAGCAGCGGCTCGAGTTTCGATTTGTTCGCTACCTCCACCCGGACATCGCGTTTCCGACCGTCGACGACCTGGTCCAGCAGCTGAAGCGCGACGTTGCCGATACGAGGCGGATCGTCAGGCCTTGAGCAGGGTCATGGTGATTGGAGGTGGCATCGCCGGCTACTGCGCCGCGCTGGGCGCGCGCCGCGAAGGCGCTGACGTAACCGTGGTCGCACGCGCACCGGGGGCCAGCGCCCTGTATGCGGGGGCGATGGAGGTGGTCGACGACCTCGAGTTCATCCTGAAGACGCAGCCACATCATCCGTTCACGCGGCTAGGGCTTGACTCGGTGCGATTGGCATCAGAGCTCGACACGGCGATCCAATCACTGCTTTTCGCGCTCGAGAGAGACGGCCTGAAAGTTGAAGGCGGCTGGCGCACGCGCGGGATGTATGCCGACATCCACGGGCTGGCCCGGCCCGGCAACCTGATCCCGGCCACGGTCGCGCCCGGTGAGCTGCAATCGCTCATGGGACGAAGGGTGGCGGTGGTCGGAGTGGCGGAGGTGGGCGACTACGATGCGGCCGCGACCGCGCAAGCCCTCACCGAGCTGCACGGAATCCAAGCCTTTGCCGAACAGGTCTCGATTTCGGATTTACCGCAGTCGGCCTCGGTGACCGATCTTTACGGCCGTCGGGCGCCGGCGCTTGCGAAAGCCAGGGCGGCCACAGCCGCGTATCCACCCGGGTTTACGAACCTGCCGCCAGATTCCTTCGAACTGCTCTCGGCGCCGCCGTCGCCTCATGGCTGGCGGCTACAACAGGCGATCGGGCTAGGGTCGATCAACGCCAACGTGCAGTCGGTCGAGTCTGCTCGCGGGCGAATCACGTCGGTGCGCGCGGGCGACCGGACATTGCGGGCGGACTCTTTCATCCTCGCGACCGGTCACCACATCGGGGGCGGCCTCGACGGTGGCCGCGTCACCAGGGAGCCGCTGTTGAACCTCGGCGTTTATCACAACGGCAATCCGGTCGGCGCCGCCGGGACGCGGCTGCAGCACCTCCAGTACATCGATGCGGCCGAGGAGCTGCGCAGCGGATTGCGAACTGATGCGGAGCTTCATCCACTCGATGAAGCGGGTCAGGTTCCGTACGGCAACCTGTACGCGGCTGGAGCGGTGCTCGGAGGCTACGACTACGCAGGCGCGTGCGGATTCGGAGTGCCGATCCTTACTGGTTGGCTCGCCGGCCGATGGGCAGCAAAAGCACGCGCATGAGACAAGAGCTCGAAGCCATCGTCGGTGCCGCAGCGCTCACGCTCGCGCCGGTGCGTGACCTGTGGCCCCTGGCGATCATGGAGGAGCGCGCGGGAAGGGAACCCTGGCGCGTGCTCGTGGCTCGGCCGTCTGGCCGGGAGCAGGTGGCATCGATCCTTAGATGGGCGGTTGCCCACCGTGTGGCGGTCACGCCGCTCGGGGGCGGCAGCGGTGTGTGCGGGGCGCTGGCGCCGGAAGGCGGCGAGCTCGTGATCGACATGGGCGCGTTCGACCGCATTCTCGAAGTCGACGAGACAAACCTGACCTGCCGCTGCGAGTCCGGCGTCAACGGCATGGCTCTCGAAGAGCACCTCAACAAGCGCGGCCTCACGCTGGGACATTTCCCAAGCTCATTGCCAGGCACCACCGTGGGAGGTCTGTGCTCGACGCGGTCGTCAGGTCAGGAGTCCAGTCGCTACGGCAGCATCGAAGACTTGGTGATGGGGTTGGCTGTAGTAATGCCGGACGGAACTTTCGCCGCACCACGCCCAGGACCGCGCTCTGCTGTCGGACCGGCGCTCCACGAGCTGTGGCTTGGATCCGAGGGGGGCCTCGGCGTCATCCTGGAAGCGGTCCTGCGCGTACATCGACTCCCGACGTCGGTGATGGGGCGCGGCTATGGTTTCGCCGACCTGCCGGCCGGTCTCGAAGCCATGCGCGCGATCATGCAGACCGGGGTCCGCCCGCTCGTCATGAGGCTCTACGACCCCGAGGATGCGGCCTTCAACGGCTATGACCTGCCAAGCGGCGGCTGCTTGCTCGTGGTCGCGACCGCCGGACTCGAAAGGGTGGCCCGCGCGGAAGCCGAAGCGGTCAGGGAGATGTCGGGAGCCGCGACCGATCTCGGTGAGGAGCCCTGGCTGCGGTGGCAGCGCCACCGGTTCGATCTCTCCGCGGAGCGTCTGACGTCGCTGCTCGAGCCTCCTGGATCGTACGTCGACACGATCGAGCTGGCTGCGCCGTGGACCGTGCTGCCAGACCTCCATGCGCGGGTGAAGCACGCAATTTCGGCCGATGGGCTGGCGTTATGCCACTTCAGTCATGCCTATGAGCAGGGCTGCTGCGCCTATTTCACGTTCGCGGGCGCGAGGGACACTGAAGACGAGGCTCGCTCGGCTTACAACCGAGCGTGGGAGGGCGCGATGACATCGGCACTTGAGCTCGGCGCTACGATCAGCCACCACCACGGGACCGGACAGTCTCGGGCTCGATGGGTCGCTGACGAGATGGGGGGTTGGATGCGCGTCTGGAGAGCGGTCAAGGAGGCGATCGATCCGTCCGGGGTCATGAACCCGCGCGCGCTCGGAGGCGTGCGTTAGCGTGGCCGAAGTACTCTTCATCGTCAACCCGACCTCCGGAGGTGGGAAGTCCGGGCGCGAATGGGCTGCGATCACCGGCTGGCTGCCGTCGACCGGGCTCAAGTACGACGCCGTTCTGACAACGAGACCTCTCGAGGCGACAGCCATCGCCGAGCGTGCCGTGCGAGAGTCGCGACCCGTGATCGTTGCGGTCGGTGGTGACGGCACCCTCAATGAGGTCGTCAACGGCTTCTTTCACAACGGCGCGCCGCTCCCGACCACCAGCCGCCTGGCGATGCTGCCCCTGGGGACCGGCGGAGACTTCCGGCGCACGCTGAAGATCCCGCTCGACCCGAGAGCGGCGCTGCAGGTCCTGCAGACGGGGATTCCCCGACGGCTTGATGCAGGCTGCGTCTCCTATCAGGCGCCCGATGGCAGCACAGGAGTCCGCCATTTCATCAACATCGCCGACGCGGGCCTCGGCGGCGAAGTCGTGTATCGCGTCAACAACAGCAAAAAGCGGCTGGGCAGCGTGACCTTCATGGCGGCATCGTTCATGGCGCTCATGAGTTGGAAGAACAAGCCGATGAACGTTGTCGTCGACGGCGTGACTCACGACCTCAGGGCGATGCAGGTCGTGATCGCCAACTGCCAGTACTACGGAGGCGGCATGCGCATGGCGCCGACCGCATCGCCCACTGACGGGGTGTTCGACGTCGTCCTCATCGGTGACGCCGGCAAGATCGAGACCATCCGGGGGATGGGGACGATCCGGAGCGGGGCCCACCTGGACGAGCACAACCCGAAAATGCACCTGATGTACGGCAAGCGCATCGCGGTCAGCTCCACAGAGAAGGTCCGCATCGACGTCGACGGCGAGGATCCCGGCTTCCTGCCCGCGTTCTTCGAGATCCAGCCTGGCGCGATCGAGTTCATCACACCGCGATAATTTGACCCCACGAAATCGGAGGCTAAAGCCGTGAGTTCGCGGGGACCCCAATAATTAGTTCGTGACCAAAGGGGTCATCGCCACGCCCCACCGGCTCGCGACCGAGGCCGGCGCGCAGGTGCTTCGCGACGGCGGGAACGCCATCGACGCGGCCATCGCCGCCGACGCGGTGCTGTGCGTCGTCTACCCGCACATGACCTCGGTTGCCGGTGACCTGATGGCGATCGTCTG